>DATMZV010000226.1:0-8408 GCA_035573355.1 Gaiellaceae bacterium | reverse complement strand
GCGGCGAGGCTTGGGAAGAAGCCGCGGATCGTCGAACGGACGACCGGCAGCGAGCCACCGACCTGCGCAAAGGCGATCTCTCCGGAAGGCCGCCGGGCGAGCAAGCCACCCTCGATCGGATAGCTGCAGCAGACAAGCGTGTCCGTCGCCTGAATCTTCGGCCGGCCGAACCGAAGCAGGCTGGGACCGCGCCCGAGCAGCCGCAACTCGAGCATGCCGTTCCTTTCCCGTTGCCGGATGAGACCCCGAGTGACTCGCTCGACCTCGCGCCAGTAGGCGAGACCAAGGAGCTCCGCTCCAGCTCGGGTGAATTCGACGACCGGCTCGCGAAGCACGACGCGCTGTTGGGACTCGACCGCACCGTCACCCGTTTGGCGCTGCCACGTCTCCCAACCATCCACGTGGAGGACGGTAGCCAGCGGCCGAGGGCTCGGCGCAGCACTGCTTACTCACAACCTTCCTCTCCCGAGACCGACAACTTGACCTTGGTCTGTTCCGCGGGCCGTCGCTAGATCGCGCGAACTCCCGGTACGTGCTCCTCGAGAAAGTCGAGTGTCTTCCGGACCTGACGGACTCGCTCGTCGGTGTCGAAGGGCGAGTGGCCGGTCGCGAAGACGTAGGACTCATGCGGATGGTTCCGCGCAGCAAGCCGCTCGACATACATCATTGCCTGCCGATAGGGACAGCGACTGTCGTTCCTGCCAATCAGGAAAAGGACGGGGGCGCGGACGTCATCGACGAAGTTGATCGGGTTCCGGTCGCGCATCAGCTCGGGAACGTCACGCGGCTCTCCTCCAAGCAGCGCTCGATCGTAGGCCTGGAGCAGCGGCGAAAGGTCCTCGTAGCCGGCCTCGTAATCTCCCACCGGAACACCCGCGATGCCGCAACGCCACAGGTCCGGATGCTTTCCCAGCTCGAGGAGCGTCACGTAACCGCCCCACGAGTAGCCCGCGACCACTGCGCGCTCCGCATCTGCGATCCCGCGCTCGACCAGATCCTGCAGGCCGGCGTTCACGTCCTCGAGCTCCGGGCCGCCGATGTTCCCGATGAGCGTGTCACGCCACTCGCGCCCGTATCCCGTCGAGCCGCGGTAGTTGACCATGCCGACTGCGAATCCCGCGTCGACGTACGCCTGTACCTCCGGCTGCCAGCGGTCGCTGTCGAGCCAGGTCGGGCCTCCGTGGACGAACATGAGCACGGGGAACGGGCCTCCTGAGTCATCCGGCGTGACGTAGAAGCCGTGCACCCGGTCTCCGTGAGGATTTGTGAAGTGCCAAGTCTCGTAAGGCCGGCCTTCGAGCGGCTCTTGGTCGCCGAGCTTCAGCGGCCCGGCGCCGCGGTCGTCGCGAATGACGCGCTGCCGTCCTCCCTGCTCGTGAAGGAACCACACGCGTCCGTCAGGCCGCACGCGTGCATCGGAAATGAAGCCGGGCCCGGTCGCAATCTCTTGCTGTTCTCGGGTCTGCAGCTCGTAGCGAAGCAGCTGATTCCTACCCTCGTGCAGTCTCTTCAAGAGCAGGGCCGAGCCATCCGGCCACCAGCCCTCGACGGTGATGTCTCCCGTGAGCTCGAGCTCGAGGTCGTGACGCTCACTCGTTTCGAGGTTCCAGAGCGCGGGCCGTAACTCACCTTCACGTTCGTGCTCGATCGCGAGGACCTGCTCGCTCGGAACGGGAGACCAGCACTTCGCAGCCAATGCAAGTCCGGGATCCGACTGTTCGCCCACAGTCGCTCCGGAGCGCGCGTCGATCACACGCAGCGCGGGGTGGATCAGGTCGCCGTGCTCCGCGTGCTCGAGGCAGAGCAGCGAGCCGTCGGCCGACAACCCGCTCTCGCTGAAGCCGCGACCGTTCCAGCTTCCGACGTGCAGCGCTTCGTTCGAGCGGTAGAGCTCTGTCGGCGGGTCGCCTGCCAACGAGACGTAGACGGCGAAGCCGTCACGGTTGCTGAGCCCGAGCGCGACGACACTCGGCGCCTGCGCCAGGCCTTCGTTCCACCCGTTCGGAATCGTCGGGAAGAGGGGTCGCGTCTCGCCGCCTGCGAAGGGCTGCGCGAGCCAGCGGCCAGCCTCGTCTCCGGTGTCGTCTGCGAACCAGAACACTTCCTGGCCATCGAGCGAAGGCGTGCCGTCCGTCACCCCGACCGGCTCCGTTGTGACCTGGCGCCGCTCCCCTGTTGCCGGGTCCCACGCGAACACCTGCCAGACGCCTGCCTCGTTCGATGCGTAGACACAACGATCCGGCACGTCAGGCGCCCAGGTGGGGAGAAACGAGATCGGCGCGCGGAAGCGGCGCTCCCAGAGTGAAAGTGTTTTCTCTGCGACGGCCACTCGGTCAGCCTAATGCAGTGGCCTCTACAGACTCGAGGTCATAGAGGCTCGCGGGTACTCTTGAAGGATGCGGCGACGCATCTGGTTCCTGGCGTGCCTCGGTGCAATCCTCACTGGAGGCCTGGCGTCCACGCTGTCTGCTGCTGCGCCTTCACTCTCCGTCTCACCGGCATTCGTGCGCGCCGGTGGCACCGTTCGGCTGAGCGGCTCCGCCGACGGCTGCACGGCCGGGAGCAACGCCTTTCTGCTCTCACGGGCGTTCGTGCGCCGGCACGAGTTCGCCGGGGTTCCCGCCGTTCTCGCGAGGGTCCACCCGGGCGGCGGCTTCAAGGTCTGGACGACGATCCCGCGCTCGCGCAGGCCCGGACGCTACGTCATCACGGGCCGGTGCGGCGGTGGCAACCTCGGGTTCGCCGTCTCGCTGCGAGTGAGGAGCCCGGCCTGATGGAGACCGCGATCCTGACGCTGCTCGAGCAGAACGAGTCACTCGGTTACGAACAGATCGCCCTGTATCTCGACGAGCCGCCCGAGCAGGTCCGCAGCGCTCTTACGGCACTGAGGCGGCGGCGTTTCGTCGACGTTCTCGGCGTCAGCGAGGTCGTCGGTCACACGACTGCGGCTGTCGCTTACTGGCGGCTGACCGAGCTCGGCCAAACAGAGCTCGCTCGCTTGCGTTCGCGTTAACGAAACGGGCCCAGGTTGAACCACACCGGCCGGTAGGCGAGAGTCCCAGCCGATGTTCATGCAGCTCCTGGCCAACGGCCTCGTCACGGGATCGGTGATCGCGCTCGCCGCGGCGGGCGTCTCGATCGTCTACGGGATCCTCCGGCTCGTCAACTTCGCCTACGGCGACTACATGACCTTCGGCGCCTTCACGGCCGTCTACTTCAACGTGACGCTCGAGCTCCCGATCGTCACCGCCACGCTCCTCGCGATGCTGGCAACTGCGCTCCTTTCGGTCGCGTTCGAGCTCGTGCTCTGGAGACCGCTACGCGCGCGCAACGCCGGGTTCATGAGCCTCTTCCTCGTCTCCGTCGGGCTCGCGCTCGTGCTCAGGCACGTGATCTACCTCGTGGCGGGCCCGCAGTCTCGGACCTACACCGTCGACCCGTACAAGGTCTACGTCATCGGGAGCGCGAGACTCTCCGGGGCGCAGGGGATCGCGATCGTGGTCGCGGCGGTCGGGATCGTGCTAGTCGGGATCCTGATCGCGCGCACCGGCGTCGGACGAATGATGCGCGCTCTCGCGGACGATCTGCCGCTCGCAGCGGTCGCAGGTGTGCGCACCAGTCGCGTGATCCTCGCCGCCTGGGTCGTCTCGGGCCTGCTTGCCGGTCTCGCCGGCGTCCTCGCGGGGCTCGTCCAAACCTCCTTCGACCCACAGCTCGGCTTCACGCTGCTGCTACCGATTTTCGCCGCGGTCATTCTCGGCGGAATCGGCAACGTGTACGGCGCACTGCTCGGAGGTCTCACGCTGGGTCTCGTCATGGAGCTGTCGACGTGGCCCGAGCTCCACGGCGGCGTCAACCCGACCTACAAGCCGGTCGTGGCGTTCGGCACGCTCATTCTCGTCCTCCTGCTGCGTCCACAGGGCCTCTTCGGAAGAGCACGCGTCGTTTGAGCACGATCGCCAGCTTCGGGTTCTGGTCCTTCGTCGGCATCGTGGCGGGCATCTACACGCTCTTCGCGCTCGGGGTGCAGGTGCAGTTCGGCTACGCGGGGCTCCTCAACTTCGGCCAGGTCGCGTTCATGGGCATCGGCGCGTACACGATGGCCATCCTCGTGGTGAAGGAGGACCTGAACATGTGGCTCGCCGCGGGCTGCGGGATCGTGCTCGCGATCCTCGCCGGATTGCTACTCGGGCTCCCGACGCTGCGCCTGCGGGCGGACTACTTCGCGATTACGACGATCGCCTTCAGCGAGATCCTTCGCTACGTCGCCACGAACGAGGACCGGCTCACGGGGGGCTCGCAGGGAACGATCAACCTGGCCGGGATCGGCCAGGCGTCTCAGTACGACGGCGCCTGGCAGAGCTTCCTCGGCAAGGTGGAACGCAATCTCCACGTCGGCAGCGACGCGGCGATGCTGATCCTGGTCTGGACGGTTGCCCTGCTCGCGGTCGCCGCCGTGACGCTGCTGATGCGGACTCCCTGGGGACGGGTGCTGAAGTCGATCCGCGAGGACGAAGACGCGGCGGCCTCGCTCGGCAAGAACGTGTTCCTCTACAAGCTCCAAGCGCTCGCGCTCGGAGCCGCCCTCGGCGCGCTGGCCGGTGTCTTCTATGCGTGGCAGTTCAGCTTCTTCAGCCCGGACGACTTCGCGCCGCTGATCACGTTCTTCGCCTGGATGATCGTCATCCTCGGCGGGCTCGGCCGTGCGTGGACCGTGCCGGTGGGGGCACTCGTGTTCGGCGTCATCTTCGCCGGAACGCGCTTCTTCGACTTTCCTCCCTTCTCGTTGCTCGACTCGACGGAACGCGCCTACGTGCGCTTGATCGTGATCGGGCTCGTGATCATCGGGCTGATGCTCTTCCGGCCCCAAGGGATCTTCGGCAGCCGGAAGGAGATGGTTCTGGAGTGAGCAGCGCGATTCTCGAGGTGCGCGACGTCGTGCGCACTTTCGGCGGCCTCCGCGCTGTCGACGAAGCGTCGTTTCACGTGGACGAGGGATCGATCACCGCATTGATCGGGCCAAACGGCGCCGGTAAGTCGACGTTGTTCAACGTCATCTCCGGTTTCCTCTCCGCAGAGCGAGGAACGGTGCAGTTCGAAGGCCGCCGCATCGACCGCGCGCCGGCACACCGCATCGCGCAGCGAGGCCTGGTGCGAACCTTCCAGGTACCGCGTGCGCTCACCCGCATGTCGGTCCTCGACAACGTCCTCCTCGCGGCAACCCGTCATCCGGGCGAGCGGCTGAACGGGTTGGTGCTACACCCTGGGCGCGTGCGCTCGCGCGAGCGGAAAGCAAACGAGCGTGCAGCGGAGCTACTCGCGCTCTTCCGGCTCGACACGCACGCCCGTGAATACGCAGGCGTCCTCTCCGGCGGCCAGCGCAAGCTCCTCGACTTCGCCCGCGTGCTGATGGCGGAGCCACGGCTGGTTCTGCTCGACGAGCCGATGGCCGGCGTCAACCCGGCACTTGGGCGCCAGCTCGTCGAGCACGTGCTGCGACTGCGCACCGAGACGGGAATGACCTTCCTCTTCGTCGAGCACGATCTCGACATCGTCATGGAGGCGAGCGACCGCGTGATCGTCATGAACGAAGGCCGTGTGATCGCCAGCGGCACTCCTGCGGAAGTGCGTGGCGACCAGCGGGTCGTCGACGCGTATCTGGGAACGGCCCGAACGACGTGAGGAAGCCGCTGCTCGAGGTTGCAGACGTCGAGGCCGGCTACGGCGAAGCGCTCGTGCTGCGCGGCGTGTCGCTCACGGCGTTCGAAGCCGAGCTCGTGGCGATCATCGGCCCGAACGGCGCCGGCAAGTCGACGCTCCTGAAGGTGATCTACGGCCTCCTTCGACCGACTTCCGGCCAGGTCCGCTACCGAACGGACGACGTTACGGGAGTGCGCCCAGAGCGGTTGACGCGTCTGGGGCTCAACTACGTGCCGCAGCTCGGGAATGTCTTTCCGAGCCTGTCCATCGCCGAAAATCTGCTCGTCGGCAGCGTCTCGCTGCCACGCGCCGAACGGCGGCCGGCCGTGGACGACATGTACGCGCAGTTTCCACTGCTCGCAGAGCGGCGCCGCCAGCGGGCGGGAACGCTGTCGGGCGGCCAGCGCAAGCTGCTCGCGATCGCGCGCGCACTCGTGACGCGCCCGCGCGCGCTTCTCCTCGACGAACCCTCCGCAGGGCTTTCACCGCAGGCCGTGGAGCTCGTGTTCGACCAGCTCGCCGAGGTGAAGCGGCGCGGGATCGCAATCGTGATGGTCGAGCAAAATGCCCGGCGCGCACTTTCGCTGGCCGATCGTGGCTACGTGCTCGACATGGGCCGCAATGCCTACGAGGGAACCGGCCGGTCGCTCCTGGACGACCCGAAGGTCACGGACCTCTACCTCGGCTCGACGATCGCGTCGAGCTCGACCTCGACCAGTGCACCCTCGGGGATCAACCCGCCGACGTAGTACGTGGTGTTGGCCGGATCGACGCCGGTGAACGCTTCGGCGTGCGCACGCGCGGCGTCCTTCCAGTCGCACTCCGGCGCCAGCAGCAGACGCGTGCGAACGACGTCGTCACGCGCCGCGCCGAGCTCGGCTGCGGCGTCGAGCGCCTTCTGGATCGCGGCCTGGGTCTGCAGAAACGAGTCGCCGGGATGCAGAACGCGTCCCTCGGCGAGCGGGGCCGTCCCACTGACCGCGATGTGCGGTCCGTACCGCACCGCGCGGGAGTAAGCGGCGACTTCGCCGAAGCCGCCGCCGTCCCTGACTCGTTCCCGCACTACGGCTTGAAGGTGATCGTTCTCTGCGTGGTGATCGCGCCGTTCGCGTACTTCCAGATCTCGTACACGGCCGATCCCGGATCGCCGTTCTTGTCCCAGTCGATCGGGCCCCACGCGCCTTCGTAGTTGATGTCCTTGCCGGCCAGCAGCAGCTTCACTGCCTGGTCGAGCTTCCTGTAGGTCAGCTTCTTGCCTGGAGGACCTGACACCGCACGGAGCTGGGTCTTGAGCTTCGGCCCGGCTGCCGAGCACGCCTTCACCGCCGCGAGGAAGGCGAGGTTGGCCGCGTCGAACGCCGTCCCTTCGAAGCCGGTGTACGGCTTCGCTCCCTTGACCACGCGCTTCCAGAGCGCATCGAAGGCCGCTCGTGCAGGTGCGCCCTCGGATGTGGCCGCGGTGCCTCGGAGGCCTTCGGCGGGAGCGCCGAGCCCCTTGAGAACGTCTTCGTTGCGAAGAGCCTCCGTCATCAGCGTGCGCGAGGCCTGCCACTTTCCCGTCCGGACGAGCGACGGCGCGAATTTCGCGAAGGTCTCGGGGAAGTCGATGATCACGTATCCCGCGGGGTTGCCGCTGACGAGCCGTCCTGCCTCCGTGTCGTAGTTCGCCTGGTCCGGGTTCCAGCGGAGCGTCTGCCCCACCTTGCCGCCGAGCTTCTTGTACTGCGCGACGAACAGCTGCTCGAGCGCGGTGCCGAACGCGTCGTTTCGCGCGCCGACGTTGACGACCTTGCCTTTTCCGAAGGCACCGATCGCCGCCTGCGCGAGCACGCGTCCCTGAAGGTAGTCCGACGGATACACGCGCCACAGATAGCCGTTGTCCTTGATGTTCGTGATTTGCGGAGCGCTCGAGGTCGGGCTGATGTCGACCACGTGATTCGGAATCGCAACGGACTGCGCCATCGGAATCGTCGCGCCCGAGGCCATCTCACCGATGATCACGCTCACATGGTTCGCCTTGACGAGCTTCGTCGCCGCCTCGACCGATGCTGCGGCCTGCGTCTGTCCGTCCTCTGACGCGACAAGGTTGACCGACATCTTCGACAGCTTCAGGCGCTTGAGCGTCGCGTTGTCCATGCTGACCGCCAGCTTCACGGCGCGATCGAGATTCGCGCCGTACGCCGCGAGCCCGCCGGTGAAGGGCAGGACGTCGCCGATCCGGAGCTGGAACGAGCAATTCTTCTGAGCCGCGTTCGTCGACGCGGTTCCGCCGGTGACCCCGGCCACGGCCGCGATAGCGGCCAACAGTAGTGCGGCCCCCACCGCCTTCCGCCAGTTCTTCACGGCAGCCTCCTCAGTCGGTAACGCGCAGTCGCGCGTTCTCGATCATCCGTCCAAACGAGACGCGATGCAAGGGTGGAAGCGGCGGGCGGAGCCTCATATGCTGGCTCCGGCATGACGGAAATGCGGCTCTTCGACCTGCGCGTCACCGTCGAGCGGATCGAAGGACGTTCGGTCTGCGGGCTCGAGGTCGGCGACTACTTCGAGGTGACGGAGTCGAACCGGATCCGGATCCCGGAGGGCAAGCACTTCTGCATGTACGCGCTCCAGTCGGTGCTGCCCCTCCTGCCTGCGAAGCAGCGTCGGCTCCCGGATTCGGACTGGCTCGAGCAGGACTCCCTCGTCTGCTGCCCCGACCCCGACGAGCG
>DATMZV010000225.1:0-42603 GCA_035573355.1 Gaiellaceae bacterium | reverse complement strand
GAGATGTTGCCGCTCCACGCGAACGTGAGGACGAGATTCGCGACGATGACCCCCAGCGCGGCGCCGCCGAATACGTAATCCCCCTGCCGTTCGAGAACGAGGCCGGCGCCGAGGATTCCGAAGATCGCGCCGGACGCGCCGACCGTCGCGCTCGTGGGACTGAGGACGAGCGCGCCGGCCGACCCCGCGAGGCCCGAAACGAGGTAGATCAGCAGGTAGCGGCCCGAGCCGATCCGTTGCTCGAGGAGCGACCCGAACCAGTAGAGGCCAAGCATGTTGAGGAGGAGGTGGAACGGCCCGTAGTGCAGGAACGCCGCCGTGATCAGCCGCCACCAGTCGCCTTGGCCGACGAACGGCGCATAGAGGAAGCCCTTCTCGTAGATCGTGCTGTTCACGCCGTACACGCCGCCGCCCTGGGCGAGCTCGGCGATGTAGATGGCGACGTTGAGCCCGATCAGCGCCTTCGTCGCCTTTGCGCCCGCGCCCTCGAAGCTCGCACGCTGGATTCCGCGCGTCATCCGCTGGACGCCCTGCGGCTTGCCGGAGTGCTCCGGACAGCGAATCCCGACGGGCGCCATCGTCATGCACTCCGTGCAAATGGGGCGTCCGCACTCGGAGCAGGAGAGCCCCGTGGCGCGGTCAGGGTGGCGGTAGCAGGTCCGCTCGACGGGTTCAGCCATGACGGAAGTAGCGTAGTTGGATGCACATCGACGTCGCCTTCACTCCCGTCGCGACGGCTCCTGCCCCACTGGGGATCGTGGTGGATGTGATCCGTGCCACCTCGACGATTGCGCAGGCGCTTGCGGCGGGGTACGAACGCGTCCTCTGCTGCGCCGAGATCGAGGAGGCGCGGGCGCTTAGGGCGGAGCTCCCGAGCTCGCTCGTCGGCGGCGAGCGGAAGGCAGTGCGGATCGAGGGTTTCGACGTCGGCGCCTCGCCGCGCGAGTTTCTGGAGGCACGCGCCGAGACGCTGATCTTGACGACGACGAACGGGACGCGCGCGATTCTCGAGACGGCGAAGCATTGCGACGACGTCGTGCTCGGCAGCCTGCTCAACCTCGACGCAATCGCCGCGGCAGTGGACGGGCGCGATACGGTCGTCGCCTGCGCGGGATTTCAGGGCGCGTTCGCGCTCGACGACGCATATTGCGCCGGGCGTATCGTCCAGCTCGTGAAGAGCTCCCGAACCGATGCCGCGATCGGGTCCGAGCTGATCGCACGCGCGTTCCCGACCGCGCTCGCGGCGTTCAACGCGCGCACCTACGGCCCGTCGGGTCTCGAAGAGGACATTGCCTTCTGCGCGCGCGAGAACGTGCTCGACGTCGTGCCCCGGCTCGTCGGGATGGTCGGGCCTGCGGCGGAGATCCGCGACTCGTGAAGCTCGCACTCGTCCTGGCCGGGCTGATAGCCCTCCTGATCGTTCCTGCGAGAGCGGGCAGCACACCCGGCAAGCCCTGGCTCTGGCAGTGCACGCAGATCCACAACGTCGAGGCGCAGTACAACTGCTACGTCAGGCTTCTTCGCAACGACATCGAAGCGTCGGGCAATCCTGCGCGCGAGGTGCCGCGCATCGACCGTCGCGTCGCCGCGGTCGGTGGGCCGGCCGAAGCGGGCTGTCACGTGCTGATGCACCAGGTGGGGAGGGAGTTCGCCCGTGACCATCACGTCACGCTCGGCAACCTGCAGCGCTACGTGCCTCGTTCGAACAATCCCAACTGCTCGGCCGGCTTCGGCATGGGGCTTGTGATGTACCTCGGGCCGCAGATCATCCGCTCGGGTGGCGCTTCTGCAGCGCGTACGTGCGCCGAGCTGCCGACGAGGTACCGGCAGTACACGTGCGTGCACGGTCTCGGTCATGCGTTGCTGCGGGCATATCACGGCGATCTCGGCCAGGCGGTGCGCGCCTGCCGGGCGTTGCAGCGCGACTACGCACCGGATTGTGCGCAGGGCGTCTTCCACGACTACTGGATCTCGCTTCGGGGCGCCGACGGCACGACCGCGCCGAAGCGGATGATCTCGCCGCGGAAGCTCTGCGACGGTCGCCTCACCTACATCAGGCCCTGCTGGTACAGGTACTTCCTGGAGCAGCCGCTCGCCCTGCCGGTGCGCGACGCGGCGGACCTCCGGCGTGACTGTCGAGGGTTGAAGGGGCTCGAGCGTTCCGGCTGCATCAGCGCCGCGGCTCTGACCATCTCGTCGAATCCCTTCGACCAGATGCATGTCTGCGAACGACTCGGCGCGGCGGATGCATCGGCGTGTCTTCGGGGCGTTCCCGACCAGGCACTGGTAGGACGCGCGCCGGCGCAACTGCGGCTGATCCGCGCGTGCGCACGAATAACGGTAGACGCCCGGGCGGGATGCTACGAGTGGCTTGGACGGACGCTGTCAGTCGTCACGAACGGCGCGTTCCGCGAGCGAGGGTGCACGAAGCTAAGCCCGGAGCCGGCGCGGCGGGCGTGCACGACAGGCGCATCGCGGATGCGCGCGGCTCTAGTGACCTTCTCCTAGAGGCAGCGCGCGCAACGGATCGACCGAGGCGCCGCGGACTCGGACTTCGAAGTGCAGGTGCGGCCCGGTCGCGTCACCCGTCGCGCCGATGAGCCCGACGCGGACTCCCTGGCTGATCCACACACCGAGCCGGACGTCGATGCGGGAGAGGTGCGCATACATCGACCGCTCACCGCGTCCGTGGGCGACGATCACGAGGAAGCCCCAGCCGCCGTTCCGCCAGCCTGCCCACACGACCTGACCCGACCGGGCCGCGTAGACAGGCGTACCGAGTGAGGCAGGCAAGTCGATGCCGGAATGCCACCCGTTGCCCCGCGGGCCGAAGCGATCTCCGAGCACGGGCGCCGCCAACGGCCAGGCGAGCGGCAGCGGGATCGTGGGCGGCGGAGCGGTGAGCGCGCCGAGCGTCGCGGGGCCGGCGACGCCGTCCGTCTTCAGCCCGGCCCAGTCCTGGAAGCGCCGCAAAGCTTTGTCGATGTGCGGGCCGAAGATCCCGTCGAATAAGCCCGAGGGAAAGCCGTGCTCTGCGAGCTGGAACTGCAGCGACGCCACGTCCCAGCCCTTGTTCCCGATCAGAAGCTTGCGGCTGCCGAGCCGATGCTTGGCGAAGCGGCCGAGCGCTCGTCTCGTCTTTGGCCCGACGACGCCGTCGACGGTGAGGTGCGCACGCTTCTGCAGGAGTCTGATCGCCCTGGCCGTCCCCGGGCCGGTGATGCCGTCGATCGGTCCCTTGTAGAGCCCATGCGAGTGCAGGCCGACCTGAAGGGCGGCAACGCCCGCATCGGCCGCCGCGGCGCGGGGGGTCATGGCCCCGGCGGCAAGGATCAGGGGCAGAGCAAGGAGCGCTCTGGCACGCATGGGGTGATCGTCTTCGACAGGGCTCGAGAGAACCCTTGACAGGGGAACAGGTGTTCGTGTAGAACATACGTTCCCATGATCGCCTGCCTCCTCATCCCCGGTTTCGAGTTGCGGGCAGCGCTGCGCAAGCAGCCGGGGCTCGCGCTGCGACCTGCGGCGCTCTCGCCGGTGGCCGGAACGGAGCCCGTCGTCGGTCCGGTGACGGCCGAGGCGGAGCGGCTCGGGGTCCGGCCGGGTATGCGGCTCGGTGAGGCGCTCGCGACCTGCCCGGAGCTCGTGCTCGTGGAGCAGGATCCTGCTGCGGCCGAGCAGGCGTGGGAAGACATCTTGCGTGCGCTCGAAGACTCCGGGTTCTCGGTCGAGCCGGCCGGAGTCGGATCCGTCTATTTCGAGACGCGTGGGGTGGAGAGGTTGTACGGCGGCCTGGAGCCTGCGCTCAAGCGCGCCCTCGCCGCCGTCGGGACTGCCTGGGATCCACGTGCGGGCGCAGCGCAGCGCCGGTTCGCAGCTTTGGCCGCGGCGAACGTCGCGCGCCCCGGGCAGATTTTGGTCGTCTCCGACGAGCGGCTGAGCGACTTTCTCGCACCGCTGCCGCTCGAGCTGGTGCCGATGGAGCCCCGCCGTCGCGCGGAGCTGCACGAGCTCGGGGTGAAGCGTGTTGGACAGCTTGCTGGGCTCCCGGGTGGCGCTGTGGCCGAACGATTGGGGCCGGACGGCCGGCGCGCCTGGGGCCTGGCGAGAGGCGGCAAGTCATCGCGGGTCCGCGGACGGCGCCCGCCGGCAGAGATCGTCGAGGCGCTCGAGTTTCCGGAGGCGATCGGCAACGAGCTGACACTGCGGCGTGCTTTCGGCGCGCTCGTCGAAACGTTGATGGCCCGGCCTGAACGTGGAGCGCGCTTCGTCCGGAAGCTCGCCCTTTCTGCTCGGCTCGTCGGTGGCGGTTCGTGGCGGCGCAGCGCGACGCTGCGAGATCCAACCACCGAGCTCGACCGCATCAAGGCTGCGCTCGGGCCGAAGCTCGCAGAGCTTCCGGCCCCGGTGGTCGAGCTTCGCCTCGAGCTCGTCGAGCTGACGGAGCACGACGGCGAGCAGCTCGAGCTCCTGCCCGCTGCCGGCGGCGAGCTGGACGTTCGGTTACGGGAAGGCCTGCGCCAGGTGCGTGCGAGCACCGGCTCGGGATCGGTCAACCAGGTCGTGGAGGTCGCGCCGTGGTCGCGCATCCCGGAAGCGCGCGCGTTGTTCGTGCCGCGGGACGACTAAACGAGCCGCGCGCGGCGGTCGTGGAAGCTCGTGTCGACGGAACGCCTACACGAGTGAACCGTTTACCGGTCGAGCTCGTGCGTGAGGAATGGCGCGTCGTCGATCGGTGGTGGACGGAGGAGCCGGTGTCCCGGCGTTACTTCGAAGTGGTGTTGCAGTCAGGGGAGAACGCCGTTGTCTTTCGCGACGAGGAGCGCAGCTGCTGGTTCACCCAGCGGGGAGCCTAGAGAACGACTAGTCGGTGCCAGACGCTGCCAGAATTTCCTGAGCTCGCGCGAGGTCCTGCTCGGCAACGAAGATCTCCAGGGGGCCACCTCCCGGCATGCCGTCCATCGCGCCGACACCGAGGTTGGTTCGACGCTGCTCGCACTCGATTCCTTCGGTTCGAAGGAGGGCGCAAAGGATGTCCGCCTCGTATTCGGTTGGCACAAGCGTGAGGTAAGCGGCCTCGGCCATTTAGCTCACCGTCCGAAGCCACTCGTGGAAGCCGACGCTCGGCGCATGGATGTTGAGCAGCCGTGCGCGGTCCGGCCCCGGGTTCGAAAACGCATGGACGGCTCCGATCGGCGCGGCGACGAAAGAGCCGGAGCCGAGACGGAGCGTTTCGCCGCCGACGAAGAACTCGGGCTCGCCATCGAGCACGTAGAAGGAGTCGATGTGGTCGTCGTGGCTGTGCGGGTCCGGTCCCACGAAGCCCGGCTCGAGCTCGAACTCGATCAGGGCGATCTCTTCGCGGCCGACCTTGGTGGTCGCAATCCGCGTAGTCCCCTCGAGCCGTTCCCCTTCGCCCGGGCCGAGGAAAACGGCGTCGGTCCCCGGGGGGCCGCTTCCGGCCGGCGCGTCGAAGCTGTCGAAGCCTCCTGGCTCTCCGCGATCTCGTGCCTGGAGATTTCCTGCGAATCCGCCGTCCGGAGTGTGGAAGTTGAGGAAGCGAGCGGGAGACGTGGTCCTGAAGCCGTGGACGACCTCGGGCGGTGCAGAGGCGAAAGCGTTCGCCGAGAGCAGCTTTTCTTCGTCCACGACCAGAACTGCAAGCCCGCCCTCGAGGACGTAGAACGAATCCGCGTGCTGCCGGTGGAAGTGCGGGCTCGCACCGTCTCTCGCGGAGTCGAAATGCGATTCGGTGATGCAGAGCTGCTCGAAGTCGGCCTTGATCACAATCCGGCCGTTGAACAACGACTCGCCCTCGCCCGGCCTGAGCACGACTGCGTCCATCACGGCCGAGTATGACGATCGAGCTCCAGCCCGAGTTTCCACATCGAACTCGCAAGAAAGAGCGCTTCCCTCTTGAAGGCAGTCGCTCGGAGCGCGCGCCTGCCGCCCGGGCCCGACGGGAGCGAGCGTCCGCGGTGCCATACGTCGAGCTGCACGCGCACTCGTCGTATTCGTTCCTGGACGGCGCCTCGCTGCCGGAGGAGCTGGCGATCCGCGCGGCGGAGCTCGGCTATCCGGCATTGGCAGTCACGGATCACGACGGGGTCTACGGGTCTCTCGAGTTCGCGCACGCAGCGAAGCACTTCGGCGTGCGTCCCATCACCGGTGCCGAGCTGACGCTCGCCGACCGTTCGCACGTGACGGTCCTCGTCGAGACGGCGAAGGGCTACGCGAACCTCTGCCGGCTGATCACCACCGCGCATGCTCACACGCGGCCGGAAGGAAAGGAGACGCAGCCGCCGGCCGATCCCGCCCTCGACCAGAAGCTGCTGGAGGAGCTGAACGAGGGACTCGTCTGCCTGTCCGGCTGCGCGCGCCACGGCCTCGCGGTGCGCAACCCGAACGGTGCTGCGCGGCTCGCAGAGGCGTTCGGCCGCGAACGGTTCTTCGTCGAGCTACAGCGTCCCTATGCACGCGGTGACGCACGCAGGAACGCCGGTCTGCGCGACCTCGCCTCGTCACTCGGCGTCCGGACGATCGTCACGGGAGACGTGCACGCGCACAATCTGCGCCGCGCCGCGCTCCAGGACGTCCTCGTCGCCGTCCGCCACCGGAGCTCGCTCGACGGCTGCGAGGCCGAGCGCCGAGGCAACCACGAGAGCGTTCTGTTCTCACCGGCGGAGATGGTGGAACGCTTCCCTGAGGATCGTGCCGCAGTCGCGCTCACGGTCGAGCTCGCCGACCGGCTCCGGTTCGATCTGACCGAGGAGCTCGGCTACCGGTACCCCGACTTCTCCGACAGTCCCGAGCCCGCGATCTTGCAGCTCGCGCACGTCTGCAAGCGCACGTTCGAGGACCGCTACCCGAGAGGTCACAAGCTCCGCCGCGAAGCTCGCACGCGACTCGAAGAGGAGCTGAAGCTGATCGACGAGCTCGGGCTCGCGGGCTTCTTCCTGCTGCACTGGGACGTGCTCGAGCTCGCGCGCGAATGCGCGTTCGAAGTGCGCGGGCGCAACTCCCCGCGACACTCACTGCCCCCGGGACGCGGGCGCGGCTCTTCCGTCGGCTCGCTCGTCTGCTACCTCACCGGTCTCTCGCACGTCGACCCGGTCGGCGCCGAGCTCTCGCTCGGCCGCTTCCTGAACCGCGAGCTCGACTCCGTTCCGGACATCGACCTCGACTTTCCGCGCGACATTCGCGAGAAGCTGATCGTGGCCGTCACCGAGCGCTACGGGCGCGAGCACGCGGCACTCGTCGCATCGTTCTCGACGTACCGCTCGCGCGGCGCGATCCGCGACGTCGGCAAGGCGCTCGGCCTTCCCTACGCGGAGCTCGAGCGGATCGCCCGCGTCTCGGAAGGCTGGAACGCGAAGCGTGTTGCCGAGGAGCTTCAGCAGCTCCCTGACGCAGACCGCAAGCTGCTCTCTCCGCGCTGGCGTGCCTTCGGTGAGCTCTGCCACGAGATCGCCGGCCTGCCGCGTCACATCTCCCAGCATCCGGGCGGGATGGTGATCTCCTCGCGGCCGCTCGTGGAGCTCGTCCCAGTGCAGCCCGCCGCGATGGCCGGACGGCAGATGTGCCAGTGGGACAAGGACTCGTGCGCGGACGCCGGCTTCCTGAAGATCGACCTGCTCGGGCTCGGGATGCTCTCGGCGGTCGAGGACTGCGTCGACCAGATCGCAAGGCTGCAGGGCACGCCGATCGACCTCTCGCGGATCCCGCTCGACGACAAGGCCGTCTACGAGGAGATCCAGCGCGCCGACACGATCGGCGACTTCCAGATCGAGAGCCGCGCGCAGATGCAGAGCCTGCTGCGCACCCGTCCGGAGAACATCGACGACTTGACCGTGCAGGTCGCTCTCGTGCGTCCCGGGCCGATCCAGGGCAAGGCCGTCCACCCGTACATCGAGCATCGCCAGCGACTTCGCGAGGATGCGGCGTTCGTTCCGCCGGTCGACCATCCGCTGCTGGCTGATTGCCTGCGCTCGACGCTCGGCGTCGTCGTCTTCCAGGATCAGGTGCTCGATGTGGCGATCGCGCTCGCCGGCTTCAGCGTGGGGGAGGCCGAAGGTCTACGCCGCGCGATGAGCCGCAAACGCTCCCACGCTGCGCTCGAGGCGTACCGTGAGCGCTTCGTCGAAGGCGCCCTCCGCAAAGGCGTCGACAGAGAGACGGCCGACATGGTCTACGACAAGCTCGTCGGCTTCTCCGGCTTCGGCTTTCCGAAGTCACATGCCGCAGCGTTCGGACTGCTCGCGTACCAGTCGGCTTGGCTGAGACACCACCATCCGGCGGAGTTCCTGTGCTCGCTCCTGAACGCTCAGCCGATGGGCTTCTACCCACCCGCGACGCTCGTCCGCGACGGCCAGCGGCGAGGGGTCGAGACGCGCCCGCCGGACGTGAACGTCAGCGCGGCCAAGTGCGCGCTCGAAAATGGTGCGGTTCGCATCGGCATCGACTACGTGAACGGAATCGGTGCAGAAGATGCGGCCGCTGTCGTCGCCGAGCGAGAACAGGGGGAACCGTTTGCCAGCGTCCGCGACCTGGCCCAGCGCACGCAGCTCTCCGCGCACGGCCTCGAGACGCTGATCGTCGCGGGCGCCTGCGACTGCTTCGAGCTGCCACGCCGCCAGCTGCTCTGGCAGCTCGGCCTCGTGCCGCGCTCGCAGACCGTGCCCGGCTCGGGTGGAGAGGAGAAGCAGCTTGCTCTGCCGCTGGATCCCACCACGGCGACGCCCGAGCTGCCGGAGCCGACGGTCTGGGAACGCATGCTCGCCGACTACCGCACGACGAACCTGTCCGTCGGCGTACATCCCATGGAGCTACTACGTGCGCATTTACCGGCTGGGGTGATCTCCTCTCATGACCTCGAGAACACGCCGGACCGCGCGCAGGTGGCGATCGCGGGAATGGCTGTCGCGCGCCAGCGGCCCGCGACTGCGAACGGCGTTGTCTTCATGCTGATCGAGGACGAGTTCGGCCCGGTCAACCTGATCGTGCCGCCGTCGGTCTACGACAAGCACCGAGCAATCGTCCGCGGCGAGCCGCTCGTCCTCGCGCGAGGACGCTTCGAACGGATCGAGCGCAACCAGAACGTCCTCGTTCACTCGCTCGAGACACTCGGGCCGCTCGCCCGCCGGATCTCGGAGGAGTCCGAAGTGGGGGCGAGCCTGCCGAGTGCCCACCACTTCGGCCACCGCTGACTCAGTAGGCCTCCGTCGGATTCTCATCGGGAGCCCGCTGGTCGATCGAGCGTCCATCGTGCGCGCTGAGGTTGAAGGCGGTGTTCACCAGCGCGACGTGGGTGAACGCCTGCGGGAAGTTTCCGAGCTGGCGTCGCGTCTCGGGGTCCCATTCCTCCGCAAGTAGACCGAGGTCGTTGCGGAGGTTGAGAAGCCGCTGAAAGATCTCCTCGGCCTCGCTCTGCCGTCCCTGGAGAGCGAGATTGTCGGCGAGCCAGAAAGTGCACGGAAGAAACGCACCCTCACCCGGCGGCAGCCCGTCGACGGCTCGTGTCTCTTCGTCGTGCATGTATCGGTACACGAGCTTGTCGCGCACGAGAAAACGCTCGATTGCCGCGACCGTTCCGACCATGCGCGGATCGTCCGCCGGGAGAAAGCCGACGAGAGGGATCATCAGCAGACTCGCATCCAGCCGTTTCGAGCCGTACGACTGCGTGAACGAGTTGAGCTCTCCGTCGAACCCCTTCTCACAAACCTCGCGGTGGATCTCGGTGCGGATCTTCCGCCAGCGCTCGACGGGAGCGGAGCGGCCGAAGCGCTCGACTGCCTGGACGCCGCGGTCGAACGCAACCCACGCCATCACCTTCGAGTGCGTGAAGTGCCGCCGCGGCCCGCGTACCTCCCAGATGCCCTCGTCGGGCTCCTTCCACGCATGCTCGAGGAAGCCGAGCAGCCGGCGCTGCAACGACCACGCCTCCCTGGACATCTCGAGCTGGTTGACGCGGGCCTGGTGCAACGCGTCGAGGACCTCGCCGTAGACGTCCAGCTGAAACTGTCCTGCCGCGGCGTTTCCGACGCGTACCGGCTGCGAGCCCTCGTAGCCCGGCAGCCACGGGAGCGTAAGCTCGGACAAGCGCCGCTCACCGGCGACGCCGTACATGATCTGAAGCGCAGACGGATCTCCTGCGGCTGCGCGCAACAGCCAGACTCGCCAGGCACGCGCCTCCTCGAGATAGCCGGCGTTGATGAAGGCGAGGAGCGTCAGGGTCGCGTCGCGGAGCCAGCAGTAGCGGTAGTCCCAGTTGCGCTCCCCGCCGATCTTTTCCGGCAACGACGTGGTCGGTGCGGCGACAATGCCTCCCGTCGGCGCGTACGTGAGCGCCTTCAAGACCGCGAGCGAGCCCTGAACCTCGTCCTTCCATTTGCCGCGGTAGCGGCACCGGCTCGCCCAGTCCTCCCAGTACGTCAGCGTTTCGTCCAGCGCATGCTCGGCATCGATCGCGCGGGGTGGTCGCTCGTTCGACGGGTACCACGTGAGCGTGAACGGGATGCGGTCGCCCTTGCGCACGGTGAACTCTCCGATCGTGCGCATGTTCTCGCCGCGGTGCTCGACCGGTGTTCGGAAGGACAGCGCGTCCGGGCCTGCAACCGCGATGCGGGCGTCCGCGATTCGCCTCACCCAGGGGATCGTCCCGCCGTAGTCAAAGCGAATGACGAGCTCCGAGACCATGTCGACGTGGCCGCGCACGCCCTCGACGATCCGCACGATGTCCGGCGCTTTCCCACGCGGCGGCATGAAGTCCAGTACACGAACCGCGCCCGTATCCGCCTCCCATTCGGTTTCGAGCACGAGCGTGTTGGGGCGGTAGCGGCGGCCACCCTCCCAGGCATCGACGCGCGGAGCGATGACCCAGCGGCCATGGTCGGAGTCACCGAGAATCGCGGCGAAGCAAGCGCCCGAGTCGAAGCGCGGAAAGCACGCCCAGTCGATCGAGCCGTTACGGCCGACGAGTGCTGCCGTCTGCAGGTCGCCGATCAAGCCGTAATCCTCGATCCTCGCCATCAGCGATCCTCGATCTCGAGCGCGAAGCGGCGGAAGCGCCGCAGGACTTCGCGGTTGAATGCCTGCTCGTACTCCTCCGCCGCGTCCTCGTCGAGGGTCGACGCGAAGTTGTCGCGAAGGTCGGCAAGCACCTCCGTTGCCGTCTCGACGAGGTCGACGTAGTCGCCGTAGCGTTCCTCCGCTTCGCCGCGCTCCGCCCGGTTGTAGGAACGCTCGGCGGCGATGCAGTCCTCGATTAGACCGCGTTGCTCGCGCTCGAACAGATCGAGTTGCCGCTCGATCAGGTCGGCGAAACGCACGCGCCTGAGCCTCATGTCAGCTCACGGTAGAGCTCGAGGTGCGCCGTGGCCGCCGCGTCCCAGGTCAGCGCCTCGCGGGCCCGCCGCGCACCGGCTCGTGCCGCTTCGAGTGCGATGGAGCTCTCCAGCAGTTCACGCGCGGCAGCCGCGAGCGCCTCGACGTCGCCCGCCGGAACGACGCGGCCGGCGCCGAACCGCTCGATCGGCTCCGCGATGCCCGCGACGTCGTAGGCCACTGCGGGCACCCCGGCGCCGAGCGTCTGCAGGAGCGCGCCGCTCTGGTCGAGCTCTGGTCGATACGGGAAGAGTGCGACGGTCGCTTGTCCGAGCGCCCGCTCGAGCTCCGCACGCGAGAGATACCCGAGACGCCATTCGGCGAGCTCGCCTGCAGCGCTGCGATAACCGTTCACGGCCTCGATCGGGTCGCCTGCGACGAGCAGATGGGCGCCGTCGATCAGCTTCGTCGCGGCAATCGCGTCGCCGAGACCCTTGTAGGGACGGATCGTTCCGAGGCACAAGAGCGTGCGGCCGTCGTCGTCGCGTGGCGGATCGCTCGGAAAGACAGGGTGGGGGATCACCGTTGCTTCGACACCGAGCGCGCCGAGGCTCTGCCGGCCGTGTTCGCTGTGGACGATGACGCGGTCGAAGCGTGCGAGCAGCTTGCGCCAGAGCGCGCTCTTCGCCGCCGTGCGGCGTGGCAAGAGGTCATGGGCGGTGAACACCGCCGGGACACGCGGCCTGAAGAGCGCACGGTCGAGCTCGGGAGCCGCGAGCCATTGCATGTGCAGCACGTCGGGTCGGCGCCGCAGGAGAGCTGCCGTGCCCGGGACATGCTCCGCGGCCTTCAACGGCAGACGGAGCCTCGACCGCTTGAAGACTCGCGAGGACAACGGGTAGAAAAGCTCGCTTCGGCGGTAGCCGTCCGGCTCCGGCGTCTCGCCGAAGCGGAAGCGCGACGTGACGAGCTCGACGTCGACGCCCTGACGGGCGAGGGACGCCGCGAGCTCATGGTCGTAGGCCGGCGTGAAGGCCGGAGGGTCGGAGATGACGACGCGCATCCGCAGTACAGTAGAACGCCTGCTTGTCCGGACCTGGAACCTCTTCCACGGGAACACGCTGCCGCCGGGCAGGAAGGCGTTCCTCAGGGAGATGGTGCGGCTCGCGAGCAGCGACCGCCCCGACGTGCTCTGCCTACAAGAGGTGCCCGTCTGGGCGCTCGACGAGCTCGACGACTGGAGTGGGTTGACGGCCGTCGGCATCGTCGCCCAGCGCCCGAGCTTCGGGCCGTTCCCCTCGACCGCCGAGGTGGGAAGGATCGTCACCGAGCTCGACCACGGGCTGCTGCGCTCCGCTTTCACCGGACAGGCGAACGGGATCCTGCTCGGGCCGGAGCTTCGTGTGGTGGAGTCCCGGCATGTGATCCTGAACCCGCTTCGCTTCCGCCGTGCGCAGGCCCGCCGCCTCGGGCTCGGTCTCGTCTCGAGGCTCGCCTGGGGGAAGGAACGCCGTGTCCTGCAGGCGGTGCGTGTTCGCAGGGGCGACGAGACCCTCGTGATCGCGAACACGCACGTGACCGGTTCGCGCGACAAGCGCATTCCCGACGCCGAGCTCCTGCGCGGAGCGGTGTTCGTCGACGGGTTGGCACGACCGGACGAACCGGTGCTCCTGTGCGGCGATTTCAACCTCAGCGTGCGCAACTCCCGGATGCTGGTCGATCTGAGCGCGCCGGAGTGGGGGTTCGACGGCGCGACTCCGAGCGGGATCGACCATGTTCTCGTTCGCGGGCTCGAAGCGGGCGCGCCGAGCGTCTGGCCGAAAGAACGACGCCTGCTCGACGGCAACGTGCTCTCGGATCACGCGCCGGTCGAACGGGAGGTCGCATGACCTTCGAGGAGGCCCGCGCCGAGTTCCCGGTGCTCGAGCGCTTCGCGTATCTGAACGCGGGCACGCTCGGCCCGCTTTCACGTCCGACCCTCGATGCGTTGGACGAGCGTCTGCGCTTCGACCAGAGCCAGGGGCGAGGCGGAAAGGCCTGGTTCGAGAGCGTGCTCGCACTGCGTGCCACGATCCGCGAGCAGCTCGCAACCCTCGTCGGCACGACGCCGGACCGCTTCGCGCTCACCAGCTCGACGACCGACGCGTGCAACATCGTTGCGTCGGGACTCGAGCTCGGTGCTGGAGACGAGATCGTCACCACCGACTCCGAGCATCCGGGCCTGCTCTTGCCGCTTCATGTCTCGGGTGCGCACGTACGGGTCGCCGAGGTCGCCGGACGGCCGACCTCAGATGCGCTGGACACGATCATGTCCTCCGTCACACCGCGTACCAAGCTGATCGCCCTCTCGCATGTCCTCTGGACGACCGGGCAGGTGCTGCCGGTGCACGAGCTGAAACGCGAGAGCGGGCTGCCTTTGCTTGTCGACGGGGCGCAGTCGGTGGGCGCAATTCCCGTCGACGTCGGCGACCTCGACTACTACACGGTCTCCTGCCAGAAGTGGCTCTGCGGCCCAGAGCCGCTCGGGGCGTTGTTCGTACGCGACCCCGACGGCCTCGACGTTGCGATCCCGAGCTACTTCGCCCAGAAGTCGATCGAACCCGACGGGACGTTCGTCCCCGCCGAGGGGGCTGGGCGCTTCGACTCCGGTTGGCTCGCGACGCCGTCGCTCGCGGGGCTTCAGGCAGCGCTCGAAGGCGCGCCAGACTGGCGCCACGACCGCGCGGCCGAGATCGCCGAGCTCTGTCGCAGCGCGCTGCGCGAGCGCTACGACGTGGTTGGTGACGGAAACGCGACGCTCGTCTCCTTCGTTCCGGTCGGCGAGGCGTCGGCGGAGGCGGCACGGCTCTACGAGGCCGGGGTCGTCGTGCGCGACCTGCCTGGAACCGGGTGGCTCCGCGCGTCGTGCGGGTGGTGGAACAACGAGGAGGACGTCGAGCGCCTGGTCGACGCTCTGTCGAGCTGAGCGTCAGGCAGCCGAGTCGGCGGTGCGCAGACCGAGCTGCGGAGCGATCGGCTGCATCGCCTCGATGACGTTCCGAATGTGGTCGTCGAGCTCGAGCCCGAGGCCTTCCGCGCCTGCATACACCTCGTCCCTGTGCACCCCGGCCGCGAATGACGGCTGCTTCAGCTTCTTCTTCACCGACTTCGGCTCGAGCCCGTCGATCCCGGTCGGACGCACGAGACCGCAGGCATGCACGAATCCGGACAGCTCGTCGCAGGCGAACAGCGTCTTCTTCAGCTGGGTGTCCCGCGGCATCTCGAGATGCTCGGCGTGGGAGAGCACCGCCTCGATCACCGCGTCGGGATAGCCCTCCTCGCGGAGGATCGGCGCGCCGTCCTGCGGGTGCTTGTCGAGCGTGGGATGGATCTCGTAGTCGAAGTCGTGCAGGAGGGCGACGACCCGCCAGAGCTCCTCGTCCTCGCCGAAGTGCCTCGCGTACCACGCCGTCGAGGCCTCCACCGCGAGGGCATGACGCAGCAGCGCCTCGCTCTGTGTGTGCTTCGTGAGCGTCTCCCAGGCCCGTTCGCGTGTCGGTTCCACGGCGTGGGTAGGCTACCGCGATGTCTCAGACCGCCGTCATCGGGCGCGCGGCAGAATGCTTCGTCATCGAGGGCGGACGGCCGCTTCAAGGCCGCATTCGGGCCGCCGGGAACAAGAACGGAGCGCTGCCCATCCTGGCTGCGTGCCTGCTCACGTCCGAGCCCGTCACGCTCCACAACGTTCCGCGCATCGCCGACGTCGAGACGATGCTGGAGCTCCTGAACGACGTCGGCGCCGAGGTGGACTGGACCGGGCCGAACGACGTTCAGGTTCACGCCGCGGACGTGACGAAGCACGAGCTCGACGAGGAGCTCTGCAGCAGGATGCGCGCCTCGTTCCTGCTGGCAGGCCCGCTGCTCGCGCGTCTCGGGACCGTGAGCGTCCCACCTCCGGGCGGGGATGTGATCGGGCGGCGGCGGCTCGATCCGCACATTCATGCCTTCAGGGAGATGGGCGCGCAGATCGAGGTCGGCCGGCGCTACGAGATGCGAGGCGGCTCGCTCAAGGGCCACCACATCTTCCTCGACGAGGCGAGCGTGATGGCGACCGAGAACGCGGTCATGGCCGCCGCGATTACTCCGGGCGAGACGGTGATCGGGAACGCTGCGTGTGAGCCGCACATCCAGGATCTCTGCCGGTTCCTTCAGTCGCTCGGCGCACAGATCGAAGGGATCGAGTCGAATGTCCTCCGCATCACCGGCGTCGACTCGCTGCGAGGTGGTGACTGGGAGATCGGCCCCGACCACATCGAGGTGGGAAGCTTTATCGGCCTCGCGGCGATCACCGGCGGCGACGTCACGATCGACGCGGTCAAGCAGGCCGACCTCGTCTCGATCCTGCACGGCTTCGAGAAGTTCGGCGTTCATGTCGAGCAGGGCGACGACTTCGTGCGCGTGCCGCCGCGTCAAGAGCTGGTCGTCCAGGACGACCTCGGCGGTCACATCCCGAAGATCGAGGACGGGCCCTGGCCTGCGTTTCCCTCCGACCTCACGTCGGTAGCGCTCACGATCGCGACCCAGTCCGTCGGGACGATCCTCATGTTCGAGAAGATGTTCGAGAACCGCCTCTTCTTCACGGACAAGCTCGTGAGCATGGGCGCGCGCATCATCCTCTGCGATCCGCACCGTGCCGTCATCACGGGACCGTCGAAGCTCAGCGGGCAGCGCATGGAGAGCCCGGACATCCGTGCCGGCATGGCGATGCTGCTCGCGAGTCTCTGTGCGGAAGGATCGTCGACGATCGGCGCCGTGTACCAGATCGACAAGGGCTACGAACGGATCGACGAGCGCCTCCGCGCGCTCGGTGCGCAGATCGAACGCGTCGACGCCTGACACCGACCGACCGGGTACGCTCCCTCCCCATGGCTGCGACCGGACAGGGCCGCGCGAGCGCGCGGGTCAAGGTTGGCGGGCGCGGCGAGACCAACGTCGCGACCGGCCTGCCGGTGCTCGATCACCTGCTGGCGACGCTCGCGGTCTACGCGTCGTTCGACCTCACCCTCGACGTCGAGCCGGGCTCGGCGGAGCTGGAGATCACCGCGGCCGCGCGGTCGCTCGGCGAAGCCCTGCACGAACCACTCCGCGCCGCCGGTGCCCGCGGTCACGGCTCGGCGGTCGTGCCCGCCGACGAGGCCCTTGCGCACGTGGCGCTCGAAGCATCCGGACGGCCGCTGCTCGTGTCGAACGTCGATCTGTCGCAGGCGCGGATCGCGGGGCTCGCCGGAGATCTGGCCGCTCGCTTTCTCGAGGAGCTTGCGCAGACCGCCGGTCTCACGCTGCACGTGCGGCTCGTCGAGGGAAAGGACACGCAGCACGTCCTGGAAGCGATCTTCAAGGCGCTCGGCGTCGCGCTCGCGCAGGCTTGCCGACCGCGAAGGAGGAAAGACGAATGAAAGAGGTGGTACGCACCGAGGCCGCACCCGCGCCGTTCCAGGGCGCGCCGTATTCCCAGGCGATCAAGGCGAACGGGTTCGTCTTCGTCGCCGGCCAGGTCGCTCTGAAGCCGGGAGGTCACGAGATCACCGGCGAGACGATCCAGGAGCAGACCGAACAGGCCCTCGCAAATCTCGGTGCGATTTTGGAGGCCGCAGGGAGCGGTTTCGACCGACTCGTCAAGACGACCGTCTTTCTCCAGCACCTCGATGACTTCCAGGGCATGAACGAGGTGTACGCAACGAAGGTGGGCGACCAGCCGCCCGCCCGCTCGACCGTCGAGGTCGCCAAGCTTCCATCGGGCGCACTCGTCGAGATCGAGGCAATCGCCCTGATCTAGCCGTGGACCGCACAATCGAGGACTTCGTGCGGGGCCTGGGCCTCGACGCGTACCTCGTCGGCGGGGCCGTACGGGACGAGCAGCTTGGGCTCGAGTCGAAAGACGCGGACTTCGTCGTCCCCGGCGTCGACTACGACGGCCTCCGCGCCGCGCTCGAACCGCACGGCAGGGTGGAGGACCTCGAGGTCGCGGGCCGTCGAGTCGGCGCGCGTCTCTATCCGAGGGACCGCCGGGTACGAGCCCTCGCATCCGCGGGGATCGAGTTCGCGCCGCCGCGCGCGGAGCGCAGCACCGGTCCCGGGCGCCACGACTTCGAGATCGTCGCGGACCCCGACATCTCGATCGACGACGACATGGCCCGCCGCGACTTCACCGTGAACGCGATGGCCAAGCGGCTTGCGACCGGTGAGGTCGTCGACCCGTTCCACGGCGCCGAGGATCTGAAGAACGGCGTGCTCCGGACCGTGCGCCCGCAGAGCTTCGCCGAGGATCCCCTCAGGCTGGTGCGGGGACTCCGCCTCGTCTCGCAGCTCGGTCTCGAGCCGGACGAGAACACCCTGCGCCAGATGCGCGAGGCGGCTCCAAGCATTCAGCTCGTCTCGGCCGAACGCGTCGGCGGCGGTCTTCACGCGGACGGAATGGGAGAGCTCTCGAAGTTGCTCCTCGGCCGCGAGCCCGCCAGGGCCCTGCGTCTCGCCCGCGACACCGGCGTTCTCACCGCGCTGCTCCCGGAGTTCGAAGCCACCCTCGGCTTCGAGCAGAACAGCAGGCGCCAGCATCTGCCGCTCGACGAGCACATCTTCGCCGTCGTCCAGGCGGCAGCCGACGCGAACGCGCCGCTCACTGTGCGCCTCGGCGCGCTTCTGCACGATCTCGGGAAGCCGCAGGCGAACGGGACCCACGCGGAGCGCAGCGCCAACCTCGCAGCCGCGGTGCTGCGCAGGCTTCGCTACCCGACCCGACTGCGCACGTACGTGACGCGGCTCGTACGAGCGCACTCATTCCCGCTCGAGAACATCGACGAGCTCTTCGCGCGCCGTTTCCTCCGCGAGTACGGGGACGAGCTCGCCTTTGACCTCGTCACGCACAAGGAGGCCGATCTGCGCGGAAAGCAGGTCGCACAGGAGGAGCTCGATGCTGCGGCGAAGCTGTGCGCCCTCCTCGAGCAGGAGCGTGTGCAGCCACACCGTCTGACCGACCTTGCCGTCGACGGCGCAGACCTGATCGCACTGGGTTACGAGGAAAGCCCCGCAATCGGGGAAACGCTCGAGGCGCTGCTCGACGCGGTGGTCGAGGACCCCGCCCTCAATACGCGCGACGAGTTGATCGAGCGCGCACAGGCTCGGCTCACGTGAGCATGACGCTCATCCCGTGGGATGCAGGAGAGCCGTACACGGTCGCTTTCTCGACGCGCCGTGGCGGGGTGAGCAGCGGTCCGTTCGACTCCCTCAATCTCGGCTTGCGCACGCACGACGACCCCGAGCACGTCGACGAGAATCGCCGCCGGCTCTGCGAGGCGATCGGTGCGGATGCTGCGCGTCTCGCGATGAACCGTCAGACGCATTCCGCGCTCGTGAATCGCGCGGAGTCCGGCGAACGCGGCCGCGACGGCGACGGTCTCTGGACCCACGAGCGCAGCGTGCCGCTGCTGGCGCTCTCCGCCGATTGCCTGCCGATCGCCCTCGTGCGACAAGACGGGAGCGACCCCGCGCTTGCTCTACTGCACGCGGGCCGGATCGGCCTACTCGCCGGGATCGTCGAGGGGGGCGTCGCCGCCCTCGGCGGAAAGGTCGCGGCAGCTATCGGGCCGGGAATCGGCCCCTGCTGTTACGAGGTGGGAGACGAGATCGGCGGCGCATATCGCGCGCGCTTCGGCAGCGGGGTGCTGCGCGGACGCAATCTCGATCTCTGGTTTGCAGCTGAGCGAGTGCTGCGTGACGCGGGCGTCGAGTCGGTCGAACGGCTCGACATGTGTACCGCCTGCGATCCGGAGCGTTTCTTCTCACACCGTCGCGACGGCCCGATCACCGGACGCCAAGGAGTGATCGGCTATGTCACCTGAGGTCATCCGCGCGAACTACGAGCGCATCCGCGCGGAGGTCGGCGAGACCGTCACGATCGTTGCGGCGACGAAGTACGTCGCGCTCGCCGACCTGGGAGTCCTCGCAGAAGCCGGGATCGAGGTCGTCGGTGAGAACCGCGCGCAAGATCTCGAACGCAAGCACGCCGAGTACGGCGACGCGTTTCGTTGGCATTTCATCGGCCACCTCCAGTCGAACAAGGTGAAGGTGGTCAATCGCATCTGCGAGCTCGTGCACTCACTCGACTCCGAGTCCGCTGCACGGCGGCTGACGGTGCCCGCCCTTGTCGAGGTCAACCTCGCGGGCGAGGCATCGAAGTCCGGGATCGAGCCCGACCAGCTCCCGGCGTTCCTCTCGTCACATGCCGACGTGCGCGGCCTGATGACGATGCCTCCTGCCACGGACGATCCCGAGTCGTCGCGTCCCTACTTCCGGCGCCTTCGTGAGCTCGGCGAGGAGCACGGCCTCGGCGAGCTGTCCATGGGGACGAGCCAGGACTACAAGGTCGCTGTGCAGGAGGGAGCGACCCTCGTCCGCGTGGGCTCAATCCTGTACGGGGAGTAACATTTCGCGCGAGATGGGCTTTGCGGACGTGTGGAACAAGACCCTCGTCTACTTCGGCATCGCCGAGGAAGAGGACTGGGACGAAGACGCCTACGTCACCGACGAGGACCTCCAGCGGAGCTATGCCGAGCGCCCGAACGTGCGGCGGCTCGCCCCTCGCCGCCGAGAGCGTGAATTCGACGACTGGACCGATCCCGAGCCCACGAACGACCGAACGGCCGTGCTGCGGCCCCGGGTGGCCGCCGTCCCGTCGCCTGCCTCGGTCCGCGTGCACCTGGTCGTGCCGCGAAGCTTCAACGACGCGCAGCAGATCGCCGATAAGTTCAAGGAGTCGATTCCGGTGATCCTCAATCTCCAGAGCTCCGACCAGGATCTCTCGAAGCGCCTCATCGATTTCGCGAGCGGGCTCACCTACGCCCTCGACGGGGGCATGCAGCGCGTCGCCGACAAGGTGTTCCTGCTGACGCCGCGAAATGTCGAAGTGTCCGCCGAGGAACGCGCACGCTTGCTCGAGCGCGGCGGCTTCTTCAACCAGGCGTAGGAAACCGGCCATTCATGCCGAAATGACGGGGATGGCCTCTGTTGCCATGCTCGGCTTGCTCTACGACGCGGTCGACAGCGTCGTCAGCTTCGTGCAGGTCTTCATCTACGTCTATTCGATCCTGATCCTCGCCTACATCATCACCTCGTGGGTGCGGCTCCCGTACTCGCTGTGGTTGAACAGGATCCAGCGCTTTCTCTACGACGTCTGCGACCCGTACCTCCGGATCTGGCGCCGGATCCTGCCGACCTTCGGGCCGCTCGATCTCTCACCGGTCGTCGGCGTCGCGTTCCTCTACATCCTCTCGAACATCCTCAGCCGGCTGCACTGAAAGGGGGAGACCCATGACACTCGCTCCCGTCGAGATCCGACACGTCAAGCCCGGAAGAAGCTTCATCGGCGGTTACAAGAGAGCGGCGATCGACGACTTGCTCGACGAGATCGCCGCCAGCTACGAAGACGTCTGGCGCGAGCGCGCCGATCTCGCGGACAAGGTCGAACAGCTCGAGGACGATCTCGTGCGCTTCCGCGAGCTCGAGGGCCTGTTGCGAACGACGCTCGTGTCCGCCGAGAAGGCGGCAGTCACGCTCAAGGACCAGGCCCGGAGGGAGGCGGATCTGATCGTCGAGGAAGCCCGGTCCGAGGCCCGGGCGATCACGCGCAACGCGCGCGGTGATCACGACCGGTTGCTGGTCGAGGTGCGGCGCATGCGTGCGCTCCTACAGGCCGCCCTCGCCCTCGTCGACGAACAGCCGCCGGCCGAGGTCGAGGCGGCGTAGACCCGGAGCTAGACTCCCTGCATGGAAGCCCTTTCCACGCGGCTGAGGCTCCGCGTCTCGCCGGGTGCGACACGCGGCGGCGTCGTTGGTCGCCACGGTGACGCGTGGAAGCTGCGAGTCGCTGCGCCGGCGGAGGGCGGGCGCGCGAACGACGCGGTCGTGAGACTCCTCGCAGAGGCGCTTGCGCTGCCGCGCGACGCGGTGACACTCGTTTCGGGACACGGCGCACGGGACAAGATCGTCCGACTGACGGGTCTCGGCCCGTCGCAGATCGAGCAGCGTCTGAGTGCGGCGGCCGGAGAGGAGCGGCGGTGACGATCGACACCGAGCAGTTCCGCGGCGTGCTGCTCGAGGAACGCACGCGGGTCCAGGCTGCGCTCGAGAACCTCCGCGAGGAGACGGCCGGCACCCTTTACGACGACGCCGGCGAGGAGTCGGCGTACGACAACCACCTCGCCGACACGGCGACCGAGACCTACGACCGAGAGCTCGACTACACCCTCGAGGAGAACTCCGAGCACGTCCTCGGGGAGATCGAAGCGGCGCTTTCGCGCATCGAGGGCGGCACCTTCGGCGTCTGCACGAACTGCGGCGAGCAGATTCCCGAGGAGCGGCTCGAGGCGCTTCCGTGGGCGACGCTGTGCATCGACTGCCAGCGCAACCTGGAGCACGGTTGACCGAGCGCGTCACGACTCGACCGACCGACATCCGCGTCGGTTCGACGACGGACGGGCTGACACCGATCTCGGTCGCCGAGCGCAACTACGGGGCAAGTTGGCCGCAGTGGCTCAGCCTCGGCTCGGTCGCGCTCGCCGCTCTCGGTGCGGACCAGCTGACGAAGTCGATCGTGACCAGCCGCCTCGACTTCAACGACCAGGTGCACGTCGCGGGTCCGTTTTCGATCCACCACGTCACGAACTCGGGAATTGCCTTCGGCCTCTTCGCGAGCGCGACGTCGCTCGTGATCCTGCTGACCGCGCTGGCGGTCGCGTGGATGCTCTACTTCTTCGCCCGCTCGGGATCGCGTCATCCGGTGTTGCCGGTCGCACTCGGCCTCGTGATCGGCGGCAGCGTCTCGAATTTGCTCGATCGTGTCCGGCTCGGCCACGTCACGGACTTCCTCGACTTCCGCTACTGGCCGGCGTTCAACCTCGCGGACACGTTCATCGTCGTCGGCGTCGCGGCTCTCTTGCTCGCGTTGGTGGCGTCCGACCGGAATGCCGGCCGGCCGCAACGCGTGCGTGAAACTCCGCGTCCCTGACGAGGCTGCGGGCGAGCGGCTAGACCGCTTTCTCGCGTCGCTCCCGGAGGTCGGCTCGCGGAGCGTCGCCGAGCGCCTGCTCGAAGCACAGGGCGTGCTCGTCGATGGGAGGTCGATCGCGAAGAGCCGGCGACTCGTGGGCGGGGAGGAGCTCGAGTTCGACCCGCCGGAGCGTGACGGGGCGGCGGAGCTCGTCCCTGAGCCGATGGATCTTCGGATCGCCTACGAGGACGACGATCTCGTGGTCGTCGACAAGCCGGCCGGGCTCGTCGTTCACCCGGCACCCGGGCATGCAACCGGGACACTCGTCCACGGGCTGCTCGAGCACGACGTAGCCGGCGGAGATGCCGACCGGCCCGGCATCGTGCACCGGCTGGACCGTGACACGTCGGGGCTGATGGTGGTCGCGCGCTCGGAGGAGGCGCACAGCCGGCTGCAGGAGCTCGTGCGCGGCCATGAGCTCGATCGTCACTACGTCGCGCTCGTCGTCGGGCGACCACGGTCGCGCAGTGGCCGGATCGAAGCGCCGATCGGCCGCGACCGGCGCGACGCCCTGCGGCATTCCCTCGACACTGACACGCCCCGCGATGCGGTCACCCACTTCGCGGTGCGTGAGCTTCTGCCGCGCCACTCGTTGCTCGACGTGCGGCTCGAGACGGGCCGGACCCACCAGATCCGCGTCCACCTCGCCGCGATCGACCTGCCGGTGGCCGGAGATCCGGTCTACGGCCGGCCCCGCGAGCTCGAGCTCGATCGCCAGTTCCTCCATGCCGGCCGGCTCGCCTTCCCGCACCCCTTCAGGGACGAACGGGTGGATGTGGAGTCGCCGCTCCCTCCCGATCTGACCGCCGCTCTGGAGCGCGCCAGGCTCGAGAGCTAGCCGCTATCGAGAGCCAGCCGCTAGAATGCGGCGGTTTTTCGCACCCGACCCGGCGGATCAACCTGGGTGGCGGTGCCGGCGCTAGACGGATGCCGGTTCCAGCCAGGCCCGCCGGAAGCACTGACAACTAACCAGAAAGGGGACCTGATCCCGATGTCCGTCGTCTCTATGCGCGAGCTGCTGGAGGCTGGAGTTCACTTCGGCCACCAGACGCGACGCTGGAATCCAAAGATGCGCCGCTTCATTTTCACCGAGCGGGGCGGCATCTACATCATCGACCTGCAGAAGACTCTCCAGCTGCTCGAAGAAGCACATGAGTTTGCCCGCAACATCGCGGAGCGCGGAGGCTCGATCCTCTTCGTCGGCACGAAGAAGCAGAGCCAGGGCGCCGTCGAGGTACAGGCCAAGCGCGTCAACATGCCGTACGTCAACCACCGCTGGCTCGGCGGGCTCCTGACGAACTGGCGCACGATCTCCGACCGCATCGACCGGCTGCACGAGCTGCGCCGGCTGAAGGAGGAAGGCCAGCTCGACCTGCTGCCGGCGAAGGAGCGCATCTCGATGCTCGGCGAGCTCGAGAAGCTCGAGGAGAACCTCGGTGGTGTCGCCGACATGAAGCGGCAGCCGGACGCCATCTTCATCGTCGACCTGCGCAAGGAACAGCTCGCGGTGCGCGAGGCGAAGCGGCTGAACCTGCCCGTCGTAGCGCTCGTCGACACGAACTGCGATCCGGACGAGGCCGACTACGTCATCCCCGGCAACGACGACGCGATTCGCTCCTGCGACCTGATCGTTCGCGCGATCGCAGACGGAATCGCTGCGGGACAGCAGAAGGCGACTCCCGCGGACTTCGCGCCGGCTCCCGCGACCAACGGGACGGCGTCCGAGGTGGCGGCGTCCGAGGCCCCGGCCGAGACGGCCGCCGAGGAGGAGGTCTCGCCGAAGGAGGAGCCGACTCCCGAGGAGGGCCGCACGGATGGCTGAGATCTCTGCAGCACTCGTCAAAGAGCTCCGCGACCAGACCGGCGCGCCGATGATGGACTGCAAGCGCGCGCTGCAAGAGACGAACGGCGACATCGAGGCCGCAGTGCGCGTTCTCCGCGAGAAGGGCATGGCGGGCGCCGCCAAGCGCTCCGACCGCGAGACGCCCGAAGGCAAGGTCGGCTACCGGCTCGCTGATGAGAACAAGCGAGGCACCATGGTCGCGGTCGGTTGCGAGACCGAGCCCGTCTCGAACAACGAAGAGTTCCTCGCCTTCGCCGAGAAGGTGCTGAAGGCCGTCGAGGCCGACGGCCCTGGTGCAGAGGCGGCGCTCGACGAGGAGCGTGTCCTGCTGGCAGGCAAGCTCGGCGAGAACATCGTCGTCACCGGCACGGTCCGCTTCGAGGCCGTGAACGGCGGGATGATTGCGGCGTATGCGCATCCGCCGCGCAACAAGATCGGCGTGCTCCTGCAGATGCGCGGTGGATCGGACGAGCTCGCGCGAAAGGTCGCCATGCACATCGCCGCGCTACGACCGAACTGGATCGGGCGCGACGACGTCCCGGAGGAGACGATCTCACAGGAACGCGAGATCTACGCCGGGTCGGACGAGGTGCAGTCGAAGCCGGAGCAGGCACGGGACAAGATCGTCGAGGGGATGCTGAACAAGCGCTTCTTCGGAGCGAACGTGCTCGTCGACCAGGAGTGGATCCACGATTCCTCCAAGAAGGTCGGCGACGCGCTCGGCGAGGAGAGCGCCGAGGTACTGGAGTTCGAGCGGTTCGAGCTGAGCGGCTGAGCGTGACCGTCCGGCCGGAAGAGACGCTGGCCGCGCCGGAGGAGGCGCGGTCGATGTTCGGCCGCATCCTCTTGAAGCTCTCGGGCGAGTCGCTGATGGGTGACCGCGACTACGGCATGGATCGTTCGACCATCGACGCCATCGCCGAGGAGATCGTGGACGTCCAGACCCTCGGGGTCGAGATGGCGATTGTCGTGGGCGCCGGCAACATCTATCGCGGCATGGCCGCGGCGGCCGAGGGCATGGACCGCGCCACGGCCGACTACGCGGGCATGCTCGCAACGGTGCTCAACGCGCTCGCCCTCCAGGATGCACTCGAGGATCGCGGGGCACACACCCGCGTGCTCTCCGCGCTCGAGCTGAAGGAGGTCGCGGAGCCGTACATTCGCCGCCGCGCCATCCGCCACCTCGAGAAGGGGCGCGTGGTCATTTTCGCTGCCGGTACGGGCAATCCGTTCTTCACGACCGATACGGCCGCGGCGCTCCGGGCCCTCGAGATCAATGCGGACGCCATCCTGATGGCGAAGCACGGCACGGTCGGGGTCTACGCCGACGATCCACGCCTCGATCCGGACGCCATGTTCCTCCCGGAGTTGACGCACCGGGAAGCCCTCGAGCGGAACCTCCGGGTGATGGATACCACGGCGCTGTCGCTCTGTATGGACAACAATCTTCCGATCTACGTCTTTCAGCTCGCCCGGGGCAACATCCGTCGCGTCCTGGAAGGCGAACGGATCGGCACGATTATCTCGACGCCGGCAAAGGAGGAGCGCTGATGGCTACGGCCGACCAACTGATCGAGGACGCCCAGAAGCGCATGGACGCGAGCGTCGAGCACACGAAGACCGAGTTCAACACGGTTCGCACCGGCCGAGCGTCTGCTGCGCTCCTCGACCGGGTGCAGATCGAGTACTACGGCCAGCAGACTCCGCTCAAGCAGCTTGCGACGATCAACGTCCCCGAGCCCCGGCTGCTGACCATCCAACCGTTCGACCCCAGCTCGGTGAAGGCGATCGAGAAGGCTCTCCTCGAGTCCGACCTCGGGCTGACGCCTTCGAACGACGGCAAGGTCATCCGGCTGCCGATGCCACAGCCGACCGAGGAGCGGCGTGTCGAGCTCGTCAAGGTGGTGCGGAAGATCGCAGAGGAGGGGAGGGTCGCGGTGCGAAACGTGCGCCGTGACACCGTGCAGCACCTGAAGGACTTGAAGGAGGTCGGCAGCGACGACGAGCGCCGCGCTGAGGACCGCGTCCAGAAGCTGACCGATGACCACACGAAGACGATCGACGATCTGTTGAAGCACAAAGAAGCCGAGATCATGGAGGTCTGAACCGCGCAAAGTGCTGCGCACTTTGCGCGGCATTGCGAAAGACCTTCGCTTCGCTCGGTGACACAAACACATGAGTCTCCTTACGAAGATCAGGACACTGCGGCACGTCCGGCCGGCTCCCGAGCCGGATCTGCCCGACGTCGCGCACGCCGTCGCGATCATCATGGACGGCAACGCCCGGTGGGCGCGCAAGCGTGGGCTGCCGATCGCCGCGGGCCACCGCGCCGGCACCAAAGCATTGCGCCGCACGGTCGAGGCCGCGATCGACCTCGGCGTCGACTCATTGGCGGTGTATGCGTTCTCGACGGAGAACTGGAACCGTCCGCCTGACGAGGTCAAGCTCCTGATGGAGATCTTCACGGAGACGATCGAGCGTGAGCTTCCCGACCTGGTCCGCCAGGGGGTGCGCACCCGCTTCATCGGTCGGCGCGATCGTGCGCCTGCCGCGTTGCAGGAGCGCATGGCCGCACTCGAGCGCGAGACCGAAGGCAATGACCGCCTCGATCTCTGGATCGCCTTCGACTACGGCGGACGCGCAGAGATCATCGATGCGGCAAACCGTGCAGTTGCGGCGGGCGTCGAGGTCGACGAGGAAACCTTCGCGGCGTATCTCACGGCGCCCGACATGCCCGACCCCGATCTGTTGATCCGTACCTCCGGCGAGCTGAGGGTCTCGAACTTCCTCCTGTGGCAGCTCGCCTACGCCGAGCTCGTCTTCGTCGACACGCTTTGGCCAGACTTCGGCGAGGACCAGCTCCGCGCCGCACTCGACGACTACGCCAGCCGCAGGCGCCGCTTCGGCGGCCGGTAATGGGCCCCCTCGTGTCGCGCGTGCTGGTCGCGCTCGTCGGCGTGCCCGTCGTGCTCCTGATCGTCTGGGCAGGCGGCTGGTGGCTCTTTGCGCTCCTGGGAGTCGCGGCGGTGCTGGCGCTGCACGAGTACTCGTTGATGATCCGCACGTTGCGGCCGGTGATCCTCGCGGCGTATACGGGTGCGCTCCTGTCGCTGCTCGGCGCCCAGCTGGGCGGTCTGGACTGGACGGCGGCCGGCTTCCTCGCCACGATGGTGCTCGCGTTTCTGCTCCACTGGATCGCGACGACCCGCCAGTCGGCGACCGTTGCAATCGCGGCGACGGTGCTCGGCGCGGGCTGGATCGGGCTCTGTCTCGCGTACCTTGTTCTGCTGCGTGAGATTCCTCACGACGGCAAGCTCGCGACCTTCACCGTGCTGATCGCCGTCTGGGCCGGTGACATCGGCGCCTTCTTCGCGGGTCGGCTGATCGGCCGGCACAAGCTCGCACCGGCGCTGTCGCCGGGAAAGACCTGGGAGGGCTTCCTCTTCGGGGCGGCCACGACGATCTTTGTCGCCTTCGTCGCGCTCTACAAGGAGGACTACCTCTCGATTCCGCAGTCGATCCTGCTCGGCGCCGTGATCGCCGTGGCCGCACCCCTCGGTGACCTCTTCGAGTCCGCACTCAAGCGCGACATGCAGGTGAAGGACAGCGGCCGTCTGCTCGCTGCGCACGGCGGCGTCCTCGACCGAATCGACTCGCTCCTCTTCGCGGCCGTCGCCTCGTATTACCTGTTGCGCGCCTTCAACGCCGCCTAGAGCGTCTTGGTGTAGCGGACCTCGGGGAAGCGGAAGCCGAACAGCTCGATCTCACGCGCAGTTCCGTCGGCCGCCCAGCCGGCAAGCTCGTAGAAGCGTCGCGCACGTGGGTTGTCATCCAGGACCCAGAGGATCGCCGTCGTGTGCCCGAGCTCCCGTAGGCGCTGCTCTCCCGCCTCGATCAGCGCGCGTCCGACTCCGCTGCCCCAGCTGTCGGGATGCACGTAGAGGGAGAACAGTTCGGCGTCGGCGTCCTCGTCGCGGCTCGCCCCGACGTCGATGAACCCGACGATCACCCCTGCCTCCTCGGCGACGAACGTCGGCGGCCAGCGGCGCCAGCCGGGGGCTCGTTGGTCGACGTTCAGTGCCGCCAGCTGGTCAACGGGAAGAGCGTGCGCGTACGCCGCCTGCCACGCCTCCACATGTACACGGGCGGTGCCGTCCGCATCCTCCGGTGTTCCGGGGCGGATCATCGCGGCGAACCTACACTTCCGGGGTGAAGAGAATCGCGCTCCTGGGCGCCACCGGCTCGATTGGGCGTCAGGCGCTCGAGATCATCGACGACCACCCCGAGCTGGAGCTCTGCGCCGCCTCCTCGGGCTCGCAGCCGATCGACGGGCTCGCGCCGCTGACGCAGGTCGGCGGCGACCTGACCGAGCTGCTCGACCGGGCCGCACCGGATCTCGTCCTGAACGCCGTGGTCGGCTTCGCCGGCCTCCCCGCAACGTTGTGGGCGCTCGAGCGCGGCGTCGATCTCGCGCTCGCGAACAAGGAGAGCCTCGTTGCGGCCGGAGAGCTTGCTCTCGACGCACAACATCGCGGGGGAGGGCGTCTCATCCCCGTCGACAGCGAGCACTCGGGGGCGTTCCAGTGCCTCGAAGGCCGGTCGGCCGACCAGGTCCACTCCCTCGTGCTCACCGCCTCCGGTGGGCCGTTCCGCGGGAGAGCGCGCCAGGACCTGGAAGGCGTCACACCGGGCGAAGCGCTTGCGCACCCGACGTGGAACATGGGCCCGAAGATCACGGTCGACTCCGCAACGCTCGCGAACAAGGGGCTCGAGCTGATCGAGGCGCACTTCCTCTTCGACCTGCCGTATGACGACATCGACGTCGTCGTTCAGCCGACGTCGATCGTTCATGCACTGGTTCGGTTTCGCGACGGTGCAACGCTTGCGCACCTGGGATATCCGGACATGCGCGTACCGATCTCGTTCGCGCTCACCTATCCAGACCGCAGCGCCACGCCGCTACCGCCGCTCGACGTCACGGCGGGCCTGACCCTCGAGTTCGAGGCGCCGGATCTCACGACCTTCCCGCTGCTCGCACACGCGCGCCGCGCGGGAGAGCAGGGCGGTACCTATCCCGCGGTGTTCAATGCCGCGAACGAGGTCGCGGTCGCCGCGTTCCTCGACGAACGGTTGCCGTTCCTTGCGATCGCCGACGTCGTCGCAGACGCCCTCGCCGAAGCGGACGGCACGCCCGCACGCGATCTCGACGAGCTCGTGGCCGCGGACGAGGCCGCGCGGCGATCCGCCGAAGGGGCATTGAAGGTCGCATGAACGTCCTGCTCTCGATCTTCGGCCTGGCAGTGCTCATCCTCCTGCACGAGGCCGGTCACTTCTTCGTCGCGCGCGCCGTGGGGATGAGGCCGCGACGGTTCTATCTCGGTTTTCCGCCGGCGCTCGTCAAGGTCACGCGCAACGGCATCGAGTACGGAATCGGCGCAATCCCACTCGGCGGCTACGTCAAGATCCCGGGGATGCACCGTCCGGCTGCGTCCGATCTGGACATGCAGCTCGGACCCGCTCTCAAGGAGGACCCGAGCCTCTTCCCGAAGATGGCACGCGTGCAGCGCGGGCTCGAAGCGGGCGATCTGGTCGCCGCGCGCGAAGCGTTGCCGGAGCTCGCGACGGCCGTGGAGGAAGCAGACCTCAGCCCGGCAGCGGGAAAGGCGGCGCGACGTGGCGCCGAGGAGCTGGAGGACGGGCTCAGCGACGACGCCTACTGGCGCCAGAGCACGTCGAAGCGCATCGCCGTCATCTTCGCCGGCCCGGGCATGAACATCCTCGTCGCGATCCTTCTCATCGCGACTGCCTATCTCATCGGCGTACCGGGCGACGCCGACCGTACGGTGAAGAACGTGAAGGCCGACACCCCAGCGGCGCAGATCGGGCTCCGCCCGGGTGACACGATCGTCGCGGTGGAAGGCAAGCCCACCCCGGGCTTCTCCGCGGTGTCGCAATACATCCGGGCGTCGAAGGGCGCGCCGATTGAACTGACCGTGCTTCGCGGCGGCAAGCCGGTGACGCTCGGGCCGGTGCGGACGAAGAAGATCGGCGACCGGTGGGCGCTCGGGTTCGAGCCGGGCTGGAAGGAGGTCCAGTACGGCCCGCTGGGCGCGCTCGGACACAGCGTCCAGCTCACCTGGTCGGCTGCGAAGGCGACTGTCACGTTCTTACCGCGCCTGATCACGGGCTCCGGCAGGAAGGAGGTCTCGAGCCCGGTCGGCATCATCGACACATCGAGTCAGGCAGCGTCCCTGACCTTCACGCTCTTTCTTCTGATCCTCGGTCTGATCAGCCTCTCGCTCGCGATCCTGAATCTGCTGCCGCTCCTGCCTCTGGACGGTGGCCACATCCTCTTCTCGATCATCGAGGGCTTACGCGGCCGGGCGGTGGGACGCGAGGTCTACGAACGAGTCTCGGCGATCGGCATCGCGCTCTTCCTGGTGCTGATGTTCATCGGCCTCTCGAACGACATCAACCGTCTCGGCGGGGGTTAGCTCCAGCCTCGTGGCGCTGAGCCACGAGACCCGGTAAAGGGCGGCGATACACTGGCATCGAGATGGCTTCCGAGCGCCATATCACGGTCGGCGGAGTCCAGATCGGCGGCGGCGCTCCCGTCGTCGTCCAGTCGATGACCCTGACGAAGACGCACGACGTCGAGGCCACGACCGCCCAGATCGCCGTGCTCGCCTCTGCGGGCTGCGAGATCGTCCGCGTCGCCGTCCCGAAGAACGAGGACGCCGAGGCGCTCGGCCGCATCGTGCGCTTCTCACCGATCCCCGTGATCGCCGACATCCACTTCAACGCGAGCCTCGCCCTCAAGGCGATCGACGCCGGCGTCGCGGCGGTCCGGATCAACCCGGGCAACATCGGCGGCTCTGACAAGGTCGCGCAGGTCGTGCGCGCCGCGCAGGCCAAGGGGATTCCGATGCGCATCGGCGCGAATTCGGGCTCGTTGCCGAAACACCTGAACGAGCTGGCGCAGAGCGACCAGGCCGAGGCTCTGGTCGAGGCCGCGCTCGAGGAGGTGCGGCTGCTCGAGAGCCTTGGGTTCCGGGACTTCAAGATCTCGGTGAAGTCCAGCCACGTTCCGACGATGATCCGGGCCTACCGACTGCTCGCCTCGAAGGTCCCGTATCCGCTGCACCTCGGCGTGACCGAAGCCGGGACACCGTTCGCCGGGTCGATCAAGAGCTCCGTCGGCATGGGTGCGCTCCTCGTCGACGGCATCGGCGACACGATGCGCGTGTCTCTAACGGCCGACCCGGTCGAGGAAGTGCGCGTGGCCTTCGAGATCCTCAAGGCGCTCGGGCTCCGTGAGCGTGGGCCGATCATGATTGCGTGCCCGTCTTGCGGACGCGACAACGTCGGCGTGCAGACGCTCGCCGAGAACGTCGAGGAACGCCTGCGCGCATACCCACAGCACTTCGAGGTTGCTGTGCTCGGCTGCGCGGTGAACGGGCCTGGAGAGGCAGGCGATGCGGACTTCGGAATCGCGGGTGGCCGCGACACCGGCTTCGTCTATGCGCACGGGCGCGTCTTGAAGAAGGTGTCGTCGGACATTCTGATCGACGAGCTGTTTCACGAGATCGACAAGTGGATCGCCGGCGGGATGGAACGCCCGAAACGACTGAAGATGGCAAAGCCGGCCGCGCTGGCGATGGCTGAAGCCTCGCTGATCCCCCTCGGCGAGTAGTCTGCCCGGACAACATGATTGCCCGGGCCTCTGAGCTGTTCCTTCCGACGCTGCGCGAAGCGCCCGCCGACGCCGATGCCGCCAGCCACAAGCTGCTCGTGCGCGGCGGCTTCATCCGCCAGGTGGGCGCAGGCCTCTGGACGTTCATGCCGCTCGGCTGGCGCGTACACCAAAAAGTCGTGCAGATCATCCGCGAGGAGATCAACGCCATAGGCGGGCAGGAGATGCTCGCGCCGGTCCTGACGCCGGCTGAGCTGTGGGAGACGAGCGGTCGCATCGGAGCAGACATCGTGTTCAAGCTGAAGGACCGCACGGGGCGCGACTTCGTGCTCCCGTTCTCGCACGAAGAGACGATGACCTTCCATGCACGGGAGCTGCAGTCGTACAAGCAGCTGCCGCAGGTCTGGTACCACTTCTCGACCAAGGAGCGCGACGAGCCGCGTGCGCGCGGCGGGCTTCTGCGCTTGCGCGAGTTCATCATGAAGGACTCGTACTCGTTTGATCGCGACGAAGCCGGGCTCGACAAGAGCTTCGAGGCGCACAAGGGGGCGTACGAACGCATCCTGGAGCGCTGTGAGCTCGAGGCGTACTACGTCGTGGCTGAGTCCGGGTTCATGGGCGGCCGCGAGTCGTCGGGGTTCATGGCGCCGGCGGAGACGGGCGAGAACATCCTCATGCGCTGCGAGAACGGCGACTACTACGCCGACTACGACGCGGCGCGCGGAATCCCGGGCGCGCCGACGTTCCCCGAGTCTCTCGAGCAGCCCGAGGAGGTCGAAACGCCCGGCGCCACAACGATCGAGTCGCTCGCGGTGTTCCTCGACATCGATCCCGCGGCGACGTCGAAGGCAATGCCGGTCATGGTGGGCGAGCGCCCCGTCCTGGCGCTCATCCGCGGCGACGACCGGCTCAGCGAGGAGAAGCTCGTCACGGCGCTCGGCGAGGCCTACCGGCCGATGACCGATGAAGAGATCCGGGCGGTTTTCGGCGCTGGCGGCGGGTCTCTCGGGCCAGTTGGCGTGACGATCGACATCCTCGCGGACGACACGCTCCGCGAGGGCCAGTTCGTGGCCGGTGCCAACAAGGACGGCTGGCATCTCCGAGGCGTCGAAGCGGGTCGCGACTACAACCCGGCGTTTGCCGACATCCGCCAGGCGAACGCGGGAGATGCATGTCCCGAGTGCGGCGGCAGGCTCGAGGAGCAGATTGCGATCGAGCTCGGGCACATCTTCAAGCTCGGCACGTTCTACTCCGTTCCCTTCGGTGCAACTTTCCTCGACGAGGATGGAAAGGAGAAGCCCCTCGTGATGGGCAGCTACGGCATCGGCCCGGCGCGGACCATGGCCGCGATCGTCGAGCAGCACCACGACGACCGCGGCATCCAGTGGCCGGACAGCGTCGCACCCTACGACGTGCACATCGTCGTCATTCCCGGAATGGAGGAGCACGGTGAGTCCGTCGCCGCGGCGCTTTCGGCTGAAGGTTTCGACGTCCTGCTAGACGACCGCGAGGCGCGTGCGGGAGAGAAGTTCGCGGACGCCGATCTGATTGGCTGCCCGGTGCGCGTGACCGTCGGGCGAAAGGTCGCCGAAGACGGTACGGTGGACGTTCGCGAGCGCGCGAAGGGGGATGACAAGGCGGTGAGCGTAGGTGAGCTCGTCTCGACAGTGCGCGAGATACTCGGCTGATGGCACGTAAGCGACGCTTCAGCGACGACGCGTTCGGCCCGACGATCGAGCGCCTCATGGCGGAAGCCGGCCTTACCTACCGCTCCCTCGCGGAGAAGACGAGACTCTCAGCGGGCTATCTGAATCACCTGGTGCACGGCAACCGTCCGGTTCCATCGGACGACGTGATCAAGACCCTCGCCCGCGCACTCGGCGTCGAGGCAGAGCACTTCCGCGAGTATCGCTTGCGGGTGATCACCGACCGGCTCGAGCGCATGCCGGACCTGATCGACAAGCTCTACCGGCGTTACAGCGCGTAGCCGATACGATCCCCGTCACGGGGCGTGGCGCAGCCTGGTTAGCGCGCTAGTCTGGGGGACTAGAGGTCCCGAGTTCAAATCTCGGCGCCCCGATAGCGAAAAGCCCCTGCTACGGGGCTTTTCTGTGTAACGGGAGACGCAGCAGGACTTGGCACCCCCGCCCTCGAACACCCCGTCCTCCAGTAGTGGCGCAGTTTGCAGTCCGGCACCAGGAGGGTGAAAACAGCGACATGGCGCAGCTGACATCTGCCGCCGCAACTTTGACTAGTCTTCGGCCGAGCGGGGCGGAATGAAGGGGGGCTCCAGCACGCGAAGGTTCTGCTTCATCCTGTTTTTGATCGCCGTCGCTGCACTGGGCGGCACGCTCGCGGCGAACGTGGCCGGCGGCGCATCTGAGCACAGCGATCCGTGCCACAGCCAACACACTTGCCCCTCCGACCATCACACCTACGTGTGGACGGACACGTCAACAGAGCTTGCGTGGGACTGTGCGGAGCCTGGTGCGCCTGAGTACGACCCGACACGCGACACGACGATGATCGTCTATGAGGCGCTGACGTACTACTGCCGGGCTGCGCAATCGACAACGTCCTCCACGAGCACAGTGATTACGGCTGACGTTACGACTGCACCAGAACCATCAACAACGGAGACCCAAGCAACGACGCAGTCGACGTCGGTTACTCAAACCAACAGTACGACGGTGACTACACCGGGGCCGGGCGAGCCGAGCATCATCCTGCCGGACCCGAAGATCACGCCGGGCGCCTTCAACCCTAGGGTGCGCCAGTCCACGATCAAGAAGACGATCTGCAAGTCCGGTTGGACGAAGAAGATCCGCCCGCCCGTCGGCTACACGAATGCGCTCAAAGTCAAGCAGATGGTTCTCTACGAGGAAACCGACTCGCCTTCGGGGTATGAGGAGGACCATTTCATCCCGCTCGAGCTCGGCGGTGCGATCAGGAACCCGAAGAACCTTTGGCCAGAGCCGCGCTCGCAGTCGAAGCTGTCAGACCCCCTCGAAACGAAACTGAAGCGTCAGGTCTGCAGAGGCATCGTGACGCTGAAGAAGGCGCGCGCGGCGATCCGCGAGTTCAAGAACACGAACGGTTAATGGCTCTTGTGGATGTGCCGCCTCTGAGTAAGAATCGGGCGGGGCGGGCTCTGCGGCCTCTGTAACGTGAGCGATTGTTCTCTCCCCGTCGCCCGCGTTGCGACTGTGGCAAAGGTTGAGGGAGAGTTTTACGGCGAACTCTCCACGCCCGCCCCCAACTGGATCGTAGCCCTACGTTCGTTGGGGATTCGGGTGCAACTCGAGCCGAACTCATGCCGCTGGGCCACAGCCAAAGGGCCGTCGAGATGGGCCCAAGCGTGGGGGACAAAACCAGCCCCCGCCGTCGCCCCCACACGCTAAGCCCATCCCGTTCTGCGGACGGAGAGTCGAAAACTAGGTCGATTGCGACGCGGCGCCTAGTGGCTGAATAGTGGGAACGGGCTAAGTCATTCGGCTGACTCAAGTAGCCGGCGCGGGGACGAGCATCTCGGCGCCGAAGTGCTTGAGCCCTGCGATCCGCGACGAGGGGTTGGGAGGTTGGCGTCGAAGCGACTGGCACTTTGTGGCGCTGCGCGTGCGTGCTTGCGTTCCTCTGCGTGATCGTGGGAGCGACGGCGGGGATCGCCGCTGCGCGGTCCCAGGTTGCGGGGCTTCAGGTGGCGCTACGGGCGCAGGGTTTGTACGCGGGGCCGGTTGACGGTCTTTACGGGCCGGCGACTGCGCGCGGATTCCGGCGGTTTCAACGCAGGGCGGGTCTGGCGGTGGACGGGAGGATCGGTCCCGCGACTCGGCACGCGCTTGGCCCTCTTGGGCGACCTAGCTTCGGCAGGCGAACCCTGAGGCGGGGGGCTTTGGGCTGGGATGTCTCGGTGACGCAGTTCCTGCTCCGGGAGAGAGGTTCCGCCCTGGCCGTCAACGGTTACTTTGGCCCCCGGACGGAACGCGTGCTGAGGCAGTTCCAGCGCGCCCGTGGACTTGCCGTCGACGGCATCGCCGGCCCTCGAACGCTCGCCGCGCTTCGTCTGCCCAGGACGAATGGCGTCGCTGACCGCCCCACGGTGGGGATCGGAGAAGTGCGTTCGCTGCTTGACCATTGGGCGACCCATTACGGCGTCGACAGACCGCTCGTCCGGGCACTTGCCTGGATGGAATCCGGTTACCAGTCGAACCTGACCTCGTCGGTGGGGGCCTGGGGCGTCATGCAGATCCTCCCGACGACCTGGACGTACGTGGAGACGACGCTGATTGGCCATGCCGTCGCGCGCACCGCCTCGGGGAACATCCGAATCGGGGTCGCGTTCATGAGGCAGCTTTTGCGCGAGTTCGACGGCGATCAGCGGGCCGCGCTCGGCGGGTGGTACCAGGGACCCACGTCGCTACGCAAGCGCGGGCCATTTCGCGGGACGAAGCTCTTCATCGCCGACGTTCTCGCGCTCAGAGAACGGTTGACCTAGGTCCGCACGAGTCCGTCGGCTTCACCTCGGGACAATGGCGAGCGTTCCTCAGAAGTCCTTTAGGTATCGGTGCCGTCCCGGCCTCTTGTCAGCATGTCCGGAATGATCGGCCGCGCACGCGAAGCCGAGACGTCTGACGATGCGTTCTGGGGGGAGGATCGTCGCCGGCTCCGGGTGCCCGTTAGCGGCTCGTACGTGGTAGACGCCCTAGTACTCGCGGTAGTCGTCCTCGCGTTTGCCACCATCTTCGGCCTTGCTCTGCTCTGGCCTCACGGCAGCCTCGGCCGCTCGGCGCAGTTCGGGCCGATCCGGACGGTTGGAGGAGTCGCGGAGAGCGTCAAATCGGTCCCCTGTGCGCTCTCCGCATCACACACCTGCCGCGTCGCTCAGGTGAAGATCCTCGACGGCCCGGCGAAGGGGCGAAGGACCACACTGACAACCGTCGCTGCGGTCGGATCGCTAGACGTTTCGAAGGGGGATCGGATCCGGGTCTACAAGAACCCAGTGCCGGCCGGCTCGAGGCCGACGGCCGCATACTCGTTCGCGGACTTCGATCGCCGGGGCGCGATGCTCTGGCTCGGGATCGGTTTCGTCGTGTTGCTCCTCGCCACCGGACGTGTCCACGGACTCCGGGCGCTAGTCGGCTTGCTTGCGAGTCTTCTGATCGTCATCAAGTTCATCGTGCCAGCGATCCTCCACGGGTCATCCCCGTTCGCAGTGGCGATAGTCGGAGCTTTCGCGGTGATGCTGGTGATGATGCCCCTCTCTTACGGGCTCGGTGCCAAGTCGCTGGCAGCGTGGCTCGGAACCGCGATCAGCCTCCTGCTCGCCGCGGGCCTGGCTTACGCGTTCGCGCACGTTGCCCATCTGAGCGGCGCCTCGTCGGACGAGAGCGTGTATCTCGGTGCCTCGCAGTCACGGCTGTCACTCCAGGGCCTACTGGTCGCGGGGATGGTCATCGGCGCACTGGGTGTCCTCGTCGATCTCACCGTGAGCCAGTCGTCGACCGTCATCGCCCTACGCCGAGCGAATCCGTCGCTCAGTTTCGGTGGACTCTTTCGCGGCGCCCTCGAAGTGGGCCACGATCACATCGCCGCGACCGTCGCGACGCTGGTCTTCGCCTACGCGGGGGCAGCCTTGCCGGTATTGCTGATTTTCAGTGTCGGTGAGACCTCGTTCGCGGATGCAGTCAACGGCGAGGCCGTCGCCGACGCGGCGATTGCTGCGCTCGTCGGCTCAATCGGGCTGATCGTGTCGATGCCGATCACGACCGCGCTTGCAGCCCTCCTCGCTACACGCATGTCCGACAAGCAACTCGGACCCGTGAGCGACCACGCTCACGCACACTGACTCCACACGACGACCTTCCCCGATTGTGCGGTGATGGATGGGTGCGCTAGTCGGGTCGTGTCTGGGGGACTAGAGGTCCCGAGTTCAAATCTCGGCGCTCGGCTGACGAGGCCCTGCTCACAGGGGGCTTTTCATTCGCGCAGCGCTCCCTCGATCGGTGGACGAGATTCATGAGCCCAAGCCGCTCGTTGCAAGGCCCACCGTTGTAATCGCTAATTGACCCTAAAGGGGTAGGTCTCTCCTGTCGAAAGGAAGAGAGCGAAGAGCCTTCAGGAATCTTGGGGTGCCGCAGCCCACAGGTTCCCGGAAAGCTCCCCAGCTTTCCGGCTCTTCGTTCGAGTGCAGGGGCGGGAACTCCCAATCCCGCCCCTCGCTCTGCGCATGCAGGCGGCTGGTGTCAGCCGTCGGACATGTCTCAAAGCGACAATTGATCGGGCTGGACGTGTTACGAGTGGTGTGCCGTTACGACTTCATGCGGTGAGCGACGTCGTACCGGGTCACCGACGTCCGCTTCCCCGGGGTGTCGCCCGCTGGCATCGCATTCATTATCTCGTCCGCGCGGTTGTAGTCGTCGTCCGTCTCGAAGATGACGACGACGAGCGACTTCTCCGCCCCGGCGTCATGAAGGACGACGACCTCTGCCGCGGGGAATCCCTCCGGCGGATCACCCTCGCTCATCTCGCGGTTCATTTCGTCCATGCGGTCCTTGGTGACCCCGTCGAAGGTGACAACGCGCGCGACGGCCATCTGAGCCTCCCTGTCGATTGAGTCAAAACCCTACAACTCTCCCGGGGCAGGGGGAGACGTGACCGGAGCGGTCGCGTCTTTCAGGAGCTCGACTTGACTCTCGGTCTACAGCAGGGGTTCTAGAGGTACTGGACGACTCGAGTGATCGAGGCGGCGATCGTGTCCGAGAAGAGCGCGTAGGCGAGGATGATGGCGGGAACGATCACCCCGAGCACGACGGCATACTCGGCCATTGTCTGCCCCTCTTGACGGCTGCTGTGGCCCCAAGTGCGGTCGATCCAGGCAAGAAAAGCCATACGACCGAATCGGCGTTCGGGCTTTGGAGCCTTATGCCTCGTCCTGGGGATTCCCGTAGTCCGCCCGGGATGAGAGGCTATGCGGGATGCGGCGCAGCCCCCTCCTGGCCATCGTGCTGCTGCTTGCCCTGCCGGCGCCCGGGGCCCACGCGGGTGCGCCGAAGACGGCGATCTTCTTCTACCCCTGGTACTCCAACATGCGCCACGACGGGCACTACTCGCACTGGACGCAGGGCGGTCACACGCCACCCTTCGACATCGCCTCCGCGTTCTTCCCGGCCAGGGGGCCGTACTCGAGCGGCGACCCGCGTGTCCTGCGCGCCCAGATGAAGGACATCGCAGCGGCCGGCGTCGACGAGGTCGTGAGCTCGTGGTGGGGCCGGGGCTCCCCGGAGGACAAACGGCTGGCTGCCGTGATGCGCGCGGCGAAACGGCGAAGCCTTCGCGTCGCTGTTCAGCTCGAGCCGTACGAGGGCCGAAGCATCGACTCGATCGCCGCCGACCTCGTCTACATTCGAAGTCTCGGCATTCGCGACGTCTACATCTACCGCTCGAACGACTTCAGGGCGGACGAGTGGACGCAGATCACTCGCCAGCCGATGGGTCTGCGTCTGTTCGGGCAGACGAGCCTCGTCGGCTTTGCGGCGCGTGCCGGGTTCGCCGGGTTCTATCCCTACGACATCGTCGTGTACGACGCAGCGAAATTCGATCGCCTCTGCACGCAGGCTCGCTCGTATGGGATCCTCTGCGCGCCTTCGGTCGGCCCCGGTTACGACGCGGCGGCCGCGACGGGCGACACGCACGTGAAGGACCGGCTGAACGGCGCGACCTACGACTCGATGTGGAGCGCGGCGCTACGAGCCGGCGCGGACCTCATCACGATCACGTCGTACAACGAGTGGGGCGAGGGGACGCAGATCGAGCCCGCGGGTCACGGCGGGAGGTACGAGAGCTACGACGGCGCCTACGGACTTCACGGGCGCGCAGCAGACCGGGCATACATCAGACGCACCGCGTACTGGACGTCACGCTTCTAGGAACACGTCCGCGGCGCAGCCGGAGACGAGCCCCTCGAAGACGTCCTCGACGCCACGAAGCGAAGGATGGGCGAGATCGAGCAGGACGTCGTCCCACTCCTCGAGGCCGAGCGAGCCTGCACCTTCGTCGGCCCCGAAGCAGAGAAGCGTCTCCGTGGAGATGACGCTCCGCCGGCCGGCTTGACGTCTCGCGATTCCCTCGAGCTCTCGCAGTTCCTCGAGCGGATCGATGCGGACGTTCGAGTCGGAGCCGATGCAGATGCCGATGGTGCGCGTGCGGACGCGCTCGACGGGTAGGAAACCGTCACCGAGGTCCGCCTCTGTCGTCGGGCAGGCGCAGATACGCGCACCCGCGCGCGCGAGCAGATCGAGCTCGGCGCCGTCGGCATGCGTTGCGTGAACGACGGTGGTGCGCTCGCTCAGGCAACCGGTCCTGTCGAGCAGCTCGATCGGGCGGATGCCGTGCTCGGCGAGGCACTCCTCGATCTCACGCGGCTGTTCGTCCGCGTGCACGTGCAACGGCAGCGACTCCGCCGCGGCGTAGCGGCCAATCTCTTCGAGCCAGTCCGACGGACAGGCGCGTACGGAGTGGGGGGCGACGCCGACTGCGACGCCGCGCTCACGCAGATCCTCGATCTGCCGCAGATACTGCGCCACCGACTCCTGGCGGAAGCGAGGCAAGCCACCGCGCGCATAGGCGGCGAGCAGGACGACGATTCGGACGTTCGCCTCTTCCGCAGCGTCGACCGCTGCGAGCGCTTCGTCGAAGCCGAGATAGTGGAACTCGCCGACCGCGGTGTATCCCGCCGCCCGCAGCTCGCGATAGACCTCGACGTACTCCCGGCGCACGAGCTCCGGCGTCTGGCGTTCGGCCTCGGCGAGCATGAGCTCCCGCCAGGCCCAGAAATCGCCGGCGTCTTGCCTCTTGCCGCGCAGGGCGCGCTGGAACCCGTGGCTGTGGGCATCCACGAATCCAGGCAGGCTGAGGGTCTCGGCCACGGGCGTATCCTTTCCACACTCATGGCCGCCCGTGCCGTTCCCGCCACCCTCCAGCAGCTTCCGAATGCGCTAACGATCGCGCGCCTCGTGCTCATCCCGGTGTTCGTCGTGCTGATGGCCACCGCGGAAGGCGGCCACAGCTGGCCGGCGGGCATCGTCTTCGCCGTGGCCGGCATCACCGACCAGATCGACGGATTCCTCGCGCGCCGCTGGCACGTCGAGTCCGACTTCGGCCGTATCTTCGATCCGCTCGCGGACCGCCTGATGATCGACGCGGCGGTGATCATGCTCTTCATCCAGGACCACATGCCCTTCTTGGGGCTCGTCGTGATCGTCGGCCGTGACCTGCTTCTGCTCGCCGGTTACAAGACGATCGCGCCAGAGGGGTACGAGATCAGGGTGAGCTTCCTCGGCAAGGCAGCGACATGGCTGCTCTACACCGGGATCGGGTGCCTGATCGTGACGCACCGTTCGACCGAGTGGCCGTACTGGATCTTCTGGACGGGTCTCATCCTCGCCGTGATCGCCGCCGTCGCGTACGGAGTCGGAGCCTGGAAGGAGTCCAGGCGATGAAGGCCGTCGTCATGGCAGGCGGTGAAGGCACGCGCCTGCGGCCTCTGACGTCGAACCAGCCGAAGCCGATGGTCCCTGTCGTCGGCAAGCCGTGCATGGAGCACATCCTCGAGCTGCTGCGAGAACACGGTATGAGCGACGTGATCGTCACCGTCGCATTCCTCCCGCAGGCGATCCGAAGCTACTTCGGCCAGGGAGAGTCGCTCGGAATGCAGATCGGCTACTCGGTCGAAGAGTCGCCGCTCGGCACCGCGGGCTCCGTCAGGCTGGCCGCGAAGCAGCTCGACGAGACGTTCCTCGTCATCTCCGGCGATGCGCTCTGCGACGTCGACCTCTCGAAGCTCGTTGCCTTCCACAAGGAGAAGGGAGCGGCCGTCACGATCGGGCTCAAGTCGGTCGACAATCCGCTCGAGTTCGGGATCGTCGTCACAGACGACGATGGACGGATCGAACGGTTCCTCGAGAAGCCGTCGTGGGGCCAGGTGTTCTCGGACACGATCAACACGGGCATCTACGTGCTCGAGCCCGAAGTGTTGAAGCACGTGCCGACGGATCGTCCGTACGACTTCTCGAAGGAGCTCTTCCCGTACTTGCTCGAGATGGGCCGGCCGATGTACGGCTACGTCATGGACGGCTACTGGCAGGACATCGGCAACCTGGACCAGTTCAGGACGGCGAACTTCGATGCCCTCGAAGAGAACGTCCGGCTGAACATTCCCGGCATTCGCATCCGCGGGAACGTCTGGCTCGGCGAGGGCGTGGAGATCGGCGACCTCGAGCAGATCGAAGGCCCGGCGTACATCGGGAACTACTGCCGCATCGCGGCGGGAGCGAGCGTCGGCTCGCACTCGGTGCTCTCGAACAGCGTGACGCTGCGTGAGCGAACGCGCACGACGCGTTCGGTGATCGACGCATCGACGCACATCGGACGCAGCTCGCTGATCGAGGGAGCGATCCTGGGCCGCTCGTGCGACATCCGTGGGCACGTCCGGATCCACGAAGGCGTCGCGATCGGCGACGAGGTGACGATCGGCGCCGAGAGCGTGATCATGCCCGGCGTCCGGATCTACCCGTACAAGGAGGTCGAATCCGGATCGCACATCACCGAGAGCGTGATCTGGGAGTCGCGTGCATCGACGCGGCTCTTCGGCACGGACGGTGTGGCCGG
>DATMZV010000224.1:0-8790 GCA_035573355.1 Gaiellaceae bacterium | reverse complement strand
CGTGTCGAATTTCCTGCGCGCCTCCTGTGCGAACTCGGTGATCTCGCCGACGCGCTCCAGCATCCGCCGAGGCTCGTCGAGCCAACCGAGCCACCTGTCCTCGCCGGCGCCGGTCCAGACCGTCGCGTCGCGGGCCCAGATCCGCTCGACGAGCTTTTGCTGAGTTGCGACGCTCAAGCCGGCGCCAGCTGCCCGCGCTTCGACTGGATTCCTTCCAGCAGCTCGTCGAACGAGTCCGCGAACTTCTGCACGCCCTCGCGCTCGAGCGTTTCGGTCACGTCCTCGTAGTCGATGCCGGCGGCGTGCAGGTCCAGGAACAGCCTCCGCGCGGCCGCGATGTCCGCTGTCAAGGTCGGCTCGACCTTGCCGTGGTCCTGGAACGCGACCATCGTCTCCTCGGGCATCGTGTCCACCGTCTCCGGCCCGATCAGCTCCTCGACGTACATGACGTCTCGGTATTCGGGGTTCTTCGTCGACGTGGAGGCCCAGAGGCAGCGCTGCTTCGTCGCGCCCTTCGCCTCGAGCGCCTCCCAGCGTGAGCCTGCGAAGACCTCCAGATAGTTCTGATACGCGAGCTTGGCGTTGGCGATCCCGAGTGAGCCCTTGAGCTTCGTCGCGTTCCCGCCGAGTACGTCGAGTCGCTTGTCCGTCTCCGTGTCGACACGCGACACGAAGAAGCTCGCCACCGAGTGCACCTGCTTCGGGTCGCCGCCGCTCTCCACCAGCCGCTCGAGACCGCGGAGGTACGCCTCCATCACTTCCTGGTGCCGTTCGAGCGAGAAGATCAGCGTGACGTTGATGTTCTTGCCGAGGGCGATCATCTCCTCGATCGCCCCGAGGCCGGGCTCGGTCGCCGGAATCTTCACGTAGAGGTTGGGCTTGGCGACCCAGTCGTGCAGCCGTTTGGCCTGCGCGATCGTGCCGTCACGGTCGTAGGCGAGCGTCGGGTCGACCTCCCACGACACGTAGCCGTCGAGACCCTCGCCCTCGTCCCAGACCTTCCGCAGCAGGTCGCATGCGTCCGAGATGTCGTTCGAGGAGAGCTGCAGGAAGATCTCCTTGGGATCTTCTTCGCCCGTCTCGAGGATCTCTCTGAGCTGTTCGTCGTAGGCGTCGCCTTCCGCAATCGCCTTCTGGAAGATCGTCGGATTGGAAGTGACGCCGACGACCGCGTCCGCTTCCATCATCCGCGCGAGCTTTCCGCTCTTCAACATCTCTCGCGAGAGGTAGTCGATCCAGACGCTCTGGCCGAGCGCCGACAGCTTGTGCAAGTTCGAGTCAGGCATGGGCGGCATTCCTTTCAATGTCTTCGATCATCTGCAGTCGTTTCACATAACGCTCGCCGCCGTCGAACCGTGCCGCGAGAAAGGTCGTGACGAGGTCACGCGCGAGCGAGGGCCCGACAACCTCGGATCCCAGGCAGAGCACGTTCATGTCGTCGTGCTCGACGCCCTGGTGAGCCGAGTACACGTCGTGACAGATCGCCGCGCGAATCCCAGGCAGCTTGGACGCTGCGACCGAAGCGCCGACGCCGGAGCCGCAGACGAACACCCCACGTTCTGCGTCCCCACCGAGGACGGCCTCACCGATCTGGCGCGCCTTGTCGGGGTAGTCGATCCGCTCGGCGTCCGTATCGGTTCCCAGGTCCACCACCGAGTGCCCGGAGAGCGCCTCCAGCACAGCGTCACGCAGATGGACTCCGCGGTGGTCGAATGCGATCGCCACCTTCACGGTATGACCGTACCCGTAACGGCCGCACAACAAGCGGGTTGCCTCCTAGAATGGCCGCGATGGAAGCAAAGGCGCTCCGGGAGCTCGGCCAGCAGTTCCGCGTCGATTCGATCCGCCCGGCGGCGGTCGCGAAGTCCGGGCATCCGACCTCCGGGATGTCGGCCGCCGACCTGATGGCCGTCCTGGTCGCGAATCACCTGCGCTACGACTTCGGCGACCCGAAGAACGCTGCAAACGACCGGCTGATCTTCTCGAAGGGCCACGCGTCGACCCTGTACTACGCGATCCTCCGCTCGGTTGGGGCGATCAGCGACGATGAGCTCCTCACCTACCGCAAGTTCGGCAGCATGCTCGAAGGGCATCCGACGCCGATCATCCCGTGGGTCGACGTCGCGACGGGCTCTCTCGGCCAGGGGCTTCCGATCGGGGTCGGCATGGGCCTCGCCGCGAAATTCCTCGACCGGCTCCCATCGCACGTCTGGGTGCTCTGCGGAGACAGCGAGATGGCCGAGGGCTCGATGTGGGAGGCGTTCGAGCATGCGTCGCACTACGAGCTCGACAATCTCACAGCGATCATCGACGTCAACCGGCTCGGTCAGCGCGGCGAGACGATGATCGGGTGGAACACCGGCGTCTACGTCGAACGGGCACGCGCCTTCGGCTGGAACGCGATCGAGGTCGACGGTCACGAGGTCGAGGAGATCGACCGCGCCTACAAGCAGGCCGAGGAGACGAAGGGACGTCCGACGGTGATCGTCGCCCGCACGATCAAGGGCAAGGGCGTCAAGGCCGTCGAGGACAAGGACGGCTGGCACGGCAAGCCACTGGACGATCCAGAGGCGGCGATCGAGGAGCTCGGAGGCATCCGAAACATCCACGTCGACGTCACCAAGCCGGACCCGGCGGAACCGCACACGTTCCCAAACAACCCACTGGAGCTACCCCGCTACGAGCTCGGCCAGGAAGTCGCGACGCGAAAGGCGTACGGCGAAGCGCTCGCGGCACTGGGGACGGCTCGAGGCGACGTCGTCGCGCTCGACGGCGAGGTCAGCAACTCGACGTTCGCCGAGATCTTTAAGCAGGCGCATCCGGATCGGTTCTTCGAGATGTACATCGCCGAGCAGCAACTGATCGCGGCGGCGGTCGGTCTGCACGCGCGAGGCTGGAACGCATTCGGGTCGACGTTCGCCGCTTTCTTCTCGCGCGCGTACGACTTCGTCCGCATGGCGGCCATCAGCCGCGTCAACCTGCGGCTCGCGGGCTCGCACGCCGGTGTCTCGATCGGCGAAGACGGCCCGTCCCAGATGGCTCTCGAGGACATTGCGTCACTCCGGGCGATTCACTCGAGCGTCGTGCTCCATCCGTGCGACGCAAACCAGACCGCGAAGCTCGTCGCCGAGATGGCGGACACCGAAGGCATCGTCTTCCTGCGCACGCTGCGCCCGAACACGCCGGTCATTTACGGCCCGGACGAAGAGTTCGAAGTCGGCGGCAGCAAGGTGATCAGGTCGTCCGAGGACGACAACGTCACGATCGTCGGCATCGGAGTCACCGTGCACGAGGCACTCGAAGCCGCAGCAACGCTCGACGAGGAGGGAATCAGCGCACGCGTGATCGACGCCTACTCGGTGAAGCCGATCGACGCGGACACGCTGCAGGCCGCATCCGAGGCGACCGGCAGGATCATCACCGTCGAGGACCATTTCCCCGAGGGCGGGCTCGGCGATGCAGTGCTGGCCGCGCTGGCAGAAAAGGACGAGCACCCCCACGTCCTGAAGCTCGCGGTCCGCGAGATGCCTCGCTCGGGGAAGCCGGACGAACTACTGAACGCCTACGGCATCGACGCAGAGCACATCGCGGAAGCCGCGCGTCAGCTCGTCGGCTCCGAAGTCACGACCTCGTAGAGCCGTCGCTGGCGCTCGCGCGCCTCACGGAACGCCTCTGCCTTGCCAGGGCGAGGCCGGACAACGGGACCGAGTGGCGCCAACTCTGCCTCGACCCCGATTCGCCCGAGCGCGATTACGGCCGCTCCCCGGAGAGAGGCCTCCCGAACGGCCGACGTCGTGACCGGCCGCCCGAGCGCGTCGGCCATGATCTGAACCCAGTCGGGATCCCCGACCAGGCCGCCGCCGGTGGCGACGATCTCCTCGACTCCCTGCAGCAGGTCGGCGATCTCGGCAAAGCGAAAAGCGACTCCCTCGAGGCCGGCCTGGCGCAGGTCGAGCGGAGTCGTGTCGAAGGTCAGGCCGTGCACGGCCCCCTTTGCATGCTGGTGCCAGCCGGGGCTACGTTCGCCGCCGAGCAGCGTGAGAAACGTCAGGCCGTGCGAGCTCGGGTCCCGGTCTGCGAGCGATCCACTCGCGTCTCGAAGCGTCTCCTCGAGCCAGGCGTGGAGGTTGCCGCCGTCGGAAAGCGACCCCCCTTCGACCACGCGGGTGTCGTCCACCCAGTGCAGGAAGAGCCCTTCACGCGGCTGCGGGCGCTCCGTCTCGTACACCGCCCTCATCGCGCCCGAGGTGCCGACCATCAGGGCGGCGCGTTCGCGCGTCAGGCAGCCGGCGCCGAAGTTGGAGCACGCACCGTCCAGGAGCGCCGGATACCACCCGTCGACCGCTGTATCCGAGATCTCGGGCAGACGCTCGACAGTGAGGCCGAGGGTCTCGAGGAGCTCCGCATCCCACGCGCGGGTCTGAAGATCAACGAGCCCGGTGGCCGAGGCCATCGAGATGCCCGCTGCGACCTCGCGCCCGAGCAGCTGTTCGTAGAGGTAGTCGCAGAACGAGACGAAACGCGCGGCGGAGCGGAACACGTCGGGCTGCTCCTGCGCAAGCCACGCCAGTTTCGCCGGCCAGTAGCTCGTGTGGATCTGACAACCGGTGCGCGCATGCACCGCATCCCCATCGACGCGTCGTAAGAGGCTGTCTGCGGCGTCGGCCGAGCGCGTGTCCCTCCAGGAGAGGACCGGCGTCAACGCCCGGCCGTGCCGGTCGAGTGCCAGCAGGCTGTGACCGAAGCAGGAAGTGCCGACCCCTTCCACTCCCTCGGCGCCTCCCGCTTCTGCGATCACCTCACGGATGCGATCGACGAGCCGGTCGGGATCGATCTCCCCCTCGTACTCGCGGCGCGCGGGCTCACCAACTTCGGCGGCCGTTCCGTCGAAACGGTGCGCGCGGACCGACGACGTGCCGACGTCGAGTGCGAGAACGATCGGAGAGGACACCGGCCGACGATAACGCGCTCGTTCGGAGGAACGGAGCCGACTACCCTCTGCGCAATGGCTGTCCTGATCGCATCCAGCCTCCGCAAGGAGTTCTCCGGGGATCCGCTGTTCGACGGCGTGTCGTTCAAGGTGGAGCGCCGCGACCGCGTCGCGCTGGCCGGGCCGAACGGGGCCGGCAAGACGACCCTTCTGCGCGCGCTGGTCGGCGAGACCAACCTCCAGGGCGGTGAGCTCGCCTTCCAGAAGGGAACCCGGGTCGCCCTGCACGACCAGCGCCCGCCCCTCGAGCGGCGTCTGACGCTGCGCGACTACGTGCTTTCCGGAGCCCGCGACCTGGTCGCGCTGGAGGAGGAGCTCCGGCGCCTCGAGCAGGTCATGGCGGCCGGGGATCACGGCGACGCCACGATCCGGCGCTACGGGGAGGCGCAGGCCCGGCTCGAGCACGCCGGCGGCTACGACTGGCGCGAGCGGGCGACGGCCGTCGTGCGCGGCCTCGGTTTCGCCGACGAACATCTCGACCGACAGCTCGAGACGTTCTCGGGAGGGGAGCTCACCCGCGCGTCACTGGCGCGCGCGCTCGGCGGGGATCCGGATCTGCTCCTGCTCGACGAGCCGACGAACCATCTCGACGTCGAAAGCCTGGAGTGGCTCGAGCGCGAGCTCTCGTCGCTCGACGCCGGGATCATGATCGTCGCGCACGACCGCTGGTTCCTCGAGGCGGTCACGAACGTCGTGCTCGAGCTCGACGCCGGACGCTCGACGTACTTCAAGGGCCCCTGGCACGCCTGGCGCCTCGAGAAGGCGTCGCGCCTCCACGCAGCCTCGAAGGCCGCCGACCGGGTCGGTCGCGACATCGAGCGACTGGAGAGATTCGTCGCGCGCTTTCGCGCCTCCAGCGAGAAGATGGCACGCAAGGCGCAGGTCAAGCTCACCCAGATCGAACGGCTCGAGAAGGAGCGTTCGAAGTCGAAGGCCGAGATCGATCTGCTCACGCGGCGGACGAGGAGTCTCGGCTTCGAGTTCCTGAAGCCGGCCCGCAGCGGCCGGACCGTGCTCGAGGCGGAGGGTCTCGAGGTCCGGATCGGCGACCGCGTCCTCCTCGACGGAGCAAGCTTCGCAATCGAGCGCGGCGAGCACGTCGCACTCGTTGGGCCGAACGGATCCGGCAAGACCACGCTGCTCGAGACGATTCTCGGGCGCCGCGAGGCAGACGCCGGCTCGGTCCGGCTCGGTCACGGCGTCGAGGCGGCGTACTTTTCCCAGCAGGAGATGGAGCTCGACACGCGGGGCTCGGTGCTGCAATGCGTGCAGCGCGCGACCGGACTGCAGCGGCCCGACGCGCAGAAGCTGCTCGGCCGTTTCCTCTTCTCCGGCTGGACCGAGCACGAGAAGCCCGTCGTCGCACTGTCCGGCGGTGAGCGGCGCAGGCTAGCGCTCGCGCTCGTGGTCGCCTCGGGCGCGAACTTCCTGGTCGTCGATGAGCCGACGAACCATCTCGACCTGGAAAGCCGGGAGGCGCTCGAAGCGGCGCTCGAGGCGTTCCCGGGGACCGTGCTGCTCGTCTCACACGACCGCGCACTGCTGGACGCCGTTGCCGAACGAACTCTCGCAATCGAGGACAAGCGCCTCAACTCGTACGACGGCGGCTGGGCGGAGTACGTCCGCCAGCGTGAGGCGCGGCGAGTGGCGGCAATACCGGCGCCCGAGCCGAAGACGACGCCGAAGGTGCGCAAGGTGGCGACGACGAAGGCGAAGGGCCCGTCGGAGCTCGAGCGAATCGAGGCGGAGATCGCCGCGCGCGAGCAAACCGTGGCCGAGCTCGAGCGGCAACTCGCCGAGGACTGGAACGACGTCGAGACGCTTGCCCGACACCGCCGCGCCCGCGACGAGCTGCAGGCGCTGCTCCAACAATGGGAGCGGCTCTTCGAACGGGCGCACACGTGACCCAGGAATCGACGCCGAGCCGCATGACCGGCCTCGGCGAGGCGCTCTTGCGCTTCGCACTGGTCTGCGTAGCCGTCGCGGCCGGCCTCGGGCTGCTCGCAGCGCTGATCGGGTTCGCCACCGGTCACCGGGTCTCGAACGCGATCGCCGTGGCCTATTACCTCGTCGGCTGCATCCTCGTCCTGATCGGCGTCTTCCCGAGCGGTGGCTTCTCCCTCGTGCGAGGAACGATGACGAAGCGACGCCCGACCGGTGCGCGGCAGGATCCGACCTTTCTCATCGGCCTGGTCCTGATCGCGCTCGGCGTCCTGGCCGACCTCTACTCCTTCTAAAAAGAACGCTCAGCCTTCGAGCGTCGCGATCAGCGCCTCCGCGACGACCTTGAGCGGACGGCCGGAGATCTGACTCGCCTTGCGCAGCCGCGCGAACGCGTCCGCCTCGGACAAGCCCTCCTTCTCCATCAACAGTCCCTTCGCACGCTCGATTGCCTTGCGAGCAGCAAGCGCGTCGGCAAGGGACTCCGCCTCCTCTCGCAGTGCGACGAGCTCTTCGTGACGCGCGCGCGCGGTGCGAATCGCCGGCAGGAGGTCCTGCTCGCGAAACGGCTTGACGAGGTACCCGAAGACGCCGGCCTCCGCCGCACGCTGCACGAGCTCGTCCTGCCCGTAGGCGGTGAGCATCACGATCGGAATCGGGCGCTCGTCGAGGATGCGCCGGGCGGCCTCGATCCCGTCGAGCTTCGGCATCTTGACGTCCAGGAGGGCCAGGTCAGGGCGCTCGGAGCGGGCCAGGAGGACGGCTTCTTCGCCGTCGCGGGCCTCGGCGCAGACCTCGAAACCGGCGTGCTCGAGCAGGGCCCGGAGGTCGAGCCGGATGATCGTCTCGTCTTCGGCGACCAGGATCCTCAACTTTGGGTGAGTCTGGCGGAAAACGCTCAGCCGAGGGATAGGGGCCGGGGTGCCTGGGAACGATTCCTCAAGTGCGGCCCCATGTCTGACCACGAATACAGCACCCCGAAGCCCCTCGTCCTCCGCGTGGAGATCTCCGCGGAGCAGGCAGCCTCGCTCGCGCCCCTCCTCGGGGCGGCGACGGAGGGTGTCGGGATCCGACCGGTTTCCCACGTGGCAGCCGTTTCCGAAGCGGCAGCCGATGCCCGCGTGACGGAGCTGAAACGGCTCGAGACCGATCTCGACCAGCGCGAGGCCGAGTTCGAAGCCGACGTCCAGTTTCGCGAGGACCGGATCGAGCGCTGGCGCACCGAGCTCGAGGAGCTCGAGCAGACGCTAGAGCGACGCGAACGCGATCTCGTCAGCTACGTCGACCAGCTTCAGGGCGTCATGTCCGGAAGCGACAACGCAGCCTGGTGGTCCCGCCCCGCCGGCGGCGACGGCGGCGTGCGCTAGCCCAGCCGCGCCTCGTACTGCCTGTCGTAGAACTCGCGGTAGCCGCTGCTGCGTTTGATCGGCTCCCACCAGTCGCGATTGTCGCGGTACCAGTCGATGGTGGCACGAACCCCGTCGTCCCAGCTGCGCCGAGGTTGCCAGCCGAGTGACCGGATCTTCGTCGTGTCGAGCGAGTAGCGGCGGTCGTGGCCGGCGCGGTCCTCGACGTGGCGCACGAGTGCGTCGTCCGCGCCGAGCTGGTCGACGATGAGACGCGTGAGCTCGACGTTCTCGTGCTCCTCTCCCGCGCCGACGTTGTAGACCTCGCCTGCTTCACCCTGTCGAACGACGAGCTCGATCGCGGCGCAGTGATCGTCGACGTGCAGCCAGTCGCGCACCTGGCGGCCGTCGCCGTAGAGCGGTAGCGGCTGTCCGTCCAGGGCGTTCGTGACGAAGAGCGGCAGCACCTTCTCCGGATACTGGTTCGGGCCGTAGGTGTTCGAGCCGCGTGTG
>DATMZV010000223.1:0-2079 GCA_035573355.1 Gaiellaceae bacterium | reverse complement strand
CAGGCCAAGTGGCTCCAGGCTGACGCGCCCGTGCTGAAATAGCCGTCTGAACGAGAACCGCGGCTCGAAGATCCTCGGCAGCGTGACTGCAGGCGGCGAAGGCCGTCGCGGCGCCACGATTGCCTTGCTCAGCACCATCGTCTTCTTCACGGTGCTCGCCCTCGCGATCACGCACGCGCCAGGGTGGCCCGAGGTCAGGCAAACGTTCTTCAACTGGCAGGAGTTCAAGGCCTCCATGCCGGAGATCGCCCGGGCATTCCTGCTGAACGTGAAGATCTTCTTGATCTCCGAGGCGTTCATCCTCGTGCTCGCGCTCGCGCTGGCTGTCGTTCGCAGCCTGCCGGGGCCGGTGTTCTTCCCCTTGCGCGTGCTCGGCATCGCCTACGCGGACTTCTTTCGCGGCGTGCCGACGATCCTCGTGATCGCTCTGCTCGGGTTCGGCGCCCCGGCACTGCAGCTCAGCTGGGTGCCGTTGTCGACGACCTTCTGGGGAATCGTCGCGCTCACGCTCGTCTACACCGCGTACGTCTCCGAGGTCTACCGCGCGGGGATCGAATCGGTGCATCCGAGCCAGAACGCCGCGGCCCGCTCGCTCGGGCTGTCGCACTGGCAGTCGCTGCAGAAGGTCGTCCTGCCCCAGGCCGTGCGGCGCGTGATCCCGCCGCTTCTGAACGACTTCATCGGCCTGCAGAAGGACACCGCACTCGTCGGGTTCCTCGGCTCGGTCGAAGCGTTCAAGCAGTCTCAGATCGATGCGGCCGCGACGTTCAACTACACGCCGTTCGTGGCGGCGGCGGTTCTCTTCGTCGCTCTGACGATTCCGCTCGCGCGCTTCACGGACTGGCTCGTGCTCCGTGATCGCCGCAGACGGCAGGCAACGGGAGTCTGATGAGCGAAGCGCTCGTCGTCGACAGTCTCCACAAGTCCTTCGGCGCGCTCGAGGTCCTGCGCGGGGTCGATCTCGCCGTCGCCGAGCACGAGGTCGTGTGCCTGATCGGCGCGTCTGGTTCCGGGAAGTCGACGCTGCTGCGCTGCGTGAACCTGCTGGAGCCGATCGACCAGGGCCGGATCGTCGTCGAGGGCGAAGAGATCACGGCGCCCGGCGTCAACGTGAACCGGATCCGCCGGCGGATCGGCATCGTCTTCCAGGCGTACAACCTCTTCCCGCACATGAGCGTCCTGCGCAACGTCACGCTGGCGCCGACCCTTGCGCTCCACGTCCCCCGCGCGCGGGCGGAGGCGGAGGCGACGCAGCTGCTCGAGCGCTTCGGGCTCGCCGACAAGCGGAACGACTTTCCGGACAGCCTCTCGGGCGGCCAGCAGCAGCGGGTCGCAATCGTGCGCGCGCTGGCGATGCGCCCCGACCTGATGCTCCTCGACGAGGTGACGAGCGCCCTCGATCCCGAGCTCGTCGCCGAGGTGCTCGAGGTGATCCGCGAGCTGGCCGCCGGCGGGATGACGATGCTGATCGCGACCCACGAGATGGGCTTCGCGCGGGACATCGCGGACCGGATCTGCTTCCTCGACGAGGGAGTGATCCTGGAGCAGGGACCGCCGGAGCAAATTCTCACCGAGCCGAAGGAGCCGCGGACCCAGCAGTTCCTCCAGCGCATCATTGAGGCCGGGCGGCTGTAGCGTTAGAAGCGTGCAGGAGCCGGACACGCGACGCATCGATCTCTCCCTCGAGCCGCTGGACGACTTTGTCGTCGTCCAGCCGTCCGACGAGGAGTCGGAGACGAACCTCGGGCTCATCCTCCCGGCGTCCGCAGAGGCCGACTGCCGCACCGGCGTCCTCACCGCGGTCGGGAGCGAGGTGAACGGGGTCGAGCCAGGCGACAAGGTGCTGTTCCCGAGTGACGCAGGCTACGAGGTGCGGCTCGCCGGCAATGCGGTCCGAGTCATGCGCCGCAGCGAGCTCATCGCCCGCGTGCACGACTAGATCACGTGGGCGCGGCTGACGTCGGCGGGTGACGCGCAGCCGAGAAGCGCCAAGCCGAGCTCGACCTCCTTACGCAACAGCTCGAGAACGCGAGTCACGCCCTGCTCTCCGTCGACGGCAAGGCCCCAGAGCATTGCGCG
>DATMZV010000222.1:0-10348 GCA_035573355.1 Gaiellaceae bacterium | reverse complement strand
CAGTCGTGCGGCCATCTGCCGGAAGCTGTCGGCAAGCTGTCCGATCTCACCACCGCCTTTTACTTCCGGCAGATCGACGTCGTAGTGGCCTCGCGCGATTTCGTCGCTCGCGCGCGAGAGCGCGAGGACGGGCGCCGTGATCCGTCGGGACAGATACCACCCGAGCAGCCCCGCGACGAAGATTCCTCCGAGCGAGGCGATCGCCAGCCGCTGCAGGAGCGGAATCAGCTGCTGGTTCAGTTCGGTCTTCGGCTTCGCCACGATCAGGTCGCCGAATGCAGGCCCCTTCTTCCCCAGCTTCAGGGGCCGCGCGACGGCGAGATAGGTCTTCTTTGCGCCCGGTGGCGTGAACTCGAACGTGATCGTATGACCGGAACGCCAGTCCACTGTGCTCTCCGGCAGGCGTTCCAGTCCTACTCTCTGGTCGGGAACGGGCGAGACGCCGACGTAAAAGAGACGATCGCCGGTCGCGCGTTCGAGCTGTCTCGCGATGCGCGGCAGCGGCACGCCGGTGTCGTTACTCGTGATCGCCTGCTGCGCGAAGACTTCGGTCAGCCCGATCGCCTCACGCCTGAGATCGGCCTTCGACCGGTTGAGGACGTAGCCCTGGAAGAGACGCAGCGCGACCGCCGCCGCGATCAGGCCGCTGACGACGATGCCAAGCAGGAAGAGCGCCGGCAACCGGAAGCGCAGCGAGCTGAACATCAGGACCTACAAGGTATCGCTAGGCCTTGACCGCATCCCGTGCGGGCCCGACCTTGTAGCCGACCCCCCACACGGTGACGATCGGCGAGGCCTCGCCGAGCTTTCGCCTGAGCTGGCGAACGTGGACGTCCACTGTGCGGGTGTCGCCGGCGAATGTGTAACCCCAGACTCGCTCGAGGAGCTGATCACGCGTGAGCACGAGCCCGCGGTGGTCGAGCAGCTCCCACAGGAGATCGAACTCCTTGGGAGCGAGCTGGATCTCAGTGTCTCCGACCTTGACCTCACGTCGCCCGGAGTCGATGTGGAGGTCGCCGTGCTGCAGCGTCGCGCTCTCGCGTTCCTTGCGATCGGGCCCGGAGCGGCGCAGGATCGACTTCACGCGTGCGACGAGCTCGCGCGGGTTGAAAGGCTTCGTCATGTAGTCGTCGGCCCCGACCTCGAGCCCGATGATCTTGTCCACGTCCTCATCGCGCGCAGTGAGCATGAGGATCGGGACGTCGGACTTCTGCCGGATGCGCCGGCAGATCTCGATCCCGTCGATGTCGGGCAGCATCAGGTCGAGCACGATCAGCGAGGGCTGGTCACTCTGTGCAGACGCAAGCGCCTCGGTGCCGTTCGACGCGGTGCGAACTTCATAGCCGGCGTTCTTCAGGTAGAGCGAGACGAAGGAAGCGATCGACGCTTCGTCCTCGACCACGAGCACCGACTGCGTTGCGCTGCTCACGCGAGGCATCTCAGGGGCTCGTCGCCGACAGGAAGAACGTCGCCGGGAAGTCCGGCATGACGCTGTAGTCGCCGCCGTTGACGGAGTAGCTTCCGTCGGCGCCCGTGCCTGCGCCGTTCAGCGTGATCGTCCCCTTGCCGACCAGTGACAGATTGATGCCGCGACCCCTGACGACGATCTTGAAGGTCCCGCCGATCATCCGGAAGCGGACCTTCGTGCCTCCCCACGTCGAGGTCGTGTCGTTCTTCTCCTTCGACCAGTCGTCCCCCGTCACGACCGGACCGGTGCCGTCGCCGTCGATCGGGTCGCTGATCGTCACCGAGCCGCGCGCGAAGCTCCCGATGACCGCGCCGCGGCCGTTGATCGTGATCGTCCCGCGAGCGTCGCTGACGGATAGCGTGCCGTCGTTCGGCGCATCGGTACGCGCAGCCGATGCGGCCGGAAGGACCAGCATTACGAGCATGGCAAAGGTGAGGAGTCGCCTCATGGCATTCAGTATCGACCGTTCAATTGTGCCCTGCATCATTGGAAAGTAAGGAAACTGTAAGGCGGTGACCGCCCTGCTGCTCGCCGCGGTTTCGGCCCTTGCGACGCCGGGTCCGGCGCTTCTCGACCTCCACGTATCGAACGGCTCAGCTCCCTTCGCGGGCGACCGGCCACTGCTCACAACGGTCAGCCCGAACGGTGACGGGTTTCGCGACTCGGCGACCGTGCGCTTTCGGCTGACCCGTCCGGCGCAGGTGCAGCTCGAGGTGGTCGCGACGAACATGATCCGCGCCGGCGAGGGCGGGACAACGGTGGTCTGGCGAACGTCCCGGCGATTCGCCGCCGGGCAAGGCTCGCTGACGTGGCGTCCGGCCCGCGGGACGCAGCCGCGCACCTACGTGATGCGGCTTCGCGTCGGGAACCGCGTTTACGGTGGCTCAGGCCCGAGCGGGACGCAGACCGCGCCGGTGGTGCGGGTCCAGGGCATCGACGCGGCGTTCACGAAGCGGAGCTACGCCCCCGGCCAGGCAGCCGAGCTCCGGCTCGCAACGGATGCGAGGCTGCTTCGCCTGCAGGTCTTCGCATACCAGTCGCCGGGCCGCCCGAGCGAGCAGGACCTGAAGACGAGCAGCCTCGCGATGACGGGACCGATCCGGGTCGACTGGCGAGCCCACCGCGACCGGCCGGCCTTGCTGCGCGTGGTCCGCGCCGGCGAATGGCCGAGCGGCCTCTACTTCGTGCGGGCGACTTCCGCGGACGGACGCGTCGGCTACGCGCCGTTCATCGTCAGGCCACGGCAGCTCGGCACGCATCGCGTCGCAGTCGTGCTGGCGACGAATACCTGGGCGGCGTACAACTTCGCGGACACCGACGGTGACGGGTGGGGCGACTCGTGGTACGTCACCGGCAAGCATCGAAGCGTCGACCTCCGCCGACCGTTCCTCGACTTCGGCGTTCCCTTCCGCTTCCACGACTGGGATCTCGAGTTCATCGCGTGGCTGAACCGGACCGGCCGCGCCGTCGACTTCCTCTCCGACGACGACCTCGAGGCGGTTGCGAGCGGCGACGAGCTCGCGCGCCGTTACGACCTTGTCGTCTTCCCCGGCCACGAGGAGTACGTGACGCGTCATGTGTACGACGTGATCGAGCGTTACCGCAACGACGGAGGGAACCTCGCCTTTCTCGCGGCGAACAATCTCTATCGGCGCGTCGACCGGGTGGGACAGAAGCTCGTCCGTCGCGGGTTGTGGCGCCAGCTCGGCCGGCCGGAGTCGGGCATCGTCGGCGTCCAGTACGTCGGCTCGGATCACGGCCAGCGGCAGGCCGGCTACACCGTCACGGGCGCGGCTTCCGCGCCGTGGGCCTTCGCAGGGACCGGTCTCTCGGACGGGGGCGTCTTCGGTCGCTACGGGATCGAGATCGATGCGCGGACCGCTGCGTCGCCCCGCGGCATCCAGGTGCTGGCACACATTCCAGACCTCCTCGGTCCCGGCCGGTCGGCTGAGATGACCTACTACGAGACACCGTCCGGAGCCAAGGTCTTCGCGGCGGGCGCCCTGAACTTCGGCGCCTCCCTCGGCAGCCCGGACGTCGAGCGTCTCCTGGCGAACGTGTGGACGAGGCTCACCGTTCCGTAGGAGTGACTCCTTCGGCCCAGTCCGGTGCCAGGCACGAGACTGGGCTGTAACGGACGGGAGGACCGTCCGATGCCCGCGCGAAGATTCGAACGGTGACCGAGCTCTCTCGTTGTGAACGCACCTCCCGACTCCTCGTGGCACGCCTCGACGCGCTCGCCAGCGTCGCCTCGCAGCTCAGCTATGCAGAGGCCGAACGCCTGGTGGAGCTTGCCTCGATCGCGACGATGCACGCCGTCGCCCTCGAGACGCTGCAGGCCGAGCGGGCCGAGGCGATCTGGCGCGAGGCGCACGAGCGGCATCCGGAGCTGCCCGAGGTCGTCGTCGAGCTGCCCGAACGGATTGCTGCCTAACTAGTACTCGTAGAAACCGCGGCCCGACTTGCGGCCGAGAGTTCCCTCCTGCTGCATCCGCACGAGCCGTTCCGGCGGCGCCATACGGTCCTCGCCGAGCTTGTCGTGCAGCGCTGCGGATGCGTGCACGTGGACGTCGATTCCGATCAGGTCGATCAGTGCGCATGGGCCAAGTGGCCAGCCGGCACCGTTCGTCATGGCCTTGTCCATTGCCTCCGGCTCGACCCCGGCCTCGTCGAGCACACGCACGCAGTCGTTCAGCAGCGGGATCAGGATGCGGTTGACGATGAATCCCGGCGTGTCGTTGCAACGCACCGGTTGCTTACCCGCGCGCTCGGCCCACGCGTAGGCCGCGTCGACTGCCGCGGGCGAGCTCTCGCGGGCACGGACGATCTCCACCAGGGGAAGCACGGGCGCCGGGTTGAAGAAGTGCATGCCGACGACGCGCTGCGGCTGCTCGGTCGCCTCGGCGATCTCGGACACGGACAGCGCAGACGTGTTCGTTGCCAGAATCGCGTCAGGGCGGGTGACACGATCGAGCTCCGCGAAGATCTCGCGCTTCAGCTCGAGCTCCTCGAGCGCCGCCTCGATCACCAGGTCACAGTCGGCAAGATCGGCGAGGTCTGTCGTGAGCGTCAGGCGTCCGAGCGCCGCCTCGCGCTCGTCCCCGGAAAGGCGGCCCTTCTCGACGCCACGGGCGAGATAGCGCTCGATCGTCGCGCGCCCACGCTCCCCGAGCTCGGGCTCGACCTCACGCCCGATCGTCTCGAACCCCGACTGGACGCTGACCTGGGCGATGCCGGCCCCCATCGTCCCGAGCCCGACGACCCCCACCTTGCGGATCTCCACTACGCGGCCGCTCGCGCCAGGACCCAGCGGAAGGAGACATCACCGTGTCCCGGCTCGTTCTGTACGACGACCTCATCACGGAACACCTCGAGCCCCGCGTCGCGCAGCAGCGGCCCGTACGCATCGCCGCCGAGCGACGCGAAGAACATCGGCGCACCGAGCCAATCGTCGTCCACGTCCTCCCCGGCCTCCCCGGAGCTGAACGTACCGAGGAAGAGGCCGCCGTCGCGCAGCCAAAGGGCGATTCGTGCGATCAGGCCGGGCTGCTCCTCGACCGGGACGTGTCCGAACACGAAGAGTGCGACCACCGCGTCGAGCGACGCCGGCGCGACGTCGAGCTCCATGGCGTCGCCATGCACGAAGCTGGCTTCCGGAACGTGATGGCGCGCCAGCTCGATCTGGACCGCAGAAATATCGACGCCGGTGACGCGGTGGCGGCGCGCAAGCTCCCGAGTAGCAGGGACACCGCGGCCGCACCCGAGCTCGAGCACGTCGGAGCCGTCGGAAAGGTGCGTGTCCAGTTGGCGCACCCAGTCCATGACCGGGGACTCGATCTGCCCGGCCCACTCTGCGTAGCGCAAAGCGATCGCGTCGTAGCCGCGAGTGACGATCTCTTTCGGTTCACGCGCAACAGCGCGGCCTGCCATGTCCCCCACCCGCGGAGAGTAACGAACGACTAGACGCGTTCGACGATGCAGGCAATCGCCTGGCCGAAGCCGATGCACATCGTGGCGATGCCGTAACGCGCCGTCCGCCGTTCGAGCTCGTTCAATAGCGTCGCCGAGATGCGCGCGCCCGTCGCGCCGAGCGGGTGACCGAGCGAGATCCCACCGCCGTTCGGATTGATGTCGTCCCAGCGGTCTTCGAGCCGTGCGTCCCGGGCGAACTGCAGCACGACCGATGCGAACGCTTCATTCACTTCGATGACGGAGATGTCGTCCCAGGTCAGTCCCGCGCGCGCGAGCGCGGAGTCGCAGGCCTGCGGATTTCCGTGCAGCATCCGATGCGGGTCGACTCCGGAGAGGCCAAACGAGACAAAGCGCGCGCGCGGCTCGAGCCCGAGGCGCTCAGCGGTGCGCTCGCTCGCGACGAGGACGCCCGCCGCGCCGTCACAGATCTGCGACGAGCTTCCCGCCGTCACCTTGCCGTCCGGGAGGAAGGCCGGCTTCAGCGCGGCCAGCGCCTCCAGGGACGTGTCCCGTCTCGGGGTCTCGTCGACGGCGAAGACGACGCCAGTGTGGGGGTTCGTGAGGTCGACCGGGACGATCTCGTTCTCGAACCGCCCTTCGTCGCTCGCAGCAAGCGCGCGGCGGTGGGATTCGAGGGCGAAGGAGTCGAGCTCCTCGCGCGAGAGCCCCCACTCGTCGGCGATCACCTCGGCCGAGATCCCCTGCGGCACGATCTGCCAGCGCTCGAGCAGCTTGTCCGAGAGGTCGCCGCCGTTCGAGCCCATCGGGACGCGGGACATCATCTCGACGCCGGCCGAGACCACGAGATCGAGCTGCCCCGACCAGATCGTGGCCGCCGCGTTGAAGTTGGTCTGCATGGACGAGCCGCACTGTCGATCGACGGTCGTTCCCGCCACGGTCTCCGGCCAGCCGGCAACCAGGGGGACCATCCGTCCCAGGTTCCAGCCCTGCTCCCCGATCTGCGTGACACAGCCGAGCTGGACGTCCTCGATCTCACCCGGATCCAGATCGTGGCGCGCTACGAGGCCGTTCAGGACCTGGGCGCAGAGCTCGTCGCCGCGGATCGACGCAAGCGAACCGTTTTTCCGGCCGATCGGCGACCGAACCGCATCGATGATCAGCGCATCCTGCATGCCGGTCTAGACTAGCTTCGTGGTCGCCGCAGCCAACGAAAAGCGCCTGCTCGTCGGCGGTGAGTGGATCGACACGGGCGACTGGCTCGAGGTGCGCTCGCCCTACTCCGGCGACGTCGTCGGGCGTGTGGCCAAAGCAGGTGCAGACGAAACGCGCCGGGCGATCGACGCAGCCGAGCGGGCGATGCAGAACCCGCTGCCCGCACACAAGCGTGCGGAGATCCTCGTTCGCGTCGCGGCAGGTCTCGGCCGCCGTCACGAGGAGGTGGCGCGCGTGATCTCCGACGAGGCCGGCAAGCCTCTGAAGGCGGCGCGTGTCGAGGCCGCGCGGGCGATGTCGACGTACACGTTCGCCGCGGTGGAAGCGCGCAAGCTTGCCGGCGAGATGGTCCCGATGGACGCCGCCCAGGCCGGCGAGGGGAAGCTCGCCTTCACGCTCCGCCGTCCGATCGGGATCGTCGGCGCCATCAGCCCGTTCAACTTTCCGCTCAACCTCGTCGCACACAAGATCGCGCCTGCTCTCGCCGCCGGCTGCGCCGTCGTCCTGAAGCCGGCGAGCCAGACGCCGATGTCGGCGCTCCTGCTCGCAGAGCTCGAGGAGGAAGCGGGCCTGCCGCCCGGGTGGCTGAACGTGCTCGTCGGGCCGGCGGCCGAGATCGGCGACGTTCTGGTCGAGGACGAACGGGTGAAGCTGATCACTTTCACCGGCTCGAGCGGAGTCGGCTGGAAGCTGAAGGAGCGCGCGCCGAAGAAGCGCGTCAATCTCGAGCTCGGCAACGCGACGCCGGTGATCGTCACCGCCGATGCCGACGTGACAGCGGCCGCCACCAAGGTGTCACAGAACGCGTTCGCATTCGCAGGCCAGAGCTGCATCTCGGTGCAGCGTGTCTATGTCGAACGGGATGTGTACGACGCGTTCGTGCAGACGCTCATCCCGCTCGTGAACGCGTTGAAGGTGGGCGACCCTGCGGACGAGGAAACCGACGTCGGTCCGGTGATCGACGAAGACGCGCGCGAGCGGATCATCGACTGGATCAAGAAGACGAGCGGCGAGGTCCTGGCCGGGGGCGATCTCGACGGTGAGTTGATCCGGCCGACAGTGATCGCAAATCCCGGCCGCGCCGACGAGGTTTCCTGCGAAGAGGTGTTCGGCCCGGTATGCACCGTCACCGCCGTCGACTCCATCGACGAGGCGATCGAGCTCGCAAACGGGACCCGTTACGGCCTCCAAGCGGGAATCTTCACGAGCAGCATCGACACCGCCTTCCGGGCCGCGCAAGAGCTCGACTTCGGTGGCGTTACGGTCAACGAGGCGCCGACATTCCGCTCGGATCAGATGCCGTACGGCGGAGTCAAGGATTCAGGCAATACCCGCGAGGGGCCGCGGTACGCGGTCCGCGAGATGACCGAGGACCGGCTCGTCGTGATCGATCTCCCTTCGTAGCTCAGCGCAATGGTCGGACTCCTTCTCGCTCTCGTCGTCATCGCGATCGTGGTCTCGCTCTTCGGCGGCTGGATCTTCGGGATCGCGATCGGCGCGGTCGCGGTGATCCTCTTCATCGTGTTTGTCGCCGGTTTCGGCCGCCGGGCCGCCTCGCCGTAGCCTGAGCGTCAGACCTCGCTGTTACATTGATTCGCGTGGCGCGGCCATCGCTGCTCGCACGTTTTCGCCGTAAGGACGAGCGCACCGTCGCGAGCGCGCATCCTGCACGCCCGCCTCGTCGGTCGCTGCCCCACCCTGGGCAGCTGCGCAAGGAACGCCGGGCGCTGCTTCGCGTCCGCGAGGAGCGCCTGCGCGATCTGGGCGGATTGATGCTGGAGATGTTTCGCCGAGACCAATTCCGCCAGGACCTGATCGTCGAACGCTGCGACGAACTGGTCTCTCTCGATGAACGCCTGCAGGAGCTCGACACGCTGCTCGCCGCGGCTGTGTCCGTGCGTCGGGCGGCGCCGGCGGCGCGGTGCGAGTGCGGCGCGCCGCTCGTGTGGGGATCGCACTTCTGCGCGAACTGCGGCCGCCCGGCTGCAGCGACGCCGCCGGTGGTCGGCTGCCCGCAGTGCGGCAGCGCACTGGCCGCCGACGCGAAGTTCTGTGCCGTTTGCGGGAAGGCCGTGGAGCCGAAGCCAGAATTGCTCGAAGCTCTTCCCACGCCGGCCCAGGAACGCTGGGAAGAGTGAGCACCGAAGAGCCGCGTTGCCCTCGCTGCGGTGCCCCGCACGGCCCCGATCAGGAGTACTGCCTCGAGTGCGGGTACCGGCTTCAGCCGGCGAGCGGCGTGTTCGGCAGGCTCGCGGCCGCGTGGCAGCAGCGCTTTGGCTGGTATCCCGGGGACTGGATCTGGCCCGTCCTGCTGTCTCTCGTCCTCGCGACTGCTGGAGCGGTGGCGGCAATCGTCCTCTCCGATGCGGGCGCCGAGAACAGCACGATCGTCGCAACCCACGGCGAGACGCTGCACTCCCCGACGACTGCGCCCGAGACGGCGACAGTCGCCCTGCCAACCGTTCCAGCGGGGACGCCGACCGGGCCACCGTCGACACCAACCGCACCGCCACCGGCGACGACGACCGCGCCCGGTCCAGGCGACTTGACGGCCTGGCCGGCGGGCCAGAGTGGGTACACCGTCGTGCTCGAGTCGATCCCGGCCGGAGGCGGTGGGAGACTGCTGGCGCTGGAGCGAGCCCGGTCTGCCTCCCGAGCAGGCCTGCCCCAGGTGGGGGTCCTCGACTCGAGCCGTTATTCCAGCCTCCATCCCGGGTACTACGTGGTCTTCAGCGGGATCTACTCATCCCGCGGGAGCGCCAACAGCGCCCAGTCAGCGGCGAATTCCAAGGGTTTTGGGGCGGCCTACGTCCGCCAGATCACCCGCTAGCAGTTCTCAGAGAAGGCAACACGGCTCCGGACTTTGTAACAGGCCCCTGGACCGTATAGACTCCCCGAAGTCACGCGGCCCTGAAGACGATTTACTGCGGCTTAACAAAGCTTTGCGGGGGATTAATGGGAGCTAGAGATACTGTTAACGAGGAGTACACCGCCCAGCTTCAGGCCTGCATGTATCAATACTCAAGAGCCATCTACAGGTCGATTAAGGACCTCATCGACCCGTATGTGGCCCCGGAGCTTCACCTCGAGTACCGCCGGGCCGTGCTGGAACAGTGCGAGCAGACGATGGAGCGGCTCGCGAAGGATCCTCTCTATTTCGCCAAGCCGGACCGCGCTCTCTTCCAGGACATCCGCCGCTACTTCCCGATCACCGCGCAGGCCGAGGTGGCGTGGGCAGTGAAGGAAGGCGTCGCGGCCGCGGTCGCGTTCATCGAGGAGCAGATCGAATCGGGCGTGCTCGACGGAGGCGTCGCACGATGCCGCGCCACGACGCGCAAAGGGAAGCCGTGCCAGCGCACGCCGCTCCCAGAGCGCGACTATTGCCCGTCGCACCAGCATCTCGAGCGCTCCAAAGTCGCCGCCTAACCAGCCGAGCGCCCCCACCGCAGCACTACCGACCCGTGTCGCCGCGTCCCGGTGGGACCCGGCGCATTCGCCCCAGTCTTGTGCCTGGCACGTGACTGGGCCGCGACAAAGGTGGCTCAAAAGGCGCGCGGCGCGCTAGTCGGCTCCTCGGCGGGGCTACGGTCGGGCGATGGGGCGTCCCCACCGCGACCTCGTCGCCGGCGGCTACTACCACGTCGGGAGCCGCGGGAACAACCACGCACCGATCGTGGTCGACCGCGAGGACAGGATGGTGTTCTTCCATCTCCTCCGGCGGGTCGAACGCCGGTA
>DATMZV010000221.1:0-3633 GCA_035573355.1 Gaiellaceae bacterium | reverse complement strand
GCGGTTCCGCAGCGAGAAAGTGGTGGCCTGATGACGACCGTCGAACAGGCTGTCCCGCTCGGCGCGCAGACGCGCAGCGAGCGCCTCGTCCGTTTCCTCACTCGCACGCCGATCCACATTGGCCTGATCGCCATTGCCCTGATCTGGCTCGTGCCGACTGTCGGGCTCGGAATCACGTCGTTCCGCAAGCCGAACGACATCGCCTCTAGCGGTTGGTGGCACGGCCTAACACAGTGGGACTGGACGTTGCACAACTACGGCTCGGTCATCCACGCAACCGGAATGGGCCATGCCTGGGTGAACAGCCTGATCATCACGATCCCTGCGACGCTCCTGCCGCTCACACTCGGCGCTCTGGCGGCGTACGGCTTCGCTTGGGTGCCCTTCCCGTTCCGCGACACGATCTTCCTGGCCGTCATCGCCCTGATGGTGGTGCCGATCCAGACCTCGCTCGTTCCGTTGCTGAAACTGTTCCGCGAGTGGCACCTCAACACGCCTCATTTCGGAATCAGTGCCTTTGCGTTCCTCGGTATCTGGCTCGCGCACACCGCGTTCGGACTGCCGCTCGCGATCTTCCTCTTACGGAACTTCTTCATCACTCTCCCGAAGGACCTGATCGAGGCAGCCCGGATGGACGGCGCGTCGAATCTCGCCATCTTCCGACGGGTCGTCGTGCCGCTGTCCGTACCCGCGCTCGCATCGTTCGCGATCTTCCAGTTCCTCTGGGTCTGGAACGACCTTCTGATGGCCTTGGTCTTCCTCGCAGGCCAGCCCGATAAGGCACCGATGACCGTGCGCATCCCATACCTCCTCTCCACGTATGGCCAGGAGTACAACCTGCTGAGCGCCGCTTCGTTCCTGTTGATGATCGTCCCACTGATCGTGTTCTTCGCGTTGCAGCGCTACTTCGTGCAAGGTCTCCTCGCAGGCTCCGTCAAGACCTGAGCGTTTTTCTCGTCCCGCACACGCACTGGGACCGGGAGTGGTACCGGCCGTTCCAGTCCTTCCGGATCTCGTTGGTCGAGGTCGTGGACGAGCTACTCGACCGCCTCGAGGCCGACGAGACGCTCAGCTTCACCCTGGACGGCCAGCTCGCAACGGTGGACGACTACCTAGAGATCCGCTCGGAGTCGGAGGAGCGGATTCGCTCGCTCGTCGAGGCCGGCCGCCTCGCACTCGGCCCGTGGCAGACGTTGATGGACGAGTTCCTCGTCGACGGCGAGACGACGCTGCGCAATCTTGAAGCCGGGATGCGCCGCGCGGAGCAGCTCGGCGGTCCGATGCGCGTCGGTTATCTGCCCGACATGTTCGGGCACGTGGCGCAGATGCCGCAGATCCTCCGGGCGGCAGGGATCGACACGGCGGTCGTCTGGCGCGGAGTCCCGGCCGCGGTCGACTTCCACCGCTTCGTCTGGGAAGGGATCGACGGCTCCTCGGTGGTCGCGGAATACCTGCCCGGCGGATACGGCAATGCGGCGTACATCTTCGACGTGCCGGGCCCGGTCGATCTCCGGCCGCTCGAGGAGCGCTTCGGTCCCTGGTTCGGGAGCGATCCGGTCCTGGGCATGGTCGGGACCGACCACAAGCCACTCGTGCACGACTTTTCGGCGCGTGTCCCCGACGGAGCGACGGTCGGCACGGTTGGCGAGTACCTCGCGAACGCCGCGCCGGAGGGTCTCCTCCATTGGCGCGGCGAGCTGCGTTCCGCCGCCCGCGCGAACCTGCTCCCCGGCGTTGTCTCGGCACGCATCGACCTCAAGGCGGCGTGTGCCCGTGCGGAACGGTGGCTCGAGCGCTACGCCGAGCCGTTGCAGGCGCTCTACGGCGGCACCGATCGGCCGGGGCCGTTTCTCGCCCAGGCGTGGACGCGCATGTTCCACAACTCGGCGCACGACTCGATCTGCGGGTGTTCCACCGACGACGTCTCGGCGCAGGTCCTGGCGCGCTACGCCGAGGCGGAGCACATCGGCCGGGAGCTCGCGCAGCGCGCGGTTGCACAGATTGCCGCGGAGGTTCCCCGCGGCGCCTTCGCGATCGTGAATCCGTCGCCGCAGGAGCGCACCGACCTTGTCGAGCTCGACGTGGTCGTCCCGGACGAGTGGGAAGCGGTCGAACTGGAGCTTCCAGACGGAACGCGCCTGCCCACGCAAGAAGTGCGCCGCCAGTCGCCGTTCGAGTGGAAGGCGAAGGCCTCCGGCGCGGAGGTGGCGGCGGTGATCGCACGCCGCCTGCACGGCCGCGAGATCTTCGGGCGGATCGTGAACGGCTTCCGGCTCGAGGACCGCGAGGTGATCCTTCAGGTTGGTGACGAGCCGGACCCCGAGTTCCTCGACGTCGAACAACTCGTAGCCGAGCTCAGCCTTGCGACCGCGGAGGGGGCGTGGACACTGCGCGTCGTCGCCCAACCGAAGCGGACGATCGTCGCGGCCGTTGCAGCGCCACCGCTCGGCTGGACCAGTGTCCGTCCCGTACGTGTGCCAGGGACAGTCCCTGGCACATGTCCGATTCCCGACGTAACGCGGCTGACCCGCATCGTCCGCGGAAAGGACATCGGGGACAGTTACAACTACGCACCGCCCGCGGACGACGTCCTCGTCGACGTTCCAACCGCCGAGCGAATCGAGCGCGTCGAGGACGGGCCGCTCCGCAGGGTCGACGTGCTGCACCGAACCTACGTCTGGGACGACCGGAGCGTCGACACGCGAACGCGCTTCGAGCAGCGCGCCGGCGAGTCATTCGTGCGGGTCCGGCTCGAGCTCGACAACATCTGCAACGACCAGCGCGTGCGTGTGCACGTGCCGCTGCTCGAGCCCGCGCACAGCTCGCATGCCGAGGGTCAGTTCGCTGTGGTCGAGCGAAGCCTCGAGGTGGAAGGCGGCCACGGCGAGGTCGCCGTCCCGACGTTTCCGGCCTCCGGTTTTGTCGCCGCCGGCGGGATCGCGCTCCTCCTCGACCATGTCACCGAGTACGAGGTGGTCGGAGACGAGCTCGCGCTGACCACCTTGCGCTCGATCGGTTACATCAGCCTCAACGGGAACCCGTCGCGCGAAGAGCCCGCGGGCCCCGAGATCCCGATCCCGGCGGCGCAACTCCGCGGCCTCCGTTCCTTTTCGTTCGCGTACTACCCGAGCGCCGACTCGATCGCCGAACACGCGGAGGCGTACCGCCATCCCTTCCTGACGGCTCCAGGCACGGCGCACTCGACGGAGTTGCGTACACACTCGGGTCCTGCGCTGGACGGCAAGCCGGAGGTCGTTCTCACCGCGTTGCAACCGGAGCTGGCGCGGCTCGTCAACGAAAGCGCCGAGCCTCAGAAGGTCCGTTTCGCAGGAGAGGAGCTCGAACTGCGTCCTTGGGAAATTCGGACCATCACCCTTTAAGGGGAGCGCGTCGCAAACTCCGACGCGTCGACAGCGTCAGAACGTCAATGCGGCTGTTGATCCTCTGTCTCGTTGCGTGGCTCGTTCTTGTGGTTGCTGCACTTGCCTCCGGTGGCGTCGGAGGCACAGGCAGCCAGAACAAGGCCGGCCCTGTGCTCGCGAACTGACTGGCTAACGCTTCGCGATGAAGAAGTCGCTCGCTCCGATGAGCGGCCCGTACTTGTTCGCGGTCCGCTTGCCGACGCCCGGGTAG
>DATMZV010000220.1:0-3862 GCA_035573355.1 Gaiellaceae bacterium | reverse complement strand
CTGGCGCGGGCCACTTCGTGAAGATGGTCCACAACGGGATCGAGTACGGGCTCATGCAGTCCTATGCGGAGGGCTTCGAGATCATGAGCCACTCCGAGTACGACATCGATGCGCTTCAGGTCTCGGGCATCTGGCGAAACGGATCTGTCGTGCGTTCCTGGTTGCTCGAGCTGTTGCACGCGGCATTCGAGTCTCACGGCTCGAAGCTCGAGGACATCGCGCCTTACGTCGAGGACTCGGGCGAAGGTCGTTGGACGATCAACGAGGCGATCAACGAGAGCGTGCCGGCGCCGGTGATCGCAGCCTCGCTCTTCGCACGCTTCGCATCACGCGACGAGATCAAGTTCTCCGCGAAGGTCGCCGCCGCACTCCGCAACCAGTTCGGCGGCCATGCGGTCAAGGCCGTCGAGAGCGCGAAGGCCGGCCAGGATCCGCGGTGATGCGTGACGCCTCGGCGCATGGCCGACAGAGCCCAGTCCCGGTGTCGGACATGGTGACGAAAGTGTCACGGATCCTCCACAGGTCTTCTGGGAGCCTCACGTGACGACCACCCCGCTCGAGGACAACCCGCTGCTCGAAGGGCTGGAGGTTCGGCGGGCGCCGGACTCCTGCATCCTCGTCATCTTCGGCGCGTCCGGCGACCTGACGAAACGCAAGCTGTTCCCCGCGCTCTACTCGCTCGCCTACCGCGGCCTCCTGCCCGAGCACTTCGCAGTCGTCGGCGTCTCGCGGTCGGAAGAGACGGACGACGAGTTCAGGGAACGGATGAAGGCCGCGGTGCAGGAGCACTCGCGCGATCCTTTCCGTGACGACGTCTGGGAGCCGCTTGCCGAAGGCATGCACTACGTCGCGATGGACTTCGCCGACGAGGAGCGCGAGGACAACCTCGCTGCGACGCTGACCAGGCTCGACGAGGAGCGCCAGACGGGGGGCAATCGCGTCTACTACCTTGCGACCCCACCCGCCGTCTTCCAGACGGTCGTCAAAGCCGTCGGCAAGCGCCGCGCCGCGCAGGGCTGGGCGCGACTGATCATCGAGAAGCCGTTCGGCCACGATCTCGCGTCGGCCAAAGAGCTGCAGAAGGTGCTCGAGACGTACTTCGCCGAGAACGAGATCTTCCGAATCGACCACTACCTCGGCAAGGAAACGGTCCAGAACATGATGGCCCTGCGGTTCGCGAACGGGATCTTCGAACCGATCTGGAACCGGCAGTTCGTCGATCACGTCCAGATCACGGTGGCCGAGACCATGGGCATCGGGGGTCGCGCGGAGTACTACGAAAGGGCCGGCGCGATCCGCGACATCTTCCAGAACCACATGTTGCAGCTGGTGGCGATCACGGCCATGGAGCCGCCGATCGACTTCACGGCCGACTCGGTCCGTAACGAGAAGGTGAAGGTGCTCCGCGCGATGCATACGCCCGGCCCGAAGTCGGTGGTGCGCGGTCAGTACGGGCGCGGCTACATCGAAGGCGAGGAGGTGCCTGCCTACCGCGGAGAGGCGGGCGTCGACCCGAACTCGATGACGGAGACGTACATCGCTGCGAAGCTTTACGTCGACAACTGGCGCTGGGCCGACACGCCGTTCTACGTCCGCACGGGCAAGCGCCTTGCCCGCCGTGAGACGACGATCGCGATCCAGTTCAAGCGCGCGCCTCACCCACCGTTCGAAGAGCTGTCGGCGGAGCGGCTGAAGCCGAACGTACTGATCGTCCACGTCCAGCCCGACGAAGGCGTGTCGCTCGCGATCGGCGTCAAGGTGCCGGGGCAGGGGATGACGATCCGCACCGTGCATATGGACTTCCTCTACGGCGGCGCGTTTCGCACGGGGTTGCCCGAGGCGTACGAGCGCCTGATCCTCGACGCGATGCTCGGCGACGCGACGCTTTTCACGCGGATCGACGAGGTCGAGGAGCAGTGGGCCATCGTCGACGCGGTCGTCGCGGCCTGGGCGCGCGACCGGCCCGCGTTCCCGAACTATTCCGCCGGGACCTGGGGGCCGTCGGCGGCCGACGGGCTGATGGAACGAGACGGGCGGGCATGGCGGCGCCGCTAGCGTCGGTGCGGGAGATCGAGCGCGAGGTCGCAACGCTGCGCCTCGCGCCGGGCGAAGACATGCCCTACCAGCGGACGAGCGTCATGACGCACACGGCGTGGGTTCCGCCGGAATGGGTCGAGGCAGCGGAGGACGTGCTCGCCGGTCTTGCGGAGCGCCACCCGTCGCGGACGATCGTCCTCATCCCCGAGCCGGACGCCGAGGACGGGCTCGCGGCGGAGGTCGATGTCGACGTCTTCCAGGCAGGCGAAGGCCGGCAGATCTGCGCCGAGACGATTCACATCCACCTCAAGGGCAAGCGCGCTTCGGCGCCCGCGAGCGTCGTGCAGCCGCTCTTCCTGCCCGATCTGCCCGTCTTCCTGCGCTGGCGCGGCGTCCCTTCCTTCGGGTCGGACTCGTTCGGGAGCCTCGTCGGCGTCGTCGACCGGCTCATCGTCGACAGCACGGAGTGGCCGGATCTGCCGGCCTCGTACGGCCCGCTGGCGGAGCTCTTCGACCGCGTGGTGGTCTCCGACATCGCCTGGGCGCGCACGAGCCGCTGGCGCCGGCAGCTCGCCTCGCTCTGGCCCGGCATCGCGGACGTCAAGACGATTCGTGTTTCGGGCACCGCCGCCCAGGCGCAGCTGCTCGCCGGGTGGCTGCGTTCGCGGCTCGGCCGCGACGTCGAGCTCGAGCACGAGCCCTCCGATCTGCTGGTCGGGGTCGAGATCGACGGCAACCCGGCGCCGTTTCCTCCCGGCGACCCGCCTCCTCCCTCCGACCTGCTTTCGGCGGAGCTCGACAGGTTCGAGCGCGACCGAGTCTTCGAAGAAGCCGTACGCTCAGCGGCTAGATGAACGACTTCGCCGAGCAGGTCAAGCCGCTGATCGCGGACGTTCCCGGTTGGTTGACGGACGAGGAAGGCGAGGCGCTCTACGAGCTTGCGCGCGGGTGTACGGGTAAGGGTGTGATCGTCGAGATCGGCTCGTGGAAGGGCAAGTCGACGATCTGCCTCGGCCGCGGCTCTCAGGCCGGGGCGTCCGTGCCGATCTATGCGATCGACCCGCACGCCGACTACCGGTTCGGCGATTTCAAGGCGAACGTCGACCGGGCCGGGATCACGGAGCTCGTCAACCCGATCGCGTCTCTGTCGCAGCCCGCCGCGGACGACTTTCACGAGCCGATCGAGCTGCTGTTCGTCGACGGCTCGCACGAGTACGACCTCGTGCTGGAGGACTTCGAAAAGTGGGTGCCCAAGGTGATCGACGGTGGGTGGGTCGCCTTCCACGACACGACGTGGACTGCAGGACCGCGCAAGGTCGTGGGCCACGCCATTTACCGCTCGACGAAGTTCAAGGATGCGAAGTTCGTCGTCGGGTCGACGACGGTCGCCCGGAGAGTGGCGCAGAACACGTTCGCCGATCGCGCCCGCAACAGATACGTCCTCGGCGTGAAGACGGCGTTCTGGCTCGGGTCGACCGCCGTGAAGAAACAGCGTCACCTGCTTCCGAAGCGGGTCGAACGGCTCGGCCGCCGGCTGCTACGAGCGATTCAGTAGCGGTTACTTGCCGGGCTTGACGATTTTGAACTTCGGCTTCGCAACGACGATTCGAGCGGGATCCGACCACGACATCTGCTGTGCGCCCGTCGGGAGGGCGTAGTTGAAGCCGCGCACGCGGTAGTACCAGGTGCCGGGCTTCAGCGGCAGGACCATCGAGGTTCCGAGCGCGAGTGTCCCGAGTGCATTGTCGTTTTGCGGATTCGGCTCGGGCTTGAACGGATAAGCCTTCTTGCTCCACTGCACCTCGTACACGCTCGCACCGAGCGC
>DATMZV010000219.1:0-2366 GCA_035573355.1 Gaiellaceae bacterium | reverse complement strand
GTCTTGAGCGCCCGTGCGCGCGCCAGGAGCGGCGTGGCGTCGACTGCCGAGGGGAAGGCGTCGAACCAGGCCTTCGTGAAAGTGGTCGGCTCACCCACCATCCGGTCGGAGGCCTGGGTGCCGAGCGAGAGCTCGAGCCCGACCTTCTCGTAGGGCTTCGCCGCCTCCAGAACCGCATCGAGCGTGCGGGCGAGCGGGGGCCGCGGGTCGTCCGCGTCGTAGCCTGGAACCAGCACCACGGCGGTGGTCCAGGCGGTGTCGGCCGCGTCCTCGGCCGAAGGCTCGATCGTGATCAGGACCGGTGGGCCCTCCCGCGGAAACACCGCCGCGTCGTAGCCCTTCATCCCCCAGAAGTTCGTGAGATAGAGAACGTTGTCGGGGGCGCGTACGACGAGCGCGTCGAGATCCTCTTCGGCCATGAGCGCCTGGACCCGATCGAGCTTGGGCTGGTCGTACGGCCAGCTCACAACGCGACGCGAGGCGGCGCCGGCGCGCCGTGAGCGTCCTGCCACGAGATCACCGGGTTGCGCAGGATCCCGATCTTCTCGATCTCCGCCTCGATCACGTCGCCCGGCTTCAGATAGAGGGACGCGGCGTCCTCGCTGAATCCGGCGACACCGCTCACGGTTCCGGTCGATACGACGTCGCCTGCCGAGTACCCGAGTGCCGAATAGTGGGACAGGATCTCGGGGATCGTCACGGACATGTTGCCACTGTGCGACTCCTGCCGTGACTCGCCGTTGACCCGCAGCGTCATCTGCAGGTCATGCGGATCGCCGAGCTCCTCGGGAGTGACGATCCAGGGGCCGAGCGGGCAAAACGTATCGATCCCCTTGCAGAACGAGAACACGCCCGAGCGCATCTCGCGCCGCTGGATGTCGCGCGCGGTGATGTCGTTGAAAATCACGAATCCACCGATGTAATCCGCGGCCTCCTCCGGGCCGAACCATTTGCCGGCCTTGGAGACCACGACCGCGAGCTCAAGCTCGTAGTCGAGCTCCTCGGTGAGGTGCTCGGGATACACGATCGGCTCGTCGGGCCCGATGATCGCGTCGACGTTCTGGAAGAACACGATCCACGGCGCAATCTCGTGCGACCAGCCGACCCGCTTCGACTCCTCCTCGTGCTCGCGGAAGTTGCCCGCGGTATGAATGAACTTCTTCGGAATGATCGGCGCGCGCAGCCTGACGTCGGCGAGGGCGGCCTCGTTCCCCGTCCGAGTGGCGCCACCGCGTTCGAAGTACTCCCGCATCGAGGGAACGTCCAGCTCGACGACCGTTTCGTCACGCAGCTCGCCAACGCGGTTGTCGTCGTAGGTGACGAGCTTCATGTGCGACCTCCTTGCAGCCAGTCGACGACATCTTGCGCATTCCGGTCTGGCGGGAACACGGGATAGAAGACCTTCACGATCCGGCCCCGCTCTGCGATCAGCGCGAGCCGCTTGTAGAGCGTCAGGCCTTCGACCTCGAACGTCGGCAGCCCCGGGTCACGCGCCAGCTCGAGCCACTCGTCACTGATGACCGGAAACGGCATCCGGTTCCTTTGCGCGAACTCGATCTGATCGTCGAGTGACTGCGCGCTCAGCCCCGCGACCCGCGCTCCGAGCGCTGCGAGCTCAGCGCTGTGATCGCGGAAGGCGCACGACTGCGGCGTACAGCCGCGCGCGCCGGGGATGTCGTCCCAGCCGGGGAGCAGGTCCCTTCCGGGCCGACCCGAACGCGGGTAGACGTAGAGGACCTCGAAGTCGCGGAGGTTGACCGCGCCACGCGAGGACGGGAGCACCAGATCGGGAACCGCGCTCCCGGTCAAATGCTCGGCTGCGCCGTCGTCGACGGGTACCGGCAGGCCTTCGGGAAGCACGTACGGGTCGTGCACGATCACGCTACTCCGCAGACCCGCTGGGCAACCAGCGCGTAGACGTTCGCCATCTTCACGAGACCGTCGATCTCGAGGTTCTCGCCGAGCACCGGATCGGGGAGACCGCTCGACGTGCCGTAGTTGACGCTCTCGATGCCGTAGCGCGTCAGCGCAGAGGCGTCAGAGAACCAGCGCACCGTGTCGCGCTCCGGTTTTACACCGAAGACCTCGCTGTGGCCGGCGTCGATCGCCTCGACGAGCGGGTGGCCCTCCGCGATCTCGGATCCGGGCGCCGTCACATAGACCTCGTGCTCGATCCCATGGTCGGGGAAGCGCTCGCGCAATCCGCGCACGAAGTCGCCCACCGCTGCACGTGCTTCCGCCATCGGCATCGTCGGTGGCACGCGGAAGTCCACGAAGAGGTCGGTCCGGTGAGGCGTGCGGGATACGCGCCAGGCGAAGCCGCCGTTGATCGCGCCGACGTTCACGATCCCCTTCTTGCCGCCGTA
>DATMZV010000218.1:0-5545 GCA_035573355.1 Gaiellaceae bacterium | reverse complement strand
GCACGCTGCCGGTTCGCGCGCACCGTCTGCTCGAACACCGCCTCCGAGCGCGCGCGGAACTTCTCTTCCTCCTGCGGTTCTTGCGCAAACGACTTGACGACGTGGACGCCGACGATGTTCTCCTCGGCGACCGTCGCGACGTCCGCCAGCTTCTGCTGAACGTCGCGCAACGTCGGGTGTGCGATGTGGCTGTACCGATAAGCGAGCACGACGATCACGGGAGTGATCGCGAGCGCGATCAGGGCCAGCTGCCATTGGAAGAAGAAGAGGACAACCGTGACGGACAGCACTGTCAGGGCGTTCTGGAAGAAGAAGATGAGCCCGTAGCCGAGGAAGAAGCGAACTCCCTGGAGATCCACGGTCGCGCGTGACATGAGCTGGCCGGTCTGATGACGGTCGTAGAAGCCGAACGAGAGCCGCACCAGGTGTGAGTAGAGGCCCTGGCGCATGTCCATCTCCACGGCGAGAGCCTGTTTTCCGGAGATGAGCCGACGCCCGGCCATCAAGACGGCGCGGAGCACGCCGAGTCCCACGATGATCCAGATGTACTCCCACAATTTCGCCGAGTCGTGAGGTGCGATCGCGTCGTCGATCACGTTTTTCGTGACCCAGATGAGCGCGATGGCGGCCACCTGGGAGGCGACCGCAAGGACGATCGAGATGATCAGCGAGACCTTGTACGGGCGCAGGAAGCCGAGCAGGCGCGCAAATGTCTTCCGATACGGCGTGTCGCTGTGCTCGTTCACCCCTGAAATCTAGCCGGGGGGCGTTGTCGTCAAAGGCGACTGATTTCCTTACGGACGAGCGCAGCGGCGCGCGCCATCAGCTCCCTGTTCGCGGGGGAATTCAGCCAGCTGCTCGCACCGGAAGGGTGCGGGAGCGGGACGGCGACCGCACGGTCGAGCTCGTACGCGCGGCCGATGCAGTCGGCGAGGCTGCCCCGGATGCCGAGCACGGCGCGGATCGCAAGGCCGCCGACCGGCACGATCAGTTGCGGCCTGATCAGCTTCAGCTCCCACTCGCGCCAGAAGGAGCAGAGCTCCTGCTCGCGGGGCGTCGGCGTCCGATCTCCGCGACCGGACGGCGCGCGTCCGGGATAGCAGCGGGTCACCGAGGCGCAGTAGAACATCCGGTAGAAGTCGTCTTCTTCCAACTCGAGCCAGTGGCGCAGCGTCTTGCCGGCGCGGCCGCGCCACGGGCGGCGCTCTGCTCCCTCGACGATTCCCGGCGCCTGCCCGTACATGTACGCCCGCTGGTCGAGGTACCCGTTCACGACCGCCCGGGACTCGAGCGGATAGCCGGCTTCGACACACGCCCGGCAAGCGCGAACGTCGCGTTGCAGCGAGGCGAGTGAGCGGTAGGACGAACGGCGGCGCGTCAAGCGCGCGCGACGAGGAACCAGCTGCCCTGGAAGAGAAGCTCGCCGCCGAGCTCCTCCGCAAGATCCTCGCCCTCGAACACGCGCTTGTACACCTGCCAGCGCGAGCCGTCCCTGAGTTGACGCTCCTCCCACCGCTCCGTCGCGTCACCTTCACCGCGGATGGAGGCGACAACGACGAGCTCCGGCGCCACCCGCCGCGCCTCTGCGAGGAAGCGTCCTCGTTCTTCCTCCTCGAGGTGGCAGTAGAAGTAACTGGTGAAGACGTGGTCGAAGGCGGCGTCCTCGAACGGCAGGGAAAGGCCATCGCCGCGCACGAAGGTCGCAGCCGGCGCCTGGGCACGCGCGGCTTCGAGCATCCGTTCGCTGGCGTCGAGGCCGACGACCTCGCCTCGCAGATGGCGAGTGAGGAAACCCGTCCCGCAGGCGACGTCAAGTGTCCGGACCGGCTCGAGACTCGCGATCACGGCGGCGAGCTCCTCGGTCTCCTCCTCCCAGCCGGGTCGGTGCCGGTCGGAATAGAGACCCTGCCCGAGCCACCAGTCGTCGTACTCGGGTGCGCGCCGGTCGTAGTACGTCTTCACTCTTCCTAGAGTACGCGGCGTGGACCTGCCGCTCGAATCGGTGCCGAACTTCTCGGAAGGCCGTGACGCGTCGACGATCGACGCTCTCGGTGCCGCACTCGCAGCGCATGCCGACCTCCTCGACGTGCACTCGGACGCTGACCACCACCGGTCGGTGTTCACGCTCGTCGGCGACGACATCTCGCTTGTCGAGGCGTTGCTCGCGGGGATCGCTTGTGCGCGCGAGCGAATCGACCTGCGCGATCACGAAGGGGCACACCCACGGATCGGGGCGGCAGATGTCGTCCCGATCGTGGCCCTCGATCCCGCCGACCGCGAGCGCGCGAAGGATTGCGCGCTCCGGCTCGCCGACCGGATCGGGTCCGAGCTCGGCTTGCCGGTCTTCCTCTACGGACAGTCCTCGCCCGGCCGCGGCCCCGCGTTCTACCGGCGCGGAGGGCCTGCTGAGCTGCAGCGACGAATTGACGCCGGGGAGGTCAGCCCGGACTTCGGGCCGGGCACGCTCGACGACCGAGCGGGAGGTGTGATCGTCGGGGCTCGCAACCCGCTGATCGCGTTCAACGTCAATCTCGCAACCGACGATGCAGAGGTGGCGCGTTCGATCGCGGCGGTCGTGCGTGAGGCCGGCGGCGGGTTTCCGGGTGTGCGAGCTCTGGGTCTGGCGCTTCCGCGTGCGGGGCGTGCGCAGGTGAGCATGAACGTCGAGGACTGGGAAGCAGCGGCCTTGCACGACATCGTCGAGCGGGTCGAGTCAGAGGCCCATGTGCGCGGTGTCGACGTCGTGGGAGCCGAGCTCGTCGGCCTCATGCCTGCCGGCGCAGCTGCGGCTGCGGCCGGCGCAATCTTGCGCATCGACGGGTTCAACTCTTCGCACGTGCTGGAGCTGAGGTTGCTCGAACGGGCACGCGCCTGAGTCTGCGTGGCCCGGAGCTAGACTCGCGCACGATGGCTCAGGCGACCGCGATCCGCCTGACCGGGGACGATCTCCGGGTCAGTGATGTCTGGGCGGTCGCTCTTGGCGACGCCGAGGTCGCGCTTGCAGATGAGGCTCGGACGAAGATGCGCGCCGCGCGCGAGCTCGTCGAGCGCGCAGCGCACGGCAGTCGCGAACACACCTACGGCATCAACACCGGCTTTGGACGCTTCGTCTCGCAGTCGATTCCGGAGGAACAGACCGGCGAGCTCCAGCTCCGCCTGCTCCGTAGTCACGCCTGCGGCGTCGGAGATCCTTATCCGCCCACGATCGTGCGTTCCGCGATGCTCCTGCGCGCGAACGCGCTCGCGAAAGGGAACTCCGGTGCGCGTGTCGAGACCGTCGAGTTACTGCTCGAGTGCCTCGGCCGCGGCGTCCTTCCCTACGTGCCCAGTCGTGGATCGGTCGGTGCGAGCGGAGATCTCGCGCCGCTCGCGCACCTCGCGCTGCCGCTCGTCGGAGAGGGAGAGGCGTACTACGCAGACGAGCTGGTCTCCGGAGCGGATGCCCTCGCCGCCGCCGGGCTCGAGCCGACTCGGCTCGAAGCGAAGGAGGGGCTGTCCCTCATCAACGGAACGCAGTTCATGGCAGCGTACGGGGCCCTCGGCGTCGTTCGCGCGCGTCGGCTCACGCGCACTGCCGACATCGCGTGCTCGCTGTCACTCGAGGCGCTGCAGGGCTCGCGAACGAGCTTTCTTCCGCAGATCCACCGTCTCCGTCCGCTTCGCGGCCAATCCGATTCGGCGGCGAACGTCCTGCGCCTGCTCGAGGGATCCGCCATCAACGAGGCGCACAAGTGGTGCGACCAGGTGCAAGACGCGTACTCGCTCCGCTGCGCGCCGCAGGTGCACGGCGCCTCACGCGACTTGCTCGACTACGTCGAAGGGACTGTGGCCGTCGAGCTCAACGCGGCGACGGACAATCCGCTCGTGCTCGTGGACGACGAGCTGCTCGTCTCGAACGGCAACTTTCACGGCCAGCCGCTGGCGTTCGCGCTCGATGCGCTCGCGATGGCCTGCTCCGAGCTCGCCAACATTTCCGAGCGTCGCGTCGAACGGCTCGTCAATCCGAATCTCTCGGGCGGCCTGCCCGCATTCCTGACGACGGACGGCGGACTGAACTCCGGCTTCATGATCCCCCAGTACGTCGCGGCCTCGCTCGTGAGCGAGAACAAGTCGCTTTGCCATCCGGCTAGCGTCGACTCGATTCCGACGAGCGCCGGCCAGGAGGATCACGTGTCCATGGGGAACGCCGCCGCGCTGAAGGCGTGGCAGGTGCTCGCGAACTCCGAGCGCGCGCTCGCGATCGAGTTGCTCGCGGGGGCTCAGGCCGTGGAGTTTCTCGCCCCGCTCGAGCCCGGGCACGGCGTCCGCGCTGCGCACGGATTCGTCCGTTCGCTCTCGCCCCGGCTCGGAGACGATCGCTCGCTATCGCACGACATCGAGACGGTCGCGGCCGCGATCCAGGACGGTTCGTTCCTCGCGGCCGTCGAGGCGGAGGTGGGTGAGCTCGCGTGAGCACGACGCGCGCACTCGACGCTGTCGTCCAGGAGCTCTGCGGGGATCTGACCCATATCCGTTCGCCGCGCGGTACAGAGTTACACGCGCGCGCGTGGTCGACGGAGGCACCGTTGCGGATGCTGCTCAACAACCTCGATCCCGAGGTCGCAGAGCGGCCTGAAGATCTCGTCGTCTACGGCGGATCGGGCAAGGCTGCGCGGAATCCCGAGGCGTTGCGGGCAATCGTCCGTTCGCTGCTCGAGCTGCGCGAGGACGAGAGCCTGCTCGTGCAGAGCGGCAAGCCGGTCGGCGTGTTCCGGACGCACCCGGGCGCGCCGCGCGTGCTGATCGCCAACGCCATGCTCGTTCCCCGCTGGGCGACGTGGGACGAGTTCCGCCGGCTCGAGGCCCTCGGACTGACGATGTACGGGCAGATGACCGCGGGGAGCTGGATCTACATCGGCACGCAGGGGATCTTGCAAGGCACGTACCAGACATTCGCGGCAGCGGGCGAGACTCACTTCGGCTCGCCAGACCTCGCCGGCCGCACCATCCTCACCGCCGGGCTCGGCGGGATGGGCGGTGCGCAGCCGCTCGCCGGGACGATGGCGGGCGCCGCGATCCTCTGCGTCGAGGTCGACCCGACTCGGATCCAGCGACGGCTGGAGACGCGCTACCTGGACGAGGCGACGGAGTCGCTCGACGACGCGCTCTCGCGGATCCGGGCTGCGTCGGCAGAAGGGCGAGCGCTCTCTGTGGGGCTGCTCGGAAACGCAGCCGAGGTGATTCCGGAGCTGGCGCACCGCGGCGAGCACTTCGACCTGGTCACAGATCAGACGGCTGCGCACGATCCGCTCACCGGTTACATCCCGGTCGGTCTCACCGTCGACGCCGCCGCTGCGTTACGTGAATCGGATCCGGGCGAGTATCTCTCGCGCGCGCGTGTGTCGATTGTGCGTCATGTCGAAGGGTTGCTCGAGTTCGTCCGGGCCGGAAGCTATGTTTTCGATTATGGCAACAACCTCAGAGGTGAGGCCCGTGAAGGTGGCGTAGCGGAGGCCTTCTCATACCCGGGCTTCGTCCCGGCCTATATCCGGCCGCTCTTCTGTCG
>DATMZV010000217.1:0-11161 GCA_035573355.1 Gaiellaceae bacterium | reverse complement strand
GTGACCATCCCTCTGTGCAGCAACCCGGTCCCTCGGCGGGCCGCCTGATGGCGGGACCTGTTTGCCTTGCACCGGACGGGGTTTGGCTAGCCGCCGTGTCGCCACGACGCTGGTGGGCTCTTACCCCACCTTTTCACCCTTACCTTCAGCGTCTCCGGAGAATCGCTGCCGGCGGTCTCCTTTCTGTGCCACTTTCCGTCGGCTTTCGCCGCCTGGGTCGCCCCAGCGTCCTGCCCTTCGGTGTCCGGACTTTCCTCGAGCCGTGAGGCCCGCGGTCACCCGGCCTGCGTATCGAATTGTAGCTCGGCTTTCTCGCCCTCGATACCGGCGCGCAGGCATGCGTCGCACTCGGGGCAGGTGATCATTCCGCCGGCGTGCAGCACGAACTCGCCGCAGACGAGGCACTCGAGGCTCGCGCCTCGGAGCAGCGCCTGCAGCTCCTGTTCGAGCGTCCGGTGAAGGGGTGCAACCGAGGTCACAGCGAGCGAAACACTCCCGTGACGCGGCCGAGGATCTGTACGTGTGCCGAGTAGATCGGCTCGAGAGCGTCGTTCTCCGGCTGCAGCCGGACCCGGCCCGACTCGCGGAAGAAGCGCTTGACGGTCGCCTCGTCGGCAGATTCGTCGTCACCGGCGAGGGCGACGACGATCTCGCCGTTGCGGGCGTCCTGCGCCCGCTGTACGACGACGATGTCCCCGTCGAGGATGCCGGCGTTGATCATGGAGTCGCCCTTGACGCGCAAGAGGAAGTCTCCGTGAAGCGTTTCGGGAACCGCGAGGTGGTCTTCAACGTCCTGCTCTGCGAGCAGCGGCCCGCCGGCCGCGATCTGACCGAGCAGGGGCAGCTTCTCGAGTGTCGCGGCGGGCACCTCGCGGCGCTCGCGGCCGACGAGCTCGACGGCCCGCGGCTTCGTCGGGTCCCGCTTGAGCAGCCCTGCGCGCTCGAGGTTCGCCAGGTGGGCATGCACCGTCGAGGGCGAGGCCAGCCCGACCGCCCCGCCGATCTCCCGCACGGTGGGCGGGTAGCCATGCGCGTCGACGTAATCGACGAGGAAGTCCCAGATCTCCTGCTGTCGTCCCGTCAGCATCTCCGCCTCCAAGGGTGGGGGTCTCGGTCGAACGTGTGTTCGCCACCAGACTAGAGACTCCTGCGGACGGTGTCAAAGGCCGTGTCCCAGGGACTGTCCCTGGCACATGTCCGGAACGACAAAGGCGGCCCGTCGGCCGCCTGGGTCATGCGCTGGAGAGGACTTGAACCTCCACGGCCTTTTAAGGCCACTAGGCCCTCAACCTAGCGCGTCTACCAATTCCGCCACCAGCGCTCGAGGGAACGGAAGTGTAGCGGTGGTCTGACAAGCGGTCCGACTGATTCAGGCCCTCCGGGTCCGACTGATAAAAGTCCTCGGCGATGCGTGATGTGTGCTCAGCCGCGGTCGATGCGGCGACCGGGGCGGGAGCCGAGTACGCCGACGCGCGCGTGGTCACCAAGCGCAACCAGTTCGTCGCGACGAAGAACGGAAGAGTCGAGCGGCTCGCGGACTCGGAGAGCGAGGGGATCGGCGTCCGCGTCCTCGTGAACGGCGCCTGGGGCTTCGCCTGCGACCGCCGGCTCTCGAGCGAAGGCGCTCGCGAAGCGGCGCTTCGGGCCTGCACCTTCGCGCGCGCTGCCGCCGGTCGGCATTCGTCGAGACAGCTCGCGCCCGTCGCGCCCGCGAGCGCGACGCACCGAACAGCCGTCGACCGCGACCCGTTCGAGGTCTCGCTGGACGAAAAAGTCGCGCAATGCCTCGCGGCAGACGAAGGAATGGCCGGGCCGGAGATCGTCGTTCGCCAGGCGATGGTGCGGGCACAGAGAGAACACAAGCTGCTCCTCACCTCCGAGGGCACCGAGGTCGAGCAGGAGCTGATCGAGTGCGGCGCCGGGATCGAATGCGCTGCCGCACGCGACGGTGTTTTCCAGATGCGCAGCTACCCGAGCGCGCATGTCGGCTCGAGCTGTCAGATGGGCTGGGAGTACGTCGACGGGCTCGACCTCAGCGGTGAAGCACCGCGTGTCGCAGAGCAGGCCGCCGCCCTCGTGCGGGCAGACGTGTGCCCGACCGGGATGATGACGGTCGTCCTCGACGGCGACCAGGTTGCCCTGCAGGTGCACGAGTCGGTCGGCCATCCGACCGAGCTCGACCGCGTGTACGGCACCGAGGCCTCGTACGCCGGAACGAGCTTCCTCAAGGCCGATGACCTCGGCTCGATGCAATACGGCTCGGACCTGATGAACATCACCGCCGATCCGACCACTGTCGGCGGGCTCGGCAGCTTCGCGTTCGACGACGAGGGCGTCCCTGCCGAACGAACGGCTGTCGTCGAGGGCGGCTTGCTCACCGGCTTCCTCACCTCACGGGAGACGGCGGCGCGGATCGGCGCCGGAAACGGCGGCTCGATGCGCGCGGACGGCTGGAACCGAATGCCGCTCGTTCGCATGACGAACCTTCACCTCGAGCCCGGCAGCGGGACACTCGACGACCTGCTCGCCGACGTCAGCGACGGCGTGTACATGGAGACGAACCGCAGCTGGTCGATCGACGACAAGCGGCTCAACTTCCAGTTCGGCACTCAGATCGCGTGGGAGATCAAGGCCGGCAAGCTCGGACGCATGCTGCGAGACGCGACGTACACGGGAATCACGCCGAAGTTCTGGGGGACGCTCGACGCCGTCGCCGGACGCGACTCGTGGCGCCTGTACGGCTTGACGAACTGCGGCAAAGGCCAGCCTGGTCAAAGTGCGCACGTCTCGCACGGCGCAGCGCCGGCACGATTCCGGGACGTGCAGGTCGGAGTTGGCACGTGAACGCGATCGACGTGGCAAACGCTGCGCTCGAGGTAGTCGACGGAGAAGCGGAAGCCGTTGCGCACGTCGAGCACTCCGGCCTCGCGCGGTTCGCCGGCTCGGAGGTGCACCAGCCGACGCTGATCGAGAACGCGATGGTCACGCTCCGTGTGGTGCAGGACACTCGAGTCGGCGTCGCGACGACGAACAAGATCGACGCGGACGGGCTCGCCGAGGTCGCCGAACGCGCCCGCGCCGCTGCTCGGAGCGCACCGCCCGACGACGGCTTTCCGGGCCTGGCGCCGCCCGCGGACCCGCCGAAGGTCGAAGGGTTCGACGAGGACACAGCGCGGCTCGGACCCCAGGAACAGGCCAAGCTTGCGGATGCCGCAATCGATGCAGGCGGCGACGTTCCTGTCTACGGCTTCTTCACGAGTGCGATGTCGGAGCTCGCCGTCGCCTCGTCCACCGGACTGTCCGTCCAGCAACGCATGACCGACGCCACGGCGCTCGTCGTCGCTGCCGACGAGAACGGGTCCGGCTACGCGGAGCAGACCGCCTGGCGCGCAGGCGGGATCGATCCCGCACTCGTCGCGCAGGAGGCCGCGGGGAAAGCGCGACGAACCAGGGGCGGAGGGGAAATCGAGCCTGGCGTCTATCGCGTTGTCCTCGAGCCGTACGCGTTCGCCGACCTTCTCGACTACTTCTCGCACGACTCGTTCGGTGCAGTCGGGCTGCTCGAGGAGCGCAGCTACTTCGCGGGGCGTCTCGGCGAGAAGGTCTTCGACGAGAAGATCTCGATCACCGACGACGCGCTCGATCCACGGGGACTGCCGAAGGCATTCGACTTCGAAGGGACGCCGAAGCAGCGTGTGGAGCTGGTCGAGCACGGCGTCGCCCGCGGAGTCGTCTGGGACCGCACGACGGCAGCGCAGTCGAAGAACGGTGCACAGTCCACCGGCCACGCACCTCCCGCAGAGCTGCGCGACTGGGGCCCGTTGCCCTCCGCGCTTTCCGTGTCGCCCGGGGACGCCGAATCGGTGGAGGAGCTCGCCGAGCTCGTCGGCGACGGTCTCTACATCACGCGTCTGCACTATCTCGGGGTCGTTCACCCGCGCGAGGGGGTGATCACCGGCATGACGCGGGACGGGACCTTCCGCATTCGTGACGGCAAGATCGCGAAGCCGCTCGTCAATCTGCGCTTCACGGTCGCCGTTCCCGATTTCCTCCGCGACGTGCTCGGGCTCACCAGCAAGGCCGCGCTCGTCAACTCGCAGAACTTCTACGGCGAGCGTTACCCCTATGGCGTCATGACGCCGGCGATTGCCTCGGAGCGCTTCGCGGTCACCGGGATCGGCTCGAAGCCAGGGATTTGACCGCCGAGTAGTCGACGTTCCCGAGCACGTCCTCCCGCCAGCCTTCCAGGCGCGACGAGACGAGGCGCGCATCGACGACCCAGGCGATCGGGATCGCCGAGGCGCGACGGCGCATCTGGTCGTCGAGGCGTCGCAACTCAGAGCCCTGGGTCGTCACGCCCAACGCGCCTAGGAGCAGGCGGCGCGAACCGAGCTCGTACCGCAGCACGAGCTCCGCTGGAATCGCCTCTTCCTGCGGATAGGCGGCGATTGTTCGCTGGATACCCGCATTCGGCTTGGCCTCCGGTCCGCTGCGCAAGAAGATGGGACCGAGGCCGAGGTCTCGCCACTGTGCGTACAGAAGCCTTGCTCCTTGTCGTAGCGCCGGGTCCGGCGGAACGAAGAACCAGAGCGGAAGCTTGCGAAGCGATGGAATCGCATCCACGGCTCGACGGAAGTCCGCAGGCCGAGCCTGTTCGCCGCCGAGGAATCCGTACGCGGACGAGCCCTCGAGCTCCGGGATCAACTGCTCGTAGTCCCGGCGGTTCGCGGTCTCCCAGTACACGCGGCGGAAGCGCTCGCTCCAGCCGGCGATGTCAGCATGGTCGATGGCAAGCAGCGTTCGTACCCGGACGCTCGCACGAAGCTGCGAGTCGGCCCTCGCGGCGACGATGTCACCGACCGCGACCGGAGCCTCATCGAGCTCCCCCCGTTCGAACTTGCGCATCGCCGCAAGCGCCGGCAGCCGTTGAACCTGCAGCGTCAGTCCCTCTCGGCGGAGAACGACGAGGCGCTTCGAGCCACTCACGAGCGTGAATGGGCCCGGTACGAATCGCGGTGCGGCGCCGACGACGGTCAGTGCGTACGGAAAGCGGCGCCAGGGATAAGCGAGCCGTACGTCCAGTCTCGATGCCGACGGTGCCGAGACCGCCGCGTCGGCGAAGAGCCAGCGCGCGGGCGCGCCGTCGAGGTGCTTGACCCGTCGCAGCGCCGCGGCGATCGACGGAGCCGAACGGCAGGTGAACGTCCAGCGTCGGAAGTCGTCCGATGCGGTCCACGCTGTGCAGAGACCGGGCACGACCGCGCCGGTCGACGGGTCAGTGCGAAGCGGCGTCGAGTAGAGAGCCCGCGCCAACGTCAACTCGTCGCGTCCAGCAGCAAGCGCCGGATCGAGGGGCCAGTGAAAGTCGCTCAGCGCGATCCGCACGACGTTCGGCGGCCCCACCGCACGCAACGCTGACGAAGAAGGCACCGCCTGGTGGGAACCGCAGCCGGCCGCGACGAGCGCCACAGCCGCGCAGAACGCCGCTACTTCAGGGCGTGGAAGAGGGCGATGCAGTTCGCTACGAAGATGATCGCGACGACGACCGTGAGCCGCGTCAGGTTGCGCTCGACGATGTGCGTGCCTCCCTGCGATGCCGGCGTGAAGCCCATCCCGCCGAGCCCGGCGTCCCTCCCCGAGTGCATGAGAATCAGCCCGCAGAGGGAGATGCAGAGCAGTACCTGGAGAACGGCGAGCGCCTGAAGCATGGCGCGGCCAGGGTATCAGCGGGGAACGACCTCCAAGATCGCGTCGATCAGCTCCGCAGCGACGCGGTCCTTCGTGACGTAGCCGGCGGCGCCGGCCTCGCGCGCCTGGTCGACGTCGGTGCGCGAGTTCGAGCCGGTCAGCACGAGGATGCACGCCTGCGGCTTCTGCTTTCGGATCTGCTTCGTCGCCTGGAGGCCATCCATGATCGGCATCGCGATGTCCATCAGGGTCACGTCAGGGTCGACGTTCAGCGCCAGCTGGACCGCCTCCGCCCCGTCTGCGGCGTGCCCGATGACCTCGAGCCGGTCGTCGGTAGCAAGGATGGCTTCGAGCGCTTGCCCGAACAGCCGGTGGTCGTCGGCGATGAGCACGCGGATCCTGTCCGGAACGTTGACGGCGGCCTCCATGACGGTCCCCCCCGAAATGTGACCGGTTACGGCCGATTTGTGAAGGGGACCCGACCGGAAATCAGCTGATTAGAATCGGCGCCGCGCCGAAACGATGATCGATCTCACCCGCATACATTCCGAAGCTCACCCGCTGCCCGGCGAAGAGCCCGCGCTGCACCCGTATCCCCCGGCCTCCTCGTGAGCGCGGACGCCGCGCGCGCAAAAATCCAGAAGCTCCTGGTCACGGGCGACAACCGGCTCAAGCAGGGGGTCGATCCGGCCAAGGCGAGACAGAGCTACGAGCAGGCCCTCGAGGCTGCGCGGGAAGCCGGGCTCGAGGATGCGGTCCGGCCGCTCGTCGAGATCAGGCTCGCGGACCTCGAGCGGCTCGCTCGAGAATCGCCTCCACCTTCGCCGCCTGACGCCTGACGTCGTGCTCCTCGGCAGCGGCTCGCGCTGCCGGGTTCGGACAAGGGAACGCGGCCGCGCTCCGAAGCGCGTCGACCAGAGCATCCTCGTCCGCGGGATCGACGAGCACGCCCGCCTCAGGCGGCACGAACTCCGGCGGGCCACCGATCCTCGTCGCGACTACCGACCGGCCGACCGCCATCGCTTCGAGCACGGCCTGGCCGAACGGCTCGATCAGGCTCGGCTGCACGACGACGTGCGCGCCAGCGATCTCGGCCGGAACACGGTCGTAGGGAACTCGCCCAACGAGCTCGATCCCGGCGCGGCCCTCCAGCTGCGGACGCAAGGGGCCGTCGCCCACGAACGTGAGCGTCCCTTCTCCGAGTCGCTCGAATGCGGAAGCGAGTCGGAGCACGTTCTTGCGCTGGATTAACGAGGCGATGCAGAGATAGCGCGTGGGGCCCGCAGGTGCGGGCTGCACCGTGAAGCGCTCGAGATCGACACCCGAGTCGACGACATCGATCTTGCCGCGCGCCTCCGGGACCTTCGCCTCGAGCTCGCGTCGAAGGTAGTCGGACACCGCGATGATCGACGCAGCTCGGCGCACGACGAGCCTGGTCGCAGCGCCGATGCCCGGCATCCAGCCGACGTTGCGGACGTCGCGACCGTGGGCTGTCACAACGAGCGGAGCGCCACCGGCGAGCGCGCCGATCAGGCCCGTCGGGAAGAGAAAGTGCGCGTACACGACATCTGGCTGGAAGCGCCGCGATGCCGCCGCAGTCGTGCGCGCGAGGCGCAGATATTTCTGCTTTCCGGCGCCGCGCCGGTCGAGGACCGCGCGTTCGACCTCGTGGCCGCGGGCCACGAGCTGCTCCTCCAGCCCGCGCACGAACACACCCAGGTCCGGATCCAGGGGACCCGGGTACATCTGCGAGACGAGCAAGATCCTCATCGGCAGATAGGTTGAGCGCCGTGTCGAGCCCGGCTTCGATCATCCATGTCTCCGAGCTTACGAAGATCTTCAAGGTGCCCGAGCGCGAGGCGGGACTGCGCGCGGCCGCCAAAGGCCTCGTGCGCCGTAAGAACCGTGAGGTGAGTGCCGTGGACGGCATCTCGTTCGAGATCGCGCCGGGCGAGGTCGTCGGTTTCCTCGGCCCGAACGGCGCGGGCAAGACGACGACCCTCAAGATGCTCGCGGGCCTGCTCTATCCCTCGAGCGGCGAAGCCAGCGTGCTCGGTCACGTGCCGTCACGGCGGGAGCGCGACTACCTCCGCCGGATGACGATGGTGATGGGTAACCGCAACCAGCTGCAGTGGGACATCCCGGCGCTCGACTCCTTCGAGCTCAACCGCGCCATCTACCGCCTGCGGCGCGAGGACTTCCTGGAGATGCGCGACGAGCTGATCGAGCTGCTGGACGTCGGCGATCTGGTGCGCAAGCCCGTCCGCAACCTCTCTCTAGGCGAGCGGATGAAGGTCGAGATCGTCGCTGCGCTGCTGCATCGCCCGCAGGTGCTCTTTCTCGACGAGCCGACGATCGGCCTCGACGTGACGATGCAGAAACGGATCCGCACCTTCGTCGCGGAATACAACCGCCGCCACGGCGCCACCGTTCTGCTGACGAGCCACTACATGGCCGACGTCGAAGCGCTGTGCAAGCGCGTGATCGTGATCCACCACGGCCGGATCCTCTTCGACGGCGCGCTTTCGAGCCTCGGCGACGAGTTCGCCGCGTACAAGACCATCGGCGTCGTACTCGAGAACGGGAACGCTCCGCTGGACGAGTACGGCGAGGTCATCCACCGCGAAGAGGGCCGCGTGACCCTACGTGTCCCGAAGGCAGAGACGTCGCGTGTGGCTGCACGCCTGCTCGCAGATCACGACGTCCTCGACCTCACGATCGAGGAGCCGCCGATCGAGGACGTCATCGAGCTCGTCTTCGCACAAGAGCGATGAGCACCGAAGCCGCGGAACTACCCGTCGCGCAACTGCGGGAGGAAGGCCGCTGGCGCTCGCTGCTCGACTTCTACGTGACGACCATGCGGACGGCTGTCGCGGAGCAACTGCAGTACCGCGTCACGAACTACTTCTACATGCTGGGGATGATCGCCGAGCCGGTCATCCAGCTGGTGGTGTGGACGACGATCGCGAACGAGCACGGCGGGTCGGTCAACGGAATCACCGCGTCGGAGTTCGCGGCGTACTACATCGTCTGGACGCTCGTTCGCAACATGAACATCGTTTTCGGAGCGCCGTTCTGGGAGTGGCGCATTCGCGAGGGCCAACTCTCCGGACAGCTGCTGCGGCCGATGAACATCCTCCACTACGACCTCGCCTATTTCGCCGGCTGGAAGTTCGTGGTGGTGGGCCTCTGGGTGCCGATTGCGATCGGCCTGTCGCTCGTGTTCCATCCGGATTTACATCCGACCGCGCTCGAGATCGTCGTCTTCATCTTCGCGATTTGGGGCGCCTACCTGATCCGCAGCATGTTCCAGGGCGTGCTTGGGATGCTGAACTTCTGGACGACGAGGGGCGCCGCCGTGTTCGACCTCTACATGGCGACGGAGATGCTGCTCTCCGGCCGCCTCGTGCCGCTGCAGCTGATGCCCGGCTGGGTTCAGACCCTGGCGAACTTCCTGCCGTTCAAGTGGACATTCGGCTTTCCGATCGAGGCGCTCGTCGGCCACATGTCACCCACCTCGCTCATGCTCGGGCTCGGCGTCCAGGTGCTCTGGATCGGCATCGGCTATGTGCTTTTCAAGTTCGCGTGGACCGCGGCGATCAAACGATTCTCGGCGGTGGGCGGATGAACGCGGTCAGAGTCGGCTTGCTCTATTTCAAGGTGGGCGTGCTCAACGAGCTGCAGTACCGCGTCAACTTCTTCCTCCAGCTCTTCCAGTCGCTGATCCAGGCGGGGACCGGGCTGATCATGCTCGCGCTCGTCTACTCGCACACGACGGCGCTGAATGGGTGGACGGAGCCGGAGCTGCTCTCCCTCCTCGGTGTCCAGATCATGCTCGGCGGCCTGATCCACACCTTCATCCAGCCGAACATGGAGAAGCTGATGCAGGACGTGCAGCAAGGGACGCTCGACTACGCCCTGACGAAGCCCGCGGACTCGCAGGTGCTCGTGAGTGTGCGGCAGTTCCAGATCTGGCAGAGCGTCGAGGTCTTCACCGGCCTGACACTCTTGATCGTCGGCCTCACGCGGATCGAGAGCTCGGTCGGGGTCGTCGACGCGCTGACGTTCGCCTTCGCACTCGGCATCGGCATCATCCTCGTCTACTGCTTCTGGCTGATCGTGACCACGAGCGCGTTCTGGATCGTCCGGATGGAGAACGTGCTCGAACTCTTCGAGGGGATCTACCAGACGGGCCGCTGGCCGATCGGCGTGTATCCCGTCTGGCTCCGCTTCAGCGTCACGTTTCTGATCCCCGTCGGTTTCGCCGTCACCGTTCCGGCGCAGGCGATCACCTCACGACTGCACTGGGGAACGCTGGTGGTCTCCGTCGTTTTCGCCGTGGTGCTGTTCGGCTTGACGCGTTGGTTCTGGCGCTTCGGCTTGCGGCACTACTCGGGTGCCTCCGCGTAGCTTCAACGCTGCGCGTCGTATGTGCCGAACTCGTCTCGGAGCGCGTTGCTGATCTCCCCGATCGTTGCGCGGGCGCGTAACGCCACGCGCATCGGGACGATCAGGTCGCCCTCACCGCGCGCCGCGTCGCGCACCGTTTCCATTGCGCGCTCCACGTCGGCCGCATTCCGCTCGGCGCGCACATGTGCGGTCCGCTCGAGCTGACGCTGCTCGGCCGCCGGATCGAGGCGATGGAGCTCGATCGGCTCTTCCTCCCCCTCGGTGAACCGGTTCACGCCGACGATCACGCGCTCACCGCTCTCGACCTCCTGCTGCCAGCGGAACGCGGCCTGCTCGATCTCGCCTTGCACGAAGCCCTGCTCGACGTCGGACACCGCACCCCCTAACTCGTCGATCCGCTCGATCAGCTCCCACGCCTTCGCCTCGAGCTCGTCCGTGAGGGCCTCGATGAAGTACGAGCCGCCGAACGGGTCGGCCGTGTCGGTACCGCCGGCTTCGTGCGCGATCAGCTGCTGCGTGCGAAGCGCGATTCGCGCTGCACGCTCAGACGGCAGCGCCAGCGCCTCGTCGTACCCGTTCGTGTGGATCGACTGCGCACCACCCGCGACCGCGGAGAGCGCCTGGATCGCGACTCGGACGATGTTGTTCTCCGGCTGCTGGGCCGTGAGCGTCGAGCCGCCCGTCTGCGCGTGGAAGCGAAGCGCCTGAGCTTTCGGATTCGTGACGCCGAAGCGCTTCCGCATGATCCGCGCCCAGAGCCGTCGCGCCGCACGGAACTTCGCGACTTCCTGGAAGAAGTGGTTGTGCGCGTTGAAGAAGAACGAGAGCCGCTCGCCGAGTGAGTCCGGCGACAGGCCTGCCTCCACTGCGGCCTCCGCGTACGCGATGCCGTTCGCGAGCGTGAACGCGAGCTCCTGCACTGCGGTCGAGCCCGCCTCGCGGATGTGGTATCCCGAGATCGAGATCGGGTTCCATTTCGGGATGTGCTCCGCGGTGTACGCAAAGAGGTCGGTCGTGATGCGCATGGACGGCCGCGGCGGAAAGATGTAGTTCCCGCGCGCGA
>DATMZV010000216.1:0-3456 GCA_035573355.1 Gaiellaceae bacterium | reverse complement strand
AGCGGAGTCTGGTCCTCCTCCGAGAGAAACGGCCGCTCGTGCACGTCCATGCCGATCCCATGGCCCATGCGATGGCGGAAGTGCTCGCCCAGCCCGGCCGCGTCGATCGGCGCGCGGCACGCCGCATTCACGTCGGCTGCTTTCGTGCCGGCCGCCGCAGCGGCACGACCGGCCTCGTAGGCGGCGAGCATGACCTCGTAGGCGTCGCGGTAGTCGTCCGGAGGATCGCCGCAGTAGATCGTGCGTCCGAAGTCCGAGCAGTAGCCGTCGACGACGCCGCCGAAGTCGAACATCACCGACATTCGTTCCGGCATCGGCTCGTGCGCCGTCTCGGTGGTCGAGTCGAGCTCGCCGTCGCCCAGACCGGTGAAGATGTGTGTTGCGAATGAGGTCGTGCGCGACCCGGCCGCGAGCAGTTCGTGCTCGACCGACTCGGCCAGCTGGGCCATCGTTGTTCCGGGGACGACGAGCGGCGTCACGGCGGCCATCGTCTCCTCGACCGTGCGGATCGCCCGTCCCATCGCCTCCAGTTCCTCGGGTGTCTTGACCCGGCGCAGCTCGTTCACCAGTGTCGAGCCCGTACGGAGGCGATCGAAGCCGAGGACGCGGCCGAGGTTCAGCGTGGTCTCTGCCCAGACGCGGTCGCCGACGGCAACCGTGCCCTTGGAGCCAAGGCCCCGCGCGGCCCGCTCGAACATTCCGAAGCCGTCGTCCGTCTCGTTCACGACGACGACCTCTCCCTCTGGGTCTTCGCGCAGGTCGAAGGCGGCGAACATGCGCGGGAAGAGGAAGACAGGGTCGCGCCCCGGCGTGAAGAAGGCTCCGGTCACCCAGCCGTTCGCATACGAGGCCTCACCGAAGTTCGGGATCTGCCGCTCGACGCCCGTGAGGTACTCGAGGTCGGCCGATGGCGCGAGAAAGAGGATGTCGACATCCTCGGCTTCCATCCGCGCGGCCAGCCGTCGTTGCCGTTCCGCGTAGTCGAACACGCGGCGAGTCTAAGCGTCTAGGGCTTCGACGAGTCGGCCGAGAGGATTGCGCAGCGCGGCTCGTGCTTCTCGGCCAGGCGGAGCAGAAGAGCGTGCAAGTTGGCTCGCTCGTCCTCGTTCAGCGGAGCGAGGAACTCGTCCTCGAGCTGGCGGGCGAGCGCGCGGAACCGGCGGAGCGCTCGCTTCCCTTCCGGAGTGAGGCGGACGAGGTGCCGGCGGCGATCGTCGGGATCGCGGCGACGTTCCACGAGCTCACGCTCTTCGAGCTCGTCGAGCAGCCCCACGAGTTGCCCGCGGTCGTAACCGAGCGCATCGGCAATCGACCCCTGGTTCGCGTGCGAGCCCTCGTCGAGCACGATGAGGATCGCGTGGTGGTACGGGTGGAGACCGGTCTCCTCGTAGGCCGCCATCGCCCGCTCCTTCGCCGCGAAGCCAAGCCGTTTGATCAGGAAGGTCGGGGAGGCAACGAGCTCGTCGGGAAGCCGGGGAGCGGGACGCGGGGCGCTGGTCTTGGGGCTGATGGTGTTCATGGAAAGAGTGTAGCGCGCCCAACGGTTGTTGTGGTATAACGTTGTCTAAGTCAATGATTTTGGAGGACAACTAGTGAGTATTTCCACGAACTTTGACCGGCGCTGGAGCGCCCTCGCGCTGATCGTCACCGCGCAATTCATGGTCATCCTCGACGTCGCGATCGTGAACGTCGCCCTGCCCTCGATCAAGTCGGATCTCGGGTTCTCGCAACCCAACCTCCAGTGGGTGATCTCGGCCTACGCCATCCTCTTCGGGGGCACCCTGCTCCTGGGCGGCCGTCTGGCGGATCTCTTCGGACGCCGCCGGCTGTTCGTCTTGGGGCTCGCGCTCTTCGCCGTGAGCTCGCTTCTGTGCGGGCTCGCCTGGTCGGAGGGCTCGCTGATCACCTTCCGGGCGGTCCAGGGCCTCGGCGGGGCGCTGCTCGCTCCGGCTGCACTCTCGCTGCTGATGACCACATTCGCGGAAGGCCGTGAGCGCAATCTCGCGCTGGGCATCTACGGTGCTGCGTCCGGCAGCGGCGCCGCTGCCGGCGTCTTGCTTGGCGGCGTCCTGACGTCGTACCTGAACTGGTCCTGGATCTTCTTCATCAACGTGCCCGTGGGCATCGCTGCAATCGCGCTGACACCGCTGCTCCTCAAGGAGAGCCGCGCCGACCTCGCGCACCGTCATTTCGACCTCCCCGGCGCTGCCACTGTCACCGCCGGTTTGATGATGCTCGTCTATGCGGCGACGCGTGCGGCCACACACGGGTGGACCGCCGCGACGACGCTCGCACTCTTCGCAGGTTCGGCAGCTCTCATCCTCGCCTTCGTCGTCATCGAGCTGCGCTCTCCGTCACCACTCCTGCCGCTGCGCATCTTCCGGTCGCGCACGCTCTCCGGAGCAAACGTCGCGATGGCGATCGTGGGGGCGGTTGCGTTCTCGGAGTTCTTCCTGTTGACGCTTTATCTGCAGGATGTCCTCCACTACTCGGCCGTGGAGAGCGGCGTGGCCTTCGTCGGCTTCGCACTCGCGGTCGTCGTCACGTCGAATGTCGCGCAGGTCGTGGTGGGACGCTTCGGCGTCCGGCCGACGCTCACTGCCGGACTGGTCGCATCGGCCTTGTCAGTCGCCTGGCTCACGCGGCTGCCCGTCGACGGGCACTACTTCTGGGATCTCTTCCCGGCGTTCGTCCTCGGCGGCGCCGGCATGGGGCTCTCGTTCGTCCCGGTGACGATCGCGGGCCTCACCGGAGTTGAGCGCGCCGATGCCGGTGTCGCTTCCGGTCTGATCAACACGAGCCGCCAAATCGGCGGTGCGATCGGCATCGCCGCCGTCAGCGCGATCGCGGCCACGTCGACGAGCAACTATGCGAACAGTCACTCCGCCGTCAGTGCCGTCAGCGGCGTCGCTCTCGACCACGGTTTCAAGACCGGCCTCTACGTGCTCACCGGTCTGCTGGTCTTCGGTGCGCTGGTCGCCGTCACGCTCGTCAGGTCGGCTCCCATGGAGGCCGCGCCGGTCGACACCGAGGCGTTCGCTTTCGAAGAGGCAGCCTGATGGGGGCCGCGCGCGACACCAAAGGCAGATTGGCGGACGGCTTCCGCGAGCTCGACGACCTCGTACTGCACTTGAAGGGTCTCGTGCTCGTGCGAAAGGTGCAGGAGACGCGGGGAGCCGGCCAGGATGAGCTGCACATGTACGGGGCCGAGATCGAGCGCGTGCGTGATCGCCTTGCCGAGCTCGTGAGAGCAGGAGCGTAGACTCGGTCGCGAACGGCCGATGTCGAACGACGCTGAACAAAAGATCCTCGCTGTCGATGTCGGCGGGTCTCACGTCAAGCTGCTGCTCTCAGGTGGCGACCAGGAGGTCCGCCGATTCGAGTCCGGGCCGAACCTCGGGCCGAAGGAGATGGTCGAGCGCATCGTTGCGTTGACCGAGGACTGGCCGTACGGAG
>DATMZV010000215.1:0-5054 GCA_035573355.1 Gaiellaceae bacterium | reverse complement strand
GATCACGTGGGCGCGGCTGACGTCGGCGGGTGACGCGCAGCCGAGAAGCGCCAAGCCGAGCTCGACCTCCTTACGCAACAGCTCGAGAACGCGAGTCACGCCCTGCTCTCCGTCGACGGCAAGGCCCCAGAGCATTGCGCGCCCGATCAGCACGGCTTGCGCGCCTAGTGCTAGCGCCTTGAGAACGTCGGTGCCGCGGCGGACGCCACCGTCGAGCAACACCTCGGCACGCCCGTCGACCGCCGCGACGACTTCCTCGAGCACGTCGAGCGACGCCTGCACGCCGTCGAGCTGGCGTCCACCGTGATTCGAGACGACGACTGCGGCGGCACCGTGCTCGCACGCGAGCTTCGCGTCTTCGGCGGTGAGGAGCCCTTTGACGATGACCGGCAGGCCGTAGCCGGCGAGCCACTCGAGGTCGCGCCAGCTGAGACCGGCGTCGAACTTCGCGGAAAAGATGTCGCCGACGACCGTGAGGTGCTCGGGAATCTTGAAGTCGATGCGGATGTCGCGCTCGCGGCGGCCGAGATAGGGAGCGTCGACCGTGAGCACGAGCGCGGAGAAGTCGTTCTCCACCGCCTCTGCGATCAGCTCCTCGGTCTGCAGGCGGTCGCCGAAGACGTAGACCTGGAACCAGCGCGGCGCGCCCGGCGCGGCGGCGGCAACCTCCTCCGGCCGCGTCGTCGCGGCGGTCGAGAGGCACATGATCGTTCGCGCCGCCGCCGCCGCTCGAGCGGTCGCGAGCTCTCCGTCGGGGTGTGCCATGCGCTGCATGGCGAGCGGAGCGAGCAGGATCGGCAAGGCGATCTCCGTCCCCAGGACGGTGGTCGCCGTCGACACCGACTGAACGTCGACGAGCACGCGGGGCCGCAGCTTGCGTCGCTCGAAGGCGGCGAGGTTGTCACGCAGTGTGACCTCGTCGCCGGCGCCACCCGCGAAGTAGGCGTGCGCGTTCGCGTCAAGCTTCTCCTCCGCGAGTTGCTCGAAATCCCAGACGTTCACCGGCTCCGGCACCGGACGAGCGTATCCGGGCGCCCGGAGAGGGCGGGCGCTACCCTTGCGTACCCGCGGAGGGGTGGCAGAGCGGTCGAATGCGGCGGTCTCGAAAACCGTTTCGGGCTCTTGGGTCCGACGAGGGTTCAAATCCCTCCCCCTCCGCTTAACCGGCTTTCTCAGCGGCGTGTGGCGCCGTTTCGACGCTCAGCCTTGCCCTTCCGCCTCGCCTTACCCGGACGCCCGCTTTTCATCGGGCACAGAGCTAGTTTCAGCTGGCTGAACGGGCCGGCGAAGGACGAAACGCGTAGACCGTCCCTTTGGTATCCGCTCCGAGCACTGTCCCTGCGACCGTGATCATCGCGGCAACCGTTCCGCCATTCGTCGGGTAGGACCAGAGGCTGAGGCCGTTGGCGGCGGCGAGCGCGTAGAACCCGCCGGTCTTGCCTCCGGTTGCGAACAGGACGTTCCCGACTACGAGCGGCTTCGCCTGATTCCCGTCGCCGAGTGCCTTCGACCAGATCGGCCTGAAACCGCAGCCGGGGTCGACATGGAAGGCTCGTACGCCGTTGCCGAGCCGCTTCCCATCATCGCTGTAGAGGACTGACTGGGCGGAGTAGATCATCTGCTTCGAGACAGACCAGGCCGGCTCACCGATGAAGGGCGCCACTCCGTCACCAAGCGGAATGAAGACGAGTGAGCCGCGTGATAGGTGCTTGCGGTCGAGGATGTAGAGGGTCCCGTCTTTGTTGTTGGCCGCGGCCAAGGGCGGGCATGTCTCCGGTTGGAAGAGCAATGCGGCGGCGCCGAAATCGGCGTCTCCGGTCGGAGGAATCGGCAAGGTGGAAGAGTCGATCACCCTCGTGAGGTCTGGGCTCAGCGCGACGATCTTGTCCCCATAACCAGCGTCGTCCACGAAGCACGAGCATTCGTCCGACCAGACATGTGAATTGCCGACTCCCGTGTAGATCACTCCGTCTGTCGGATCGATCGCGACGCCGCCCCAGCCCCACATTCCTCCGAGGTTGTCCGGACCGGGCACCGGGTCCCATCTCGAAATCGCGCTCGCCGGGTCGAGGGGCACCGCCAGCAGGCTTCCCTCCGGGAATCCGTCCGCGCCGCCGACGTCGCAATAGGACGCGATCGGCACGTAAAGCCGATCTTGGGCGATGCGCAGGCCGCCCCAGACGTACTCGATGTCCGGCCTCGCTACGACCTGTCGTGGATAGCCGGCCGCCTCCTCGCCCGTCGCAAGCGAAAGCGCGTGCAGCTGTCCAGTGGCGCCGACGACATAGAGGAGCTTTCGTGTGAGGTCGATGGCGCCAGTGGACGTAATTCCCCAGGTTCCGCAGACCTCCGTCGTCGTGGTCCCAAGCTGGCGCCGCCACAGCACCGCACCCGTCGCGACGGCGAGGGCGTACACGGAGCCAGCCTCCGTCGAGACGTACGCCACCTGGCGCGCGCCGACTTGGGCGGAGAGAGGCGAGGCGTAGACGGGGCCGTCCAGCTCGGCCTTCCAGGCCGCCGCCAAATGGGTGACGCTTCGAAGCGTCAGCAGAGTTGAAGACACCGAGTTCCGGAGCTGATCGTCGAAGCCGTAGCTCGTCCACGCGACTGGATCAGACAACGCTTTCGGTTTCGGCGTCGGCTTCGGCTTCGGCTTCGCCCCGGCACCCGTCGCGACGACGAGGAAGACGAGCAGAAGGCCAAGCGTACGCCGCAGCATTGGCGGGGGAGAGTAACGGCAAGATCCTCCAGCATGCTGGGTGGTCCGACTCCAACGTCCTCGCTCGCGGGAGGGCGGCAGCGATCCTCGACCGGAATTTGCGGCGACGGTAGATTGCGCGGACGCGTGGACCCGGGCCGGTTGAGAGCCTGGCCGCTTGCGGCGTTATGGCTGGTCCTCGGAGGAGGGCTGGCGGTGCTGACGACCCGGGTCGCCGACTGGTACGTGATGACCGACGAGTTGCTCTACGAGCGGCTGGCCCTGAGCGTCACCCAGCTCCACTCGCCGCTGCCGCACGTCCACGGCGAGCTGATAGGGAACATCAACCAGCTCTATCCGTTGCTGTTGGCGCCGCTCCTGGCAGGACGGCTCGTCCCTCACGGTCTGCACGACGCGCACGTACTGAACGCGCTCGTGATGAGCTCCGCCTGCATTCCCGCCGCTCTGCTGGCTCGGCGCGTCACCGGCAGCACGCGCCTCGCGTATGTGGTGGGCGTGCTGACGGTCTGCATGCCGTGGATCGCTCTCTCGTCGTTTCTGATGACCGAGTCCGTCGCGTATCCAGCGTTCGCCTGGGCGTTACTCGCACTGCACAACGCAGCCGTGTCGCCGCGGCCCCGGAACGACTTGCTCCTGCTCGTGGCGATCGGTGTCGCGATCCTTGCGCGCACGCAGTTCGCGGTGCTGCTGGCGATCGTGCCGCTGGCGCTGCTGCTCGACCGTTTCCGTCCGCGCGTGCTGGTCGCACGGCACCGTGTGCTGGCCGGCGCCTACCTGGCGCTTTTTCTTGCCGCAATCGGTCTGGCTGCCGCCGGCGAGCTGTCGCACGCCCTCGGCACCTACTCTGTCACGGCGGAAGGAAACCTGACGCCGTCCGGCATGCCGCGCTCGCTGCTCGAGCATCTAACCCCGCTGGGGCTCGGACTCGGAATCGCGCCGTTCATCCTTGGAGTTGCCTGGCCCTTGACCGCGCTCGTGCGCGAGCGGACCCGAGACCAGCACGCATACGCAAGTATCGCTGTGGTCACCGTCTTCGCACTTCTGTTCGAGGTGACGTCGTACGACCTCCGCTTCGGTGCGAACCGTTTGCACGATCGGTACCTCTTCTATCTCGTGCCGCTGCTGCTGATCTCGTGCGCCGCGATGGTGCGGGAAAGGGAGTGGCCGCGCTGGGCGGCGTTCGGCGCTGGAGCGCTACTCGCGATGGCGTTCGCCTTCATGCCGGTCGTCCGCTACGACAAGTTCAACGTGGATTCGCCCGTTGCGCTGCTCAACGAGCCGCTTCTCGGCATCGCGGGCTCGGTCAACGGAGCGCGCGCCCTGCTCGCATTCGTGACCATCGCAGTCACGCTGCTGCTCATGGTCGGGCGTCGCGTTGCGCTCGCGGTCGTCGTCGTCGGAGCGCTTGCCATACCGGCGCTAGCAGGCGGCGCGTTCACCCGGCTGTTGGCACACGACGGCACGAGCGGTCGACCGATCACGGTCGACCAGAGCGTGGTCTTCGACTGGATCGATCGCAAGGTTGGCACCGGCTCGAGCGTGACGATGCTCCCGTACCCGTTCCTTTACGGGAGTTACTGGGAGAACGTCGCGTACTGGTGGAACGTCGAGTTCTGGAACGCGTCGGTTCGAAACGCAGCGGTGTACGAGGACGCCTTCACCGGCACGCCGGAAACCTTTCCGACCGTTCCGCTGGACGTCGACCGTCAGACCGGCCGCGCCAACGTATCTCCGAGCGACTACGTCGTACAGGGCGTCGCCGAGACCCGGTTCCACCTGTCAGGGAAGGTGCTCGACGAGAATCGCGGCGCCGCGCTGATCCGCACGCTGCGCCCATGGCGTGCCGACTGGCTCGCCTTCGACCTGTATCGCGACGGCTGGACGATTCCGAAGGTAACCGGCACGATCAGAGTCTTCGACACCCCCGGGCAGTCCGAGACCGAGCGGCGCTACCTGACGATCTCGGTGCGGGCGCCGCAGGACGTCCCGCGACGCCCATTCCGCTTTCACTCCAACGCGGACGATTGGCGCGGCGAGACGGACGCCACGGGAACGAGCAAGCAGATCTCGGTTTGCGTCCCGCCGAACGGCTACGGCGACGTCCATGTGGAGGCTCCGCGCTACTCGCCGATCTACGGCGACCCGCGCAGCGAGCAGTCCTTCGTCAGTTACGCCCGCTCGGGCGGAGTACTGCTCACCGGCATCGCGCTCGCCGACGAGGTCGGCAGCTGTTGAGCCGCGTGAGTGTCGGTGGCGGGCCCCAACGACCTCGATTTCAAGACGCCGCTAAACACGCCCTCCGACTCACAGCAACAGTAAACGCCCGACTTCGGGC
>DATMZV010000214.1:0-8331 GCA_035573355.1 Gaiellaceae bacterium | reverse complement strand
GACGCCAGCAGCAGCGGCGGCGATGGCGCTGCGTCAGCCACGTTTGCGCGCGGCCCAGATCTCTTCGACCGGCCACTTGCGTGCCCACTCGGCCGTCACGTACTTGTAATAGCTGTGCGTCTCTGCGGCCGGCGGCGCGTACAGCTCGGCGAGTCGCTCGATTTCGAATCCGTTCTCATGCAACAGGTCGATCCAGTCGCTGTGAGCAAGATGGAACTCGACCTCGTGCGTATCGGGCCATGCCCACTTGCCCAGTCCGAACTGCGGTCGCACGAGTTGCTCGCCGACACCGTCCATGCTCATGCAGAGCACGGAGACGGTGGAGTTGGTGAGGAAGATCAACCGCCCGTCGGGCCGTAGCAGCCGCGCGGCCTCCGGAACCCAGAGGTAGGGATCGGCCCAGAGCGAGGCGCCGTACTCCGAGAGAGCGAGATCGAAGGACGAGTCCGGCAGCGGCACCTCCTCACCGATCGCCTCGATGAGCGGGAAGTGGAGGCCCGTGTCCTCTTGCAGGCGACGAGCCGTCGCCAACTGCGCCGGTGTGGGGTCGACCCCGACGAGGCGCGCGCCGCGACGGGCCAGCCAGGCAGAGAAGTACGCGGTGCCGCAACCCAGCTCGACGACGTCGAGTCCCTGCACGTCGCCGAGGACGTCTACATCAGCTTCGGGCTTCTCGAAGACGCCCCAGGTGATCTGCTCCTGCGCCCAGGCCTTCGCGGCAGACGCATCCGTGTAGTCCGTGTTCGCGCGAGTCCAATTCGCGACGTTTTGCTGAACGTAGTCGGGCCGGTCAGACGAGCTCATCGTCCGAGAACCAGAGCGCGACCTCGCGCTTCGCAGACTCCGGCGAGTCGGAACCGTGCACCAGGTTGTCAGGCATCGAGTTCGCAAGATCGCCGCGGATCGATCCCGGCTCGGCATCCGCGGGATTCGTCGCGCCGATGGTCTTGCGCATCGTGGCGATGGCGCCCTCGCCCTCGACAACCAGCGCCAGTGTCGGGCCCGAGGTGATGAATTCGACGAGCTCGCCGAAGAACGGTTTCTCCCTGTGCTCGGCGTAGTGGGTCTCGCCGAGTGAGCGGTCGACGTGGATGAGCTTGCCGGCCCGCAGCACGAAGCCACGGCGCTCGATTCGCGCAAGGATGTCGCCGGCGAGCCTCCGCTGCACGGCGTCGGGCTTGATCAGGATGAGTGAGCGCTCGACCGCCATCGGCGGCGCAGTCTACTCGGAGCGTCGCCGGCGTTTGGGCGGTCGGACTTCGAAGGTCGGGAAGTCGACCGCAACCGGCTCGACGGATGTCTCGCAGTAGGGGCACACCTGCCAGAGCGCCTCGAGCGGCGCCTTGCAGTTCACGCACGCCTGCTTCAGCTTCGTCGTGCAGACCGGGCAGACAAGGAACTCGTTCGAAACTTCCGCCCGGCAGACCGGGCAGTAGAGATCGCGGCGTGCTAGCCGTTCCTCCATCGCCTTGATCTCGAGCTCTCGCTCGCGTATGTCCTCGAGGTACTCCGGCGGCCGGAAGAGCATGTACACGAGCGCGCCGAGATAGGGGATGACGAGCCCGATCGCGACCGCCGTGGCGATCAGAACCGGATCCTCGATCCGCCGCTTCGCGTCCTTGTAGACCCAGTAGCCCACCGCGAGCCAGAAGGCGATCAGGAAGAAGACCACGAGGTTCCGGATCACCTGCCAGGTGCCGGAGGCGAAGAAGTCGTGGATTCCGCTGAAGGTGCTGGCGATCACAAGAGGATTCTTCCTATTACGTACCCCACAAGAAACGCGATCCCCACGATCGCGGCCAAAACGAGCGCCGCGAACGCGAAGACCGTCACCCTGTCGCCAACGTTCGCCATCGCAGGCTCTCATCCTTGGCGAGATCGGCCAGGAGGTAAAGGGAGCCGGTCACGAGGACCGGCTTGTCGAGGGTCCGGGCATACGCAAGGGCCTCGGCCGGATCCTCGATCGGCCGGATGTCGGAGAAGAACGGCCGGGCCCGCTCGGCCAACTCTTCAGCCGTGAGCGAGCGGGCGTTGCTCGAGGAGGTGGCCACCAGCCGGCTTCCGAGAACCGAAAGAGCGGCCAGCATCCCCTCTACGTCCTTGTCGGCGAGGATCGACGCGACGACGACATAGCTCGCGGTCGGCAGGCGGGGCAGCATGTAACCGAGGCCGGCGAGGTTGTGCGCGCCGTCCCAGATCTCCAGAGGATCTTCACTCAGACGCTCGAGCCGCCCCGGCAGCTGGACCTGCACGTGGCCGTCGACGGGCCGGCCGAGGTACGCCTCCGCGGCGGCGATCGCGATCGCCAGGTTGCTGTGGCCGGCGACGACGACCTGTTCGGCGCCGTTCTCGCGGGCGAGCCCCTCCCACTCGGGCTCGCCGACGACGACCGTTGAGCCCGGCTGGACGACCGCGAGCTTCTCCACTGCGATCGCCTCCCGTGTGCTGCCGAGCACCTCGGTGTGCTCGAGGGCGACGTTGGTCAGCACCTGGACCGGCGAGCGGAGAACGTTCGTCGCGTCGTAGCGGCCGCCGAGCCCAGCTTCGACGACGGCAACGTCGACCCCGGCCGACGCGAACTCGGCCAGGGCGGCGGCAGTGACGAGCTCGAACTGCGTCGCCTCGATCCGCTCGGCCTCGGCCCGCACTCGCCCGACGGCGGCTTCGAAATCGGCTTCCTCGCCCCTCACGCGAATGCGTTCGCTCCACCCGCGCACGTGCGGGGAGAGATAGGCGCCGACGGCGAGCCCCGCATCCGCGAGCAGCGCTTCGATCGTACGAGTGACGGTGGACTTCCCGTTCGTGCCCACGACGTGGATCGACGGGTAGCGGAGCTGCGGGTCGCCGAGCGCTGCGAGCAGCGCCTTGATGCGGTCGAGACCGAAGCCGTCCTTCGGCCACGGGCTCAGCGACTCGACGTACTCAGCCTGAGATTGCATCGAGCTCCCGCCGGTAGCGCGCGAGCTTCTCGCGTTCGGCCTCCACGACCTCGGCCGGAGCGTTGCCCACGAAGCGCTCGTTCGCAAGCATTCCTTCCGCGCGGGCGATCTCTTGTTGCAACCGCGCGATCTCTGCCGCGGCGTTGCCGTCGCCCGAGCCGTCGGCCGGCTTCGGCTTCACGACCGCGTCGAAGATGCGCCGCTCCTCGCCTTCCAATTTTGGCAGCACGCCACTCCGGCGGTAGACCACCGCCGCCTCCTGCACCGCAGTGAGCGCACCCGCGTCCGTCTCGTCAGCCGCCTCGGGCCAGGGTGCGACGATCAGCCGCGTCTCCCGTGCCGGCAGGTTCGACCAGATCTCTTCCGTCACGTGCGGCATCGCGGGGTGCAGGAGCTTCAGCAACCGTTCGAGTGCCGCCACCGCGGTGGCGCGCGCGTCCGCGTCGCCGTCGTAGAGCCGCGCTTTCGCCGCCTCGGCGTACCAGTCGCAGAAGTCGTCGAAGGTGAGGTGATAGAGCTCGCTCACCGTGTGTGAGAAGTCGAACTCGCCGAGGAGCCGCTCGACCTCGCGCTGTGTCTGTGACAGGCGCGCGAGGATCCAGCGTTCCTCGAGCGTGCCGGGGCGTTCGTCCGGCGCCGCGCCCTCCGAGGCCTGGAGGATCAGCCGTGCGACGTTCCAGAGCTTGTTCGCGAGCTTCCGCCCCTCTTCGATCGCGCCCTCCGAAAAGCGGACGTCCTGCGAGGACGCCATCTTCATCAGCCCGTAGCGGGTCGCGTCCGCGCCGTACGTTTCGATCGCAGCGAGCGGGTTCATCCCGGTGCCCAGGCTCTTCGACATCCGGCCGCCCGTCGGCGCGTGCACGGTTGAGTGGATGACGACGTCGCGGAACGGAACCTCGCCGATCAGCTCGAGCCCGCTGAAGATCATCCGGTTCTCCCAGAGCCGGATGATGTCCCGCGCCGTCGTGTTCAGATTCCCCGGGTAGAAAGTGCGCAGGTCCTCTGTGTCCTCTGGCCAGCCGAGGGTCGCGAACGGCCACAACGCCGACGAGAACCACGTGTCGAGGACGTCCGTGGAGCGCACGAGTTCGTGCAAACCACACTCGCCGCAGGCCTCGGGCTCCGTCTCGGCGACGGTGAGGTGCCCGTCCGGGCACTGCCAAACCGGTAGCTGATGGCCCCACCAGATCTGGCGGGAGATGTTCCAGTCCGGCGCGTCCTCGAGCGACTGAATCGCGAAACGGTGCTGCGAGTCCGGGTGGAAACGGACGCGACGGGAACGGAGCGCCTCGAGCGCAGGCCTTCGCAGCTCCGTCATCGAGCACCACCACTGCAGCGAGATCCGCGGCTCGATGCGACTGTGACAGCGATCGCAGAGCGCCACCTTGTGGCGGTACGACTCCCTCTTCTCGAGCTGGCCGTGCTCCTTCAGCCACTGGAGGACGCGCTCGTCCGCTTCCTCCTGCGTCAATCCTGCGAACTCACCGGCCTCCTCGTTCATCCGGCCGTCCGGTCCGATCACCGTGATCTCCGGCAAACCGTGGTCGAGGCCGATCTCGTAGTCGAGCGGGTCGTGACCCGGCGTCACCTTGAGCGCGCCCGTGCCGAAGTCGCGCTCGACGCGCTCGTCGGCGACCACCGGTACGCGGCGCCCGACCACGGGAACGATCACCTCGCGGTTGACCAGGTGCCGGTAGCGATCGTCGTCCGGGTGCACGGCCACCGCTACATCGGCCAGGATCGTTGCCGGCCGCACCGTCGCAATCGTGATGTGGCCGTCGCCGTTGGCGAGCGGGTAGCGCACGTAAGTCAGCGCATCGTCCACCTCCACGTGTGCCACCTCGAGGTCGGAGAGCGACGTCTGATGGAACGGGCACCAGTTGATGATCCGGTTCGCGCGATAGATCCAACCTTTGCCGTAGAGATGCACGAAGAAGCGCATCACTGCGCGCACGTAGGCGTCGTCCATCGTGAAGCGCTCGCGCCGGTAGTCCATCGAGGCGCCGATGCGGCGGAACTGGAGCATGATCTTGCCGCCGTACTCCCGTAGCCACTCCCAGACCAGCTCGACAAAGGCCTCGCGGCCGAGATCCTGGCGGGTCTTTCCCTCCTGCGCGAGGTGCTTCTCGACCGCGTTCTGCGTCGAGATCCCGGCATGGTCGAAGCCGGGTTGGAAGAGCGTGTTGTAGCCCTGCATGCGGCGCGTGCGGATGATCGTGTCGGCCAGGGAAAGCTGCAGCGCGTGACCCATGTGGAGATCACCTGTCACGTTCGGCGGCGGGTGCGCGATGACGAAGGTTTCCCGGCTCGGGTCCGGGTCGGCGTTGTAGTGGCCCTCCTCCTCCCAGGCGCGCTGCCAGCGCTCCTCGACGCCCTCCGGCTTGTACAGAGTTTCCATCTCGCGCGCGATCCTAGCCTTGGCTTCGAGGCCGTTCAGAGAAGGGGTGAGCTCACGCTGCGACTATGAGGTCAGTCTAACGGCCGGCCGCGTAGCCCTGCATGCCGCGCGGGTTCGCGCCTGCTCGTAGCTGGCCGTCCTCCTTCTGGACGGCCGTGACGCGGCCGAGCGACCAGTCGGGCTCGACTGCAACGTCGTGGCCGCGGGCGCGGAGTTCCGCGATGACGTCCTGTGAGAACCTCCCCTCGAGGTCGAGCGAACGCGGGACGAAGCCGCGGGGATAGAACGACGAGATCAGGTGATCCGTGTGGAACTCCGGAGCGTCGATTGCCTCTTGCAGGTTGAGCCCTCTCTCGACATGGCGCAGGAAGACGTGGAACCCCCATTGCTCCTGCTGGTCTCCACCGGGAGTTCCCCAGGCGAGCCAGGGCTTTCCGTCGCGGAGCGCGAGCCCCGGCGAAAGCGTCGTCCGAGGACGCGCACCCGGACGAAGCGACGAGGGCAGTCCTTCCTCCAGCCAGAACATCTGGGCGCGTGTCCCGAGCGGCCAGCCGAGCGCCGGGATCACCGGCGAGCCGTACAGCCAGCCGCCGCTCGGCGTCGCGGAGATCATGTTGCCGAAGCGGTCGACGACGTCGACGTGGACCGTGTCACCGCGCGTGGGCTCACCAGCACCGGCGAGCTGCTCCGCTTCGACGAGAGTCGGCAGGCGCCCGAGCCCCGGTTCGTACGCGGATGACGCGTCGTCGCCGAGGAGTGCGCGGCGTGCGTCGTTGTACTCGCGCGAGAGGAGCGTGTCGAGCGGAACGTCCACGTCGCCGTAGAGAGCGTCGCGGTCGGCGAATGCGAGCTTGGCGCACTCGATCACGACGTGCACGAACTCAGCCTCGCCGAGCCCGCCGACGTCGAAGCCCTCGAGAAGGGCAAGCTGCTGCAACGCCACCGGGCCGGCACCCCAAGGTCCCGTCTTGCAGACAGTCGTCCCGCGGTAGTCGAACGAGACCACCGGCTCGAACGTCGCGTGCCAGGCAGCGAGGTCGTCTCGGGTGAGCAGTCCCCCCTCCGCCTCCGAGAAGGCGTGAATCTCATTGGCGACGAAGCCTCCGTAGAAGAGCTCACGCGCGCGTTCGAGCTCCGACTCCCGAGAGCCGCCCGCGGACTCTTCGACGATGCGCCTGTACGTCGAGGCGAGCGTCGGGTTGCGGAACTGCGTCCCGAGCCCGGGTACCGGCAGATACAGATCGCGCGAGGCACGCCAGCCTGCGAGCAGCTCCGCCTGGCGTTCGATCGAGAGCCGCATCCCGCCGACGACCGGAAAACCGTTGTCCGCGTAGTCGATCGCAAACTCGAGGACGTCCCGGAGGCGCCACGTGCCGAATTCCTGCAGCAACAGGAGCCAGCCCCCGAACGCGCCCGGCACGCATGCAGCGAGCACTCCGGTGCCCGGGATCAGATCGTGGCCGAGCTCGCGGTAGCGCTCGATCGTCGCAGCCGCAGGTGCGACTCCCTGTCCACACAACGTCAGCGGCTCGCCGCGCTCGACCGGATACAGGAGCGCCGGCACTTCGCCGCCGGGGCCATTCAGGTGCGGTTCGACGACCTGCAGCGTGAACCCGGCGGCCACGGCAGCGTCGAAGGCGTTGCCGCCGCGTTCCAGCACGGCCATCCCTGCGGCGGACGCAAGCCAGTGCGTGGACGCGACCATCCCGAAAGTTCCCCGCAGCTCCGGTCGCGTCGTGAACTCCCCCACCGCCCCGGGACTCTAGTGTCTGCGTGATGCGCTACGGGATCTGTCTTGCGAACCTCGGCACCTTCTCCGATCCGCGCGTGCCCGTGGAGCTCGGCCTCGCAGCCGAAGCGCATGGTTGGGACGGCGTGTTCATCTGGGACCACCTCGCCTTCGTCTGGGGATCGCCCGCGGCCGATCCCTGGACCGTCCTGGCCGCGATCGCGGCGTCGACTTCGCGCGTGCGCCTCGGCACGGCGGTCACGCCCGTCGCACGCCGCCGGCCCCAGGTCGTCGCGCACCAGGTCGCGACGCTCGACAACCTGAGCGGCGGCCGTGTCACCTTCGGCGCAGGGCTCGGAGGCTCGACCTCGGAGTTCGGCAAGTTCGGCGAGCCGGTCGACGCGAAGGTGCGAGCCGCGATGCTCGACGAAGGGCTCGACCTGCTGCGCAGGTTCTGGTCCGGAGAAGAGGTCACCCACCACGGCGAGCACTACACCGTCGACGGCGTCACCCTCGCTCCAGCACCGGTGCAGGACCGGGTGCCGATCTGGATCGGGGGAAACCGACCTGCGTCGCTGCGGCGAGCGGCGCGCTTCGACGGCTGGCTCGCCGACAGCGCAGACCCGACCGGAATGACGCTCTCGCCCGACGACGTCGCGCGCAGCATCGCGACGATCGGTCGCTCGGACGACTACGACGTCGCGTTGCTGGGCGAGCGAGGACGCGGCGATTCCGCGGCATACGCGCGCGCTGGTGCGACCTGGTGGCTCGAGAACCTCCACGACCACCGCGGCACTGCAGCCGAGGTGCTCGCGCTCGTGGAGCAAGGCCCGCCCGTCTAGAGACGCTCGTAGGCGGGAAGGGTCAGGAACTCCACGAACTCCGCGGCCAGCGCGACCTCCTCGAACACTTCCTTGGCCGCCGGCGCAGCCTCGACCCGGCCGACCTCGTCGCGGACCCTCTCGGCGTCGAAGTAGCCCGCCTCGACCCAGCTCCACACTTGCGCCCGCGAGATCTCGGCGGTCGCAACGTCCTCCATCAAGTTGTCGATCGCCGCCGCTCCCACACCGTTCAGCCACGCGTCGAGGTAGCGGACTCCGACCGACACGTTGGTGCGCAAACCATCGTCGGTCACGTGCCCACCGTCGATCTCGAAGTCGAGCAGCTGCTCGGCGGTGACGTTGACGTCGTCGCGCGTGCGGCCGACCTGGTTCGGCTCCGACCCGAGCACGCCGTCGAAGACCTCGGTTGCGACCGGCACGAGA
>DATMZV010000213.1:0-7372 GCA_035573355.1 Gaiellaceae bacterium | reverse complement strand
GTTCGTTGCGGGAGTCAACACCGCGATCCTCGTCACCTCGAGCTTCACGATGCACTGGGCGCTTCAGTCGATCAAGCGCGGCAACCGGGCGGGACTGCAGGCGGGGCTTCTGCTCACCTTCCTGATGGGCCTCGTCTTCCTCACGACCCAGGCGCGGGAGTACTCGCGCGTCGGCTTCGCTCCGCACAACGGCGCTTTCGGGACGATCTTCTACTGTCTCACCGGCCTGCACGGAGCGCACGTCTTCGTCGGGCTCTCGATCCTCCTGTTCATGACGATCCGGGCGTTCCGGGGCCATTTCTCCCCCGAGCACCATCACGGTGTGGAGATCGGAGGGATCTACTGGCACTTCGTGGACGTAATGTGGATTGTCGTGTACTCGACCGTCTACCTGCTCTGACGTGATCAATCCGCTCCGAAGCGAAGCTGAGGCGTTCAGGTTCCTGATTGCTTCGATCGTCTACTTCGGAGTGATCGTCGTCGCCTCCGTGACGGGTGGGAAGTGGGTCGGGCTCGCTGTGTTCGTAGTGGTGAGCGCCGTGGCCGTCGGCTGGTGGCTGCACGCACGGCGGGACGAACGCGTCACGAAGACGGTCGCTCGCCCCCATGCACCGGGGGAGCGGCGCATCCTCGTGATCGCGAACGAGACCGTCGCCGGCCACACTTTGCGCTCGATGATCCTCGAGAAGAGCCTCGATGTCCGCGAAGAGGTGCTGGTCGTCACCCCTGCGCTGAACTCGCCGCTGAAGCACTGGGTCTCGGACGACGACGGTGCGCGCGCCGAGGCACAGGACCGACTCGATCGAAGCCTCGCGCAACTCGCCGACGCGGGCGTCCAGGCACGCGGCGAGATCGGCGACGGCGATCCCCTCCAGGCGATCGAGGACGCTTTGAGGACCTTCGGCGCGGACGAGATCATCATCTCGACCCACCCCGAGGGCCGCTCGCCCTGGTTCGAGCGCGGCGTCGTGGACAAGGCACGCGAGCGCTTCGCGGTCCCGATCACGCACGTGGTTGTGGACCTCGAGCGCGAACCGACTCAATAGAGCAGGAGCTGCGTACAGCGGAAGAGCGCCAGCGTCTTGCCGGACTCGTCCTTCACGACCGCGTCCCATACCTGGGTCGTCCGGCCGCCGTGGATTCTCGTCGACTCGCACGTCAGCGTTCCGGACAGAGCGGTACCGAGGAAGTTCGTCTTCAGCTCGATCGTCGTGAAACCCGACGCGCCGTCCGGAAGCGACGCGATGCACCCGTAGCCGCACGCGGAATCGGCGAGAGCGACGACGGTGCCTGCGTGCAGGTAGCCGTTGGGTGCAAGAAGCTCCTCACGAAGCGGCAGATGCATCCGCACGTGACCGACCTCGATCTCGTCGACCTCGATCCCGATCAACCCGGGCAGCCGATCCCGGCCCAGCTCCTTGAAGGCCTCGATGTCGAACGGCACTACTTGCCGGCGTGCTCGGCGACGTACTTGGCGACCGCGTTGATCTGGGCGTCGGTGAGAACGCCCTTGAAGGCCGGCATGATCCCGCCGCCCTTGATCACCTGGTTCTTGACGATCGGGAAGGGCGGTTTCAGCTGGTCGAGGTTCGGTCCCTGCGTCCCGGTCGTCCCGGCGTCCTTCAGCGTGTGGCAGCCGCCGCACTTGGTGATGAAGATCTGCTTCCCGTTCGTCCCGGTGACGACCTGAGCCTCAAAGCCCTGTTTCCCGACGTTGGCCGCGACGTAGGCGGAGACGTCGATCGCATCTTGTCCCGTGACCAGGTTGGCCGGCATGTTCGCCTTGAGGTAGTCCGGATTGTTCTGAGCGAGGGGATACTGCCCCGGGAACTTGATCTGGTCATGGACGATGTCGAGGATCGTCGACTCCTTGAATCCCTCCGAACGTGCCTCGGCAAACGCGGCGTCGAGGTTCGGGCCGATCGTGGCGGTCGAGCCGGCGGCCGCCATCGTGTGACAGCCGGCACACGTGTCCTTGAAGACCTGGCGACCGTTCTGCAGGTCGGCCGAGGCGGAGCTCACCGAACCTCCCGTCCCGCATGCCGACAGCAGAAGGACGACAGCCACCCCCCCGGCGGCGGCTGAGAGTCTGCGCAGCAAGGCCTACGCGGGAGGAGTTTCGGCCGACTTCACGTTGGACACGGCCTCGTCGCGGGTCGGGTAGATCGTGAAGACGCGGTCGAGACCGGTGATCTCGAAGATCTTCGTGATGTTCCGGTCGCTGCAGACAAGCGAGAGCTGGCCGTCGTTCGTGCGGAGCCTCTTCACGCCGCCGACGAGGACGCCGAGCGTCGTGGAGTCGATGAACGTCGTGTTGCTGAAGTCGACGACGACCTGCTTGCCGCCCTGGCCGATCACCTCGAGCAGCTGCTGCTTGAACTCCGGCGCCGTGTAGAGATCGACCTCGCCGGCGAGCGAGATCACGTAGGCGTCGTTCCCCAGCTGCTCGGTCTTGATGTCGAAGTTCATCGGACCCCCGTGGCTTGTCTCGGCGGGCGTCTTCCCGTCCGCGCGGAGTCTAACCTCAGCCGCCAGCAGCCTGAGCCGTCTGCTGGAGGGTCTTGATCCGCTCGCGAATCTGCGCGGCGGTCGAGGGATCCAGCTTGAATTTGAGCAGTCGCTCGTAGGCGTCGATGGCCACAGTCGTCTGGCGGAGGGTGTCCGCGGCCTGCGCGAGTGAGAAGAGAGCCTGCTGGTCGGTCGGCTGCAACCTGACGAGCGCCTTGTAGGTCCCGACCGCCCTCGTCGCCGCCGTCTGGTACTTGATCGAGGCCTGCTGCAACTGCCCGCCGGCCTTCGTCGAAAGCGCCTGCTCGATCGGATTCTGCCCGATCGCCTGCCCGAGCTTTCCCGACTGGGACGGGACGAACGCCGAGCCGATCCCCGCTTCCGACTGGGCGAGCGAGGCGAGCTGCGCCTCGCGGAAGAAGCGGTCTGCCTGCCCGAGCTCGAGCTGGCCGAGATGCCGAAGCGCCGCGACGTCCTGCGGCCGTAGCCGCACGTACTCGGTCCAGGAGGCGATCGCCTCGTCGATCTGGCCGTGCTTCTCGAGGGCGTCCGCGAGCTGGCGCCGTGCGACCGGGCTGAACGGGCGCTGCTGAACCTCTTTCTGGGCGGCTGAGACCGAGGTGCCGGATCCACCCTGGTTGCCGAACGCATCACGCACAAGCTGGCCGATGTCGAGCCCACCGGACCCGACGCCCAGGAAGATGAAGCCGCCGCCGAAGACGAAGATGAGAAACACGAACGCCCACTTCGCCTGATTGCGCAGGCGAGGGAAGAACATCGTGTTCTCCGCTATGCGTGCGGAGCCGCTAGCCGCCTTGCGGCCGGCTGGGCGAGCATTGCGCGCCTCGCGCTGCGAGCGGCGCCGGTCAGCTCGTGCCAATTCATCCCTCCCTTCTCGTAGCGGACTTCCCCGTCGACGTACGTCGCAAGCACTCGATCGGGCGACCCACCGAACACCACTGCCCCGGCGGGGTCCTCCCAGGGTAGATACGAAGAGCCCGCGAGGGAAACGACAGCGAGGTCGGCCCGCTTTCCCGGGACGAGCGAACCGATCTCCGAATCGAGCCCCAGGGCCCGCGCAGAACCGAGCGTCCCGAGCTCGAGCGCCTCGGACGGCGTCAGGACGTCAGGCCTGGCCGCCCGCGCCCTCGCGGAGAGAACGACGGATCTGAGCTCCTCGAAGAAGTCGAACGAGGGCGCCGAAGCCGGGCTGTCGGTACCCACGCCGACGTTCGCACCGGCCGCACGGAGCTCGGTCAGCGGCGCGACGCCGCAGCCGAGCGCAGCGTTCGACCTGGGACAGTGGGCGACGCCCGTGCCGGTCGCTGCCAGGAGGCCGATCTCGTCATCCTCGAGGACGACGCAGTGCGCCGCAACGAGGTTTGGTCCGAGTAGGTCGTGCTCGGCGAGCAGTCGCGTGCCAGTCGCTCCCGGCGCGTCGACGAGCAAATCCTTGTAAGCGCCCCACGCGCCCTCGCCGGTCAGGAGGTACGTGACCTCGGAACGGCTCTCGGAGATGTGCGTCGCGATCGGCAAGCCGAGCCTTGCGCACGCCTCGTAGACGTCGATCGACACCGAGTACGGAGCATGAGGAGAGACGCCGGGTCGGACGCGCTCGGAGAACGCGTCGCTCACGCGGTCGCGAATCTCGGCGAAGCGTGCAAGCGCTGCGTCGGGATCGGAGCCGAAGACCTCGATGTAGACCGTTGCGCGCAGGCCCAACTCGGCGCACGCAACCGCCGTCGCGCCGCTGAAGCTGCAATCCCCGACGGTGGTCACACCGGACGCGAGACACTCCGCCGCGCCGAGCTTCGCGATGTCGACGAACTCGTCCCAGCCGATGCGTGCCTTGCGCTCGATGTGCAGGGCGATCCACTCGGAGAAGTCGCCGAGCCCGTCACCGAAGCCGCCGTAGACGGCGTACTCGAGGTGCGAGTGGGCGTTGACGAAGCCGGGGACGATCACCGAGTCGTCGTAGCGCGTGCCCTGCCCGAGCTCTTCGGAGGTTCCGACTGCGGCGATTCGGCCAGCCTCGATAGCGACGGCGCCGTCCTCGATCGGCGGGCCCTCGATCGGCAGGACCCAGTCAGCGGAGACGACCCGGTTCACGGTTCGGTAAGGCTAGCCGCTTCAGCCTGCGGCTCAGCCTGCGGCGCCCGTCGCTCCATCAGCACGGCGAGCCAGATCGAGGCCTCGTACAGCAAGACGAGCGGTATGGCTTCCATCGTCGTCGTTACCGGGTCGATTCCGGGAAGCAGCACGGCGATCACCGCGACGATGAAGTAGCCGAGCCGGCGGTTGCTGCGAAGCGTCTGGGTCGAGATGACGTCGAGACGCACCAGCGCCAGAAGGAAGATCGGCAACTCGAAGACGAGCCCCACCGCAAATAAAACGGTGAGCACGAACGAGTAGTAGTCCTTCGCCCTGATCAGGATCTGGAACTGGTTCTGGTCGAAGTTCGTCAGGAAGTGGATCGCCTGCGGCAGCACGAGGAAGTAGCCAAACGCCACGCCGACCACGAGCAGAACGGTGGCGAGAGCGACGAAGGTCAAGACGAGACGCTCGGCGTGGGGCTCCACGGCAGGCGCGAGGAAGCTCCAGAGCTGCCATAGGACGACGGGCAGCGCCAGCGCGAAGCCGGCCATGAGACTGACCTTCATCGCAGTGAGGAACGGCTCGGCGACACCGAGCGTCACAGGCTTGCCCCGGTCGGCGGGCAGAGGAGCGTTCAGCCAGTGCAGGAGGTGCCGGTGAAAGACGAACGCGATCGCAAAGCCGACCGCGAGCGCGCCGAGTGAGACGAAGATGCGCGCGCGCAACTCGTCGAGGTGCTCGACGAGCGTCGCCTCCTCACCGCTTCGGAGGCGCCGCGGTAGGCGCTTCACGGGCTAGACGGGGTCGCGCTCGCGCGCAGGGACCGTCGTGTCGCTCGTCGTCTGCCTCGGCAGCTCGGCAGGCTCGTCGTCGACATCCTTGCCGGCGACGGAGTCCTTGAACTCGCGCATACCACGACCCATCGAACGCCCGATCTCGGGCAGCCGCTTGGCGCCGAAGAGCAAGAGCGCGAGCAGTAGAAGCAGGATGATCTCCCAAGGGCCGACGTTGGGCATGCCTTCAGGGTAGCGGTTTGCGATGGCCGGGTGGGCTCCGACCGCCTCGAATGGGTGATCCACACGGCCCTGGTCGAAGCGGAACCGACATTGGGTACGATGGGAGCTACTAGCTGGCCGCCCAGGCCGCTTTCTACCTAGGGACTGGATGTCACGAACTTGGCGCTTCTAGAGCTGAAGAATCTGCACGTCGCCCTCGAGGACGGCACGGAGATTGTCAAGGGCGTCGACCTGGCGGTGGACCCGAACGAGGTGCACGCCGTGATGGGGCCGAACGGCTCCGGGAAGTCCACCCTCGCGTATGCCCTGATGGGCCATCCGGCCTACCGGATCACCGAGGGCGACGTCCTGCTCGACGGTGAGAGCATCCTCGAGCTCGAGGCAGACGAGCGCGCCCAGCGCGGCCTCTTCCTCGCCTTTCAGTATCCGCATGCCGTCCCCGGCGTCACTGTCACGAGCTTCCTGCGCAGCGCGATCAACTCGATCCGCAAGGCGAAGAACGGCGGCGAGGACGATCCGATCCCGATTCCCGAGTTCCGCAAGGAGATCTTCTCGCAGATGGACCGGCTCAAGGTTTCGCGCGAGCTCGCGTCTCGCTATCTCAACGACGGCTTCTCGGGCGGCGAGAAGAAGCGGGTCGAGATCCTGCAGATGGCGATGCTGAAGCCGCGGATCGCGGTGCTCGACGAGACCGACTCCGGGCTCGACATCGACGCCCTGCGCGTCGTCGCAGGCGGGGTGAAGGAGCTCGTCGGCCCGGAGATGGGCGCCCTGGTGATCACCCACTACCAGCGGATCCTCGACTACATCACCCCCGATTTCGTGCACGTGTTCATCGGCGGGCGTATCGTGGAAGAAGGAGGGCCTGAGCTCGCGCACAAGCTCGAGGCCGAAGGGTACGAGCGTTACGGAAAGGCAGCCTGATGGCGACCGAGACCGAGACAGTCCAGGGAATCCGCGAGGAGTACAAGTACGGCTTCTCGAACCCGGACGAGGCCAAGGACTACTTCTTCAAGTCCGGCCGCGGCATCTCCCACGAGGTCGTCGAGGCGATCGCGGAGCACAAGAACGAGCCCGACTGGATGCGCAAGTTCCGCCACAAGTCGCTCGACTACTTCCTCGCGCGCGACCTGCCGCAGTGGGGCGGCAACCTGAACGACATCGACTTCGAGAACATCTACTACTACATCCGCCCGACCGAGAAGCAGGCGGAGCGCTGGGAGGACCTGCCGGCGGAGATCCTCGACACCTGGGACAAGCTCGGGATCCCGGAGGCGGAGAAGAAGTACCTCGCAGGCGTCGGCGCGCAGTACGAGTCCGAGGTCGTCTACCACAAGCTCCAGGAGAACCTCGAGAAGCAAGGTGTGCTCTTCCTCGACATGGACTCCGGCCTGCGTGAGCACGAGGAGCTCGTCAAGCAGTACTTCGGCACGATCATCCCGCAGAACGACAACAAGTTCGCCGCGCTGAACTCGGCCGTGTGGTCGGGCGGCTCGTTCATCTACGTGCCTCCCGGCGTCGAGATCGAGATGCCGCTCCAGGCCTACTTCCGGATCAACGCCGAGAACATGGGCCAGTTCGAGCGCACGCTGATCATCGTCGACGAGGGCGCGTACGTGCACTACGTCGAAGGCTGCACCGCGCCGATCTACTCCACCGACTCGCTGCACAGCGCGGTCGTGGAGATCATCGTCAAGAAGGACGCGCGTTGCCGCTACACGACGATCCAGAACTGGTCGAACAACGTCTACAAC
>DATMZV010000212.1:0-19259 GCA_035573355.1 Gaiellaceae bacterium | reverse complement strand
TGCGGGCCTCTGGCTTCCGGGTGAGACGGCGCTGATCGCCGCGGGTGTCTACGCCTCCAAGGGTCATCTCTCGATCACCGCTGTGATCGCGGTCGCCACCGCCGCCGCGATCATCGGCGACAACATCGGCTACTGGATCGGACGCGAGGGTGGACGCCGGCTGATCGAGCGCTACGCGTGGCTGAAGCGCTTGGCCGATCGCGTCATGCCGCCGGCCGAGCGCTTTTTCGACCGGCACGGCGGCAAGGCGGTGTTCCTCGCGCGTTTCTTCGGAGGCGTGCGGGTGACGGGCGCGTGGATGGCGGGGATCACGAGGATGTCGTGGTGGAGGTTCTTCTTCTGGAACGCCCTCGGCGGGATCGTGTGGGCGACCGCGGTCGGACTGCTCGCGTACTACGCCGGCCGGGCCGTTGCCGATACGGTCGCGCGCTACGGCGTCTACGGTGGCGTCGCACTCGCGATTCTGTTCGTCCTGGGCATCGCCGCGCTTCACGTCTGGCGTCGCCGCGCGGAGACGGCGTGAGGTACTTCATCGCAGCTGTCGTGACGACGCTGACCGTTGCGGCACCTGCCGCGTCCGTTGTCGTCCCGGTCCCCGCGCTCGACCACGTGGTCGTGGTGGTCTTCGAGAACAAGGAGACGAGCAGTGTGCTCGGCAATCGCGCCGCTCCGACGTTCAACGCGTACGCGCGGCGCTACGCGCGGCTGACGCGCTACTACGGCGTCACGCACCCGAGCCTTCCGAACTACCTCGCTCTCGTCTCGGGGTCGACCCACGGGATCACCTCCGACTGCACGACCTGCACCGTCGCGGCCTCGAACCTCGCCGACACGCTCGAGGCGGCCGGGAAGACCTGGAAGACATACGCCGAGGGACTTCCCTCTCCGGGGTTCCTCGGCGGCTCGTACGGGCGCTACGCGAAGAAGCACAACCCGTTCGCGTACTTTGAGGACATCGCCGGGAGTCCGAGCAGGCGGGCGAAGATCGTCCCGCTGGCACGGTTCGCCACGGATCTTCGAGCAGGCGCCCTACCCGACTTCTCGCTCGTCGTCCCGGACCTCTGCCACTCGATGCACGACTGCTCGGTCGCGGTCGGCGACGCCTGGCTCCGCCGAACGGTCGCCCCGCTGTTGCGGCTGCCGAGAACTGCAATCCTCGTCGTCTTCGACGAAGGAAGCACTTCGTTGCGCGGCGGCGGCCACACGCCTGCCCTGGTCGTCGGCACCGCCGTACGTCCGGGCTCGGTTTTCACGGGCGTCACGAATCACTACGGCGCACTGCGCACGATCGAGCAGGCTTTCGGTCTTCCCGCGCTCGGCCGGTCGGCCGGAGCGAGACCGATCACCGGCATCTGGCGTTAGCCCAGCCTGCAGGGAAAGCCCCGGTGGCCTGGAATTCGATCAGGCCGATGCTGACCGCACTTGCCGCAGCGCTCGCCGCGCGTGACCCCTCGACGGCGGCGCACTGCACCCGCGTGACCCTGCTCGCCGCGCGCGTCGCCGTGTGGATGGGCTGGGACGATCGCCGCCTCCGGACACTGGCACTCGGCGGTCCGGTGCACGACCTCGGCAAAGTGATGATCTCGGAGAGGATCCTCAACAAGCGCGGTCCCCTGGAGCCCGAAGAGGTCGCAGAGATCCGGAAGCATCCCGCCGCAGGCGCCAGGTTGATCGGGCCTGTCTGGCCTGCTCAGGAAGCGCTGCCCTACGTGCTGTACCACCACGAGCGCTGGGACGGCGGCGGGTATCCCACCGGTCGCTCCGGCGAGGACATTCCCGAAGAGGCCCGTCTGCTCGCAGTCGCCGACGCGTTCGACGCGATGACCTCGATGCGACCGTATCGACGCGCGCTCCCGATCCCCGCGGCAGTCCAAGAGGTAGAGCGCTGCGCCGGCTCGCAATTCGACCCGAGGGTGGCGCACGCGTTTCTCGAGGCCTGGAGCGCGGGTGCGCTCGAGGCCACCGCAGCAGCCTCGTAAAGCCCTAGAGGGTCGCCCAGACTTCGAGCTTCGAGCGCGTCCGCCTGATCACCTCGTCGGTGAACTCGCTCGTGCCGGCATGTCCGCCGAGGTCCGCCGTGCGGAACCCCTGGCCGACCGCCTCCAGACAGGACTCGCGGATCGCCCGGCCGACCTGCTGCGCGCGTGCGTCGCCGTAGGAGAGCAAGGCCGCGCCGGCGAGGATCATCGCCATCGGGTTCGCGACGTTCTTGCCTCGGAGCGAGGGAGCGGTGCCGTGCGCGGCCTCCGCCATCAGCGCGCGCGGCTCGTAGTCGTCTTCGAAGGCGACGAGCATGGACTCGGACCCGGCGATCGAGCCGAAGAGCGGCAGCACCAGGTCGGAGAGGATGTCGCCGTCGCGATTGAGAGCGGGAATGACGAGCGGATCACCGGCCGAAGAGATCAACAGCGCGAACGTCGCGTCGATCAACTGTGGCTCGTAGCGCACGTCGGGGTGCCGCTCCGCTGCGGCGTCCATCTCCTCCTTCAGCATCCCCTCGTACGTCGGGCTGACCGTGTACTTCGGGCCGCCGAACACCTTCGCGCCGGCCTGTTCCGCCTGACGGAATGAGAACTCGGCGACGGCGCGGCAGATGCGACGCTCGATCCGCTCCGTCCGGAACGCCACCTCGTCGTCCCCCTCGCCCTCACGCCACTCCTTCGCGCCGTACGCGTCGCCGACCGCCATGCGCACGATCGAGATCGGGGCGTGCACGCCGCCGAACGGAACGACCCCGGGGATCCGGCGCCCGGTGCGCACGATCACCTTCCCGCCGATCTCCTCGCGCAGGATGCGGTTCGGGGAGCCGATGCCGTCGCGTTCCTCGGGCGTGATCGTCGCAGCCTTCAGGCCGAACCCGTGCTCGCGAATCGCCTGCGCGGCCTCGTGGACGACCTGGTTCTGGCTCGCCCGCCGGGACTCCAGCGAGAGGTCGAATCGCGGGAATTCGAGGTCGAGCCCGGTGACCTCGGGAGCCAGGACGCGGAGGCTCTCCTCGAGCAGCTCCTGCCCGGTTTCGTCGCCCTCGAGCACCACGATCGTTTTGGCGTCCACGGCTCCGGACACTAGCGGTGGACGATGCCCCGAAAAGGCGGTTGGAGAAGAGAAGGATCACGCGGACGGTTTCGCTACGTCGACGCGCGCGGCAACCGGATCACGGACGAGGAGAAGCTCGAGCGGATCAGGTCGCTTGTGATCCCGCCCGCGTGGAAGGACGTCTGGATCTCCGCGAGCGCGTCGTCGAAGCTGCAGGCCACCGGTGTCGACGGAGCCGGCCGGAAGCAGTACCTCTACCACCCGAGCTTTCGCGCACAGCGCGAGCAGGAGAAATTCGACAAGCTGATCCGGTTCGCCGAAGGTCTCCCCGACCTGCGCGAGGCGATGGCCGAGCACATGGACAACGACCTGCTCGACAGCGACCGCGTTTCGGCGATCGCGACGCGGCTGATCAACCGGGGCTGGTTTCGGGTCGGCACCGAGCGCTACGCAAAGGAGTCGAAGACATTCGGGATCACGACACTCCGCAAGAACCACGTGACCGTGCGTGGCCATCGGATCGCGTTTCACTTCCGTGGGAAGCACCGGTCTGAGATCCGCACGACTCTCGTCGACTCGGAGCTCGCGGAGTCGGTGAAGGAGCTGCTCGCGCTACCCCGTGGTGCGCGTCTCTTCCGCTATGAGTGGGACGGTGCGCTCTGCGCGCTCACCGGCGCAAAGCTCAACGAGTACGTTCGCATGAATCTCGGCGAGGACTTTACGGCGAAGGACTTCCGGACGTGGGGCGGCACTTTGCTCGCGGCGATCGCCCTGGCCGAGCACGGACCGGCGGAGTCCGAGACCGAGGCGAAGCGGGCCGTCACCGCCGTCATGCGCCGGGTGGGGGAGCAGCTTGGAAACACGCCCGCCGTCGCGCGCGGGTCGTACGTCAGTCCCGCGGTCATCGACCAGTATCTCGACGGCACAACCATCGAGGATTTCCGGCCGCGGCATTTGCGCGTGGTCGGTGCGCGCGATTTAGGTCTCGACCGCGAGGAACAGGCCCTTTTGAGCCTGCTCCGTTCGTGGCGAATTAAGCAAGGACAGGCCGCCGCCTAATTCCCGGATCTTTCCGGTAAGGTCGGCGCAGTCGAAATTGTTTTTCCGAGGGAGGAATTGAGTGGCACGGGTAACGAGACTTGTCTGCGACAATTGCGGCAAGGAGGTCGAGGAGGCAAAGGGCGCCGTCATGCGGATCAATTTCACCGACGCGCGGCGTGGCTCGAAGCAGGCGGACCTTTGCGACGCCTGCGCCGGCAAGATGCCGGGCCAGGCCGTCGCGCGGCGCGGCCGCCGGCCGAAGAACGCCGCGGCTTGAGGCTTTCCCGCTCCTAGCGTTCGGGCAGTCCGGGTCGTCTGACCGCCCGACTAGAGTAGGTCAGTTGGGTCTGAACCTCATCACCGGCCCGGCCAATGCCGGGAAGGTGGCGCTCCTGCTCCGCCGATACCTGGACGCGCTCCCTCAGGAGCCGTATCTCATCGTGCCGAACCGGTCGGACGTCGAAGAGCGCGAGCGTGAGCTGCTCGAGATTCAGCCGGCTCTCCTCGGCGGCTCGATCGTCACTTTCGACGATCTCTTCAAGCGCATCGCGCGTGGCGGGAGCGAGCGCCGACAGGTCGCGACCGAGGCGCAGCAGGCGCTGATCGTCCGGCGCGCGCTCGCCGGACAGTCGCTCAACGGGCTCGGCCGCTCGGCTCGCTTCGGCGGCTTCGCAGACGCCTTGCTCTCGACGGTGGGCGAGCTCGAGTCGGGACTGCTCGATCCGAATGATCTCGAAGGCGAGCTCGCCGGGCTCTACGCCGGGTACCGCGCCGAGCTCGATCGGCTCAACCTCTGGGACCGCGACCTGCTTCGGCGACACGCCGCCGACCGGGTTGCCGGCGAGCTCGATGCCTGGGGCGGCGAGCCCGTCTTCGCCTACGGCTTCGAGGATCTGACCGGAGCCGAGTGGGCCCTCCTGCAGGCGCTCGCCGGACGCAGCGAGGTGACAGTGTCGATGCCCTACGAACCGGGGCGCGCTGCGTTCGCATCGCTTCGCCGCACGATGGAGGATCTCGCCGCGCTCGCGGACGGGAGGATCGAGGAACTTCCCCCGGCGTTCGACCAGGTCGCCGAGCCGGCGCTCGCGCATCTGGAGCGCACGCTCTTCGCCGAGGCGCTGCCGGAGGCACCACCGATCGACGGCGCCGTGCGGTTCTTCGAGAGCGCCGGCAAGCGCGGCGCACTCGAGCTCGTGGGTGAGGAGTTGCTGTCGCTGCTTCGTTCCGGCGTCGAGCCGGAGCAGATCGGACTCATCTGTCCGTCGCTCGAACGGTGGCAGGCGCCGCTCGAGACGGCCTTCGGCACGCTCGGCGTTCCCTACGCGCTCGAGGCTTACGTTCGATTCGATCGGACGGCCTTCGGCCAGGCGCTTCTCAGCTTGCTCCGTTTCGCATGGCTCGGAGGCGGACGCGCCGACCTCTATGCGTTCCTGCGTTCGCCGTACTCGGGCCTCACGCGCCAGAACGTCGACTTCCTCGAGGGCCGCCTGCGCGGACGCGCCGTGCAGACGCCGGAGCGCGTGGAGGAGGAGACGATGCGCCTGCGCGACGGCCAGCCGCTGCCCGTTCTCGAAGCTCTACGCGGCGCGCCGACACCGCTCGACGCGGTTGCAGGCCTCGCGGCGTTCATGCTGCGCTCCGCCTACGGTCTCGAGGCGCCGCCTGTCGGCGAGCTCTCGCGCCAGGACATCCGCGCGCACGAGTCGGTCATGCGTCTCGTCGCAGAGCTCCGCGGTTGGAGCGAGCTCGACGGCTCGCTGTCCCCGGAGGAAGTCGTCGCGGCGCTCGAGCGTGCGGAGGTGCGCCGCTCGTCGCCGGGCGAGGCCGGACGGATCGCGGTGATCGACTTGCTGCGCGCGCGCACACGCCGCTTCGAGATCGTCTTCGTGCTCGGGCTCGAAGAAGGAAGCTTGCCGCGACGAGGGCACGAGTCGCCGTTCCTGGGCGACGACGCACGCCGTGACCTCGACGAGCGTTCTCGCGCACGACTGACGCGACCCGACCAGGTCGCACGCGACCGGTATCTCTTCTATGCAGCGTGCACGCGGGCGAGCCGGCGCCTCTATCTCGTTCGCGAGGCGGCAACCGACGAGGGGAGCCCGCGAGAGCCGAGTCCGTTCTGGGACGAAGTGCAGGCTGTCTTCCCGAAGGACGACGTCGCGCGCTGGACGCGCCGCCGTCCGCTCTCCGATCTGACGTGGCCTCTGGAAGATGCGCCCACCGAGCGAGAGCGACTGCGCTCTGTCGCGCTGCGTGCCGCCGGCGACGCTGGTGAGGCCGACGCGATTGCGATGGCGAACGGCTGGGAGCGACGGCTCGCCCGCGCGCTGCACGCCTTCGAGCGGCCGACCCGGCTGACGCATCCGCAGGTGCTCGCCGAGTTGGCGCGCAAGACGACGTACGGGGTGACCGAGCTCGAGCGGTTCGCAGAGTGCTCGTCGATCTGGTTCTTCGACCGTGTAATCGACCCCAAGAGCATCGACGGGGAGGTCGACGCCCGCCTGCGCGGCTCGATCGCCCACCAGGTTCTCTACCGCTTCTACTCCGGGCTGCCGAAGGAGCTCGGCACCGACCGCGTCGAACCGGATCGGGTCGAGGACGCCGTGGCGTTCCTCTCACGGTGCCTCGACGAAGCAGTCGCGAAGGGTGTGCGTCTCGAGCTCACGGAGTTGGAGGCGCGCGAGCTTCGTCACGGCTTGTGGCGCGACCTCGAAGCCTTCGTCCGCGAAGAGGCGGCTGCCGACATGCCGCTCCTCCCTCGCCGCTTCGAGGTGCTGTTCGGCTCCGAGCGGTCGGCGCCCGAGCTGCAGCGCGGGCTCGAGCTTGCCCCAGGTGTGACGCTCTCGGGGAAGATCGACCGAATCGACGTCGATCCGTTCAGCGCGCGCGGCATCGTCCAGGACTACAAAGCCGGCAAGCACGCTCATTCGGCCGTGCAGATCGAGCAGGAGAAGAAGCTCCAGATCCCGCTCTACATGCTCGTGCTGCGCGATCTCGTCGGGATCGAGCCGCTCGGCGGTCTCTACCGGCCGCTGTCCGGCGAGCGGAAGGCGCGCGGCCTGCTCCGCGCCGAGGCGCAGGACGACGGCATCCCGGGATTCGCGAAGAACGACTACCTCGACGAAGAGGCTTTCTGGGGTCAGGTCGAGCGCGCTCGTGAGCTCGCCGTCGACATCGTCGAGCGAATGCGCACGGGCGATGTCAAACACGACCCGAAGAGCGGCGACTGCCCGACCTGGTGCGAGCTCTGGTCGATGTGCCGCGTGAGGCGGGCGTGAAGCTCAACCCGGAACAGCAGCGCGCAGTCGACGCGCGCGGGCTCGTCTTCGTCTCGGCCGGAGCCGGGACGGGCAAGACGAAGGTGCTCGTCGAGCGTTTCGCGCGTGCCGTCTGCGACGAGGGCGTCGACGTCGAATCGATCCTCGTCATCACCTACACGGAGAAGGCGGCCGGCGAGTTGCGCAGCCGGATCCGCGCCGGGCTCGTCGAGCGTGGACGTCCAGACCTGGCGCGCGAGCTCGATGGGGCGTGGATCTCCACGATCCACGGCTTCTGCCACAGGTTGCTGCGCTCGCATCCGTTCGCCGCGGGCGTCGACCCACGCTTCCGCGTGCTCGACGACAGCCAGGGCCGCGTACTTCGCAGCGAAGCCTTCGCGGAGGCATTGACGGCTTTCTGTGCCGCGGACGATCCCGCGCGGCTGCGGCTCCTCGCCGTCTACGGGACCGACGGGCTGCGGCGGATGCTCACCGGCGTCTACGAGACGCTCAGGTCGGCGGGCCGCGAGCTCGTCCTCGAGCTGGGGGAGCGCCCGAGTCTCAGTGGTCGCGTCGACGAGTTTCGCGAAGCCGCCCACTGCCTCGCCGACGACGAAGGATCCGGCGACGCGCAACGCGAGACGGCCCGGCAGGCCGTCGCGTATCTCGACGCCGACGCGCGCGCCGACCGGATCTTCGATCTTGGCGACCTCCGACTGCGCGGTGAGCGCGCAGCTTCGTACGAAGAGGCGCGCAAGCTCGTCGAGCAGGCGGCGCTCGACGAGCTCGCCGCGGCCGACCGCGATCTGCTGCAGGAACTGCTGAACGGCTTCGCCGCTGCTTATCAGGAAGGCAAGGACCGCGAGTCCGCGCTCGACTTCGAGGATCTGCAGCTGCGCGCGCGCGATCTGTTGCGCGACGACGAGGCGATCCGTGAGCGCGAGCAACTGCGGTTCAGGTCGATCATGGTCGACGAGTTCCAGGACACGAACCGGCTCCAGTGCGAGCTGATCGACCTGCTCTCCGGCGGGCCGGCCGGACACGAGCTCTTCTTCGTCGGCGACGAGTTCCAGTCGATCTACGGCTTCCGTCACGCAGACGTGCAGGTCTTCCGCGAGCGGCGCGCGCAAGCCGGAGACGGAGTGTTGCCGCTGACGATGAACTATCGGTCCCGGCCGGAGGTGCTCGCGGTCGTCAACCACCTGTTCGGCGCCGACTTCGGCGACGAGTTCCAGCCCCTCGCGGCCTCGGGCGATTTTCCGGATCCGGTCTTCGGCGCACCAGTCGAGCTGCTCGTCACCGACAAGTCGACGTACTCCGGCACGGACCTGCACTGGCGGCGTGGCGAAGCACGTGCGATCGCACGCCGCATCCGCGAGCTGATCGACGCCGGCGACGCCGTCGCGGGCGAGATCGTGCTCCTGTTCGCCGCCGGAACCGACGCCGAGTGGTACGAGGAGGAGCTGCGCGCACTCGACGTCCCGACCTATCGCGGGACGGGGAGGGGCTACTTCGGCCAGCAGCAAGTCGTCGACCTGCTCGCCTACCTGCGCCTGTTGCGGAACCGCTACGACGACGAAGCACTCGTCAGCGTGCTCGCCTCTCCTCTGGTCGGGGTCTCCAACGACGCGCTCGCTCTCCTGCGACGCGCCGCACCGAAGCGGCCACTCTTCGTCGCGCTCGAGCGCGAGCTGCCCGAGACCCTGGCACATCGCGACGTGCAGCTCCTGCGTGCGTTCCGTCAGCGCTACGACCGGCTGACTGCGGCGCTCGCCCGGCTTTCGCTCGAGCGGTTGTGTGAGCGAATCGTCGCGGAGCACGATTACGACCTGGCCGTGCTCGCACGCTGGGATGGACGGCGCCGCTACGCGAACCTGCGCAAGCTCGCCCGGCTCGCGCGTTCGTACGAAGAGCTCCGTGGGCCGGATGTCGAGGGCTTTGTCCGATTCGTGCGCGACCAGGAGTCGGTCGGCGCGCGCGAGCTCGAGGCCGTCGCCGAGGAGGAAGGCGCCGACGCAGTGCGGCTGCTGACGATCCACGCTGCGAAGGGCCTCGAGTTCAAGGTCGTCGTCGTCGCGGACGCCGGCCGCGACAGGGCGCCGCCCTCGTCACACGAGATCCTCGCGCTCTCCGACGGCCGCTTCGGTTTCCGGGTGGCCGACCCGATCACGAGCAAGCCGCGCGGCGCCTACGCGTACGACGCCGTGCAGGAAGCGCGCAAGGAGGAGGAGCGCGCGGAGCGGCTGCGCCTCTACTACGTCGCCATGACCCGCGCGATCGACCGGCTGATCGTCTCCGGCTCGATCGACCCGACTCGCACGTCGGACGAGACGACGCCCATCGGCTGGGTGCTCGGCCGCCTCGACGCCAAGGGCGAGATCGAAGGCGCCGGCCGTGAACCGGTTGAGCTCGAGCGCGAAGGCGCGCGTGTGATCTTGCGCGTCGACCGTCACGTCGAGGAAGCGGCACCGCCCATCGTCGAGTTGCCGGCGGAAGTGGGCCAGCTCGCGTTGTTCGAAGACGGCGGCGCCGGTGGCGCGCTGCCCGCGCTGGTCCCGGCCCTGCCGCCGCTTGCAGAAGTGCCGGCTCCGCCGCTGCACAGAGTTCGGCGTCTGTCGTTCAGCGCGCTCGCGCTCTTCGACCGCTGTTCGTACCGCTACTACGCAGAGCGTGTCGTTGGCATGCGCCCGACCGACGAGCGGCTCGCGGCCGGAGGCACGACCGGGCTGGCCGCCACCGAGATCGGCGACGCCGTCCACCGGTTGCTGGAGCTCGTGAACCTCCAGGAGCCCCTCCCGCCCGAAGATCTCACCGGCCTCGTTCGCGGCTGGTACCCAAAGGTGAGCGACGCGGAGCTCGAGCGAATCGCGGGGTTCGTGCAGTCCTACTGCGAATCCGAGCTCGCGCGACGCGTGGCCACCTTGCCCAGTGCGCGACCGGAGCGGCCGTTCGCATTCGAGCACGACGGCGTGCTTCTTCGCGGCCGCCTCGACATGCTCCAGCTCGACGGCGAGCAGGCCATCGTCATCGACTACAAGACGAACTCGCTCGCCGAGGGCACGCCCGAAGAGATCGTCGAGCACGACTACCACCTGCAGCGGCTCGTCTATGCGCTCGCCTGCTTCCGAGCCGGTGCCCGGGAAGTGGAGGTCGTCTACCACTTCCTCGAGCGCTCCGACGCCGTCGTCTCGACCGTCTTTCGCATCGAGCAGATCGCCGAGCTCGAGGCGGAGCTCAGCGACGCGATCGCAAAGATCAATGCGGGCGAGTTCCGCCCGACGCCGAGCGAGTACATTTGCGCCGGCTGCCCGGCGCTCGACGTCGTCTGCGCCGGGCCCGGGCTCCGCGGGGCGAACTACGCAGAACACGCACTCGCTACGGTCTGAGCATGCCGAGAAGCTTCGTCAAGGAGGCGCGGCGCCGCGTCGGTCCCAAGCGTGCCCGGATCCGCGAGATCATCGACCGCCTCGCCGCCGCCCACCCGGATGCGACCATCGCGCTCAAATCGAGGTCGCCGCTCGAGCTCCTGGTCGCGGTGATGCTCTCTGCTCAGACGACCGACGTGAACGTCAACCGCGTGACCGAGAAGCTCTTCGTCAAATACCGCAAGCCCGAGGACTACCTCGCGGTGCCGCCGGAGGAGCTGGAGCGAGACATCTTCGCGACCGGCTTCTACCGCCAGAAGGCGAAGGCGATTCGCGGCACGATGGCGATGCTGCTCACCGAGTTCGACGGTGAGGTGCCGCGCACGCTGGACGAGCTCGTGCGTCTGCCCGGTGTCGCCCGCAAGACCGCGAACGTCGTCGCAGCCGAGCTCGGCGAGCCGCAGGGAATCGTCGTCGACACCCACGTCCGGCGCCTGTCGCAGCGGCTCGGCCTGACGAAAGAGGAAGACCCGGTGAAGATCGAGCGCGACCTGATCAAGATCGTGCCGCGCGATGATTGGGGCCGGTTTCCACATCTGCTGATCTGGCACGGCCGCCGGGTGTGCGTCGCGCGCCTGCCGCGCTGCGAGGAGTGTGTCCTGACCGACCTCTGCCCGTCGTCGCGTGTCTGAGCTCCAGCATCCCGACTCAAGGAGCTTCGAGCTCGTGGCCGACGTCTACGAGCGTGCTCGTCCTGAATACCCGGCGGAAGCCGTCGACTGGATCGCAACCAAGCTCGATCTTCGGCCCGGGCGAACCGTCCTCGACCTCGGCGCCGGTACCGGCAAGCTGACGCGCGCATTGATCGCCACCGGCGCTCGAGTGATCGCGGTCGAACCGGGCGACGCGATGCGGGCCGAGCTCGAACGGGCGGTGCCCTCGGCCCTCGCGCTACGCGGCTCGGCAGAGGCGATTCCGCTCGGCGATAACACGGTGGATGCGATCACCGTCGGCCAGGCGTTTCACTGGTTCCGCCACGACGAGGCGATTCCCGAGCTCCACCGCGTGCTGCGTCGGGGACGGTCCATCGCACTGGTCTGGAACTCCCGCGACCATGACGCCCCGCTGCACCAGGAGGTCGGTGAGCTGATCGCGCCGTTCGTTCCGGCGGATCGACCGCCGGCCGAACAATGGCCGCTAGCCCTCGAGGAAAGCCCGCTCTTCGGCGTACTCGAGGAACGGCGGTTCCCGTTTTCGCAAACCCTCGATGCCGACGCGCTCGCCGAGCGCATGGCTTCGGTCAGCTTCGTCGCGGCCGCGCCGGCCGAGGCCAGGCGGCGACTCGATGCCGAGCTACGGGCCGTCGCCGCGCGGCTCGGCGGATTCGTCGACTTTTCGTACGTGACGAGGGTCTACGTCAGCCGCGCGGTGTGAGCGCGACGAGCAGTCCGCCGTCGTCGTCGTAGGCGGGGAAGAAGTCGCCGATCACCGGCTTCTGCTGACCCGCGCGCGTTCGTAGCTCGAGCTTTTCCCCGAGTTTCCGCACGCCCCACTCGAGCGCAACGGCCGCCGGATTCTGTTCCCCTTCGAATCCGCCCAGCCCGAACCGAGTCACCATGTCCGCGCCGAGCAGTTCTTCCTCCCGGAAGCCGGAGAGCTCGAAGACGCCGCGCCCGCTCGCGAGGATCCGGCCGTCCTTGTCGCAAACGACGAAGCCCGTGTTCGGAGCGGGGTAGTAGTCGTCCATCAGCTCGAACAGGAAGCCGAAGCCGCAACGCTCACACGCCACCGGGACGTTGTCGATCTCCTGGAGCCGGTCATGGTCGATCGACCGGTTCTTGCAGTTCGGGCAGATGAAGTACGGCACCGAATCAAGGTAGCTGGACTAGATCCAGCGACGCCGCCTGTAGAAGACGAGCTGCCCGATCGTGGTCACGACGATCAGAATCCAGGACCAAACGTAGCCCCATTGCCAGCCGAGCTCGGGGAAATGGTGTTTGAAGTTCTGGCCGTAGAGACCGACGATGAACGTGGGGAGGAGGAGCACCGACGCGATCACGGTCAGCTTCTTCATTACCTCGTTCTGATCGTTCGCGATCTTGGACTGCAGGTAGTCGCGGACGCCTGCAACCAGATCGCGCGACAGCTCGAGCCCGTCCACGGCGCGCAGGAACTTGTCGTAGGCGGCGGAGAAGTTCAACTCGACCTCTCTTGTCAGCACCGGTCCGCCGTCGTCGAGCTCGACCCTGTCGTCGACGACCCCTCGCACCGCGTCGCGCATCGGACCCAGGGTCCGCCGGACGTGGAGGAGATCGTGCTTCAGCCCCGACAACCGGGCACGCGTCTTCGCCGGTTGCCATTCCTCGACGTTGTCTTCCAGCTCGTCGATCTCATCGTTGAGGCCGTCGATCAGGTCGAGATACCGCTCGGCGATGTCGTCCATGAGGTGGTACGCGTTCATCCCGACGCCCTCATCGACGCGGCAAGACGCCTGTGCCGGTGAAACGTCGAACGGCTTGCCGCGTTCCGGAGTCTTGCGAACCGTAAGGAGGCCCTCACGCGTTCCGATCAGGTCGACTTCCTGGTAGTAGATGCGATCCTCGTTCGGTACGAGCACCGGAACGAGAAACACCCCGAAGATGTAGTTACCGTGACCTTCGAGCTTTGGCCGCGGCTCGTCGTCGTGCTTCGCGGGTGCCAGCAGTTGTTCGAGCGCGCGCGGGTGGATGTCCTTCGGCAGGTGCCGTCGCAACTCCTCGGGCGAGGGGTCGAGCAGGTCGATCCACTCCGGCATGCTCAGCTGCGAGGAGCTGCTTCGGCGGCCATCAGATGGCCTTCGAGCGCTGCAAGGTAGCGCTCGGCGTCGAGCGCGCCCATGCAGCCCGAGCCGGCGGCCGTAACCGCCTGGCGGTACACGTGGTCCTGCACGTCACCGACGGCGAAGACGCCCTCGACGTTCGTCTCCGTGGAGCCCGGCTTGGTGATCAGGTAGCCGCCCTCGTCGTGATCGAGCTGGTCGAGGAAGAGACGAGTATTGGGGTCGTGCCCGATCGCTGCGAACACGCCGTCGGCCTCGAGCTCCCAGGTTTCGTCGGTGTTGACGTCGCGCAGCCGGACACCGGTGACGCGATCGTCTCCGAGCACCTCGTCGACCACGGCGTTCGTAACCCATTCGATCTTGTCGTTCGCGCGGGCGCGGTCGATCATGATCTGCGAGGCGCGGAACTCGTCGCGCCGGTGCACGATCGTCACCTTGCCGGCGAAGCGGGCGAGGAACGCACCCTCCTCCATGGCCGAGTCGCCGCCGCCGACCACGACGACGTGCTTGTCGGGGAAGAAGGCTGCGTCACAGGTCGCGCAGTAGGAGACGCCGCGGCCCTGGAGCTTCCGCTCCGACTCGAGCCCGAGCTGGCGGGCGGTGGCGCCGGTCGCCACGATCACCGTCTCGGCACGGTACTCGTCGTCGCCGACCCAGACCCGGTGGGGGCGCGCCGAAAAATCGACCCTGGTCACGTCGTCGGTGACGAAGTCGGTGCCGAATCGTTCGGCCTGACGGCGGAATTCCTGCATCATCTCGGGCCCCATCACACCGTCGGCGTAGCCCGGGTAGTTCTCCACGTCGCTCGTGATCATCAGCTGGCCGCCCCAGTTGAAGCCCTCGATTACGAGCGGCTTCAGGTTCGCGCGGGCAGCGTAAAGGGCGGCGGTATACCCGGCCGGGCCCCCTCCGATGATGATCATCTCGCGGATGTCGTTGTCAGTCATGGTCCTCCATAGTGGTTCCCTCTCTATCTGTATTAAACGATCTTGGTCGGCTGAACCTTCCTCGCCCGGACGGCCTGGAAGCACTCCCGATGCTTAGAATCGACGCGTCGATGGTACGTAGGGGCGGGGTATGGCTGGAACGGTGACTTGGTCGCTCCTCCGGGAGCTCGCGGGCTTTCGGGCCGAGAAGGGCTGCGCGATCAGCCTCTACCTGAACCTCGACCCCTCCGATGTCCCGACCGCGGGCGACGCCCAGACCCGGATGAACTCCATGCTCCACGCGGCCGACCGGACCGACCGGACCGACCTGACCCACGAGCAGCGCATGGGCCTCAAGGCCGACTTCGAGCGGATCGCGCAGTGGTTCGACGACGATTTCGAGCGAGACGGCTCTCAGGGGCTCGCCGTGTTCGCGGCGGGGCTCGACAACTCGTGGCGGACGCTCGCCCTGCCGGCGCCGGTCGACGACCGTGCGAAGGTCGGACGTGACTTCTTCCTTGCGCCGCTCGCGCCGCTGATCGGACGGGCTGACGGAACGATCGTGGCCGTCGTCAGTCGCGAAGAGGGTCAGCTCTACCGGCTGCGCGGCGGGCGGTTGGAGGAGATCGCGGAGCACTACGACGAGACGCCGGGCCAGCACGACCAGGGCGGCTGGTCGCAGGCGAGGTATCAGCGGCATATCGAGAAGCTCGTGCACGAACACCTGAAGGGCGTGGCGGAGGAGCTCGATCGCACCCGGAGGCAGCTGCACGGACCCAAGATCGTCCTCGTCTGTTCGGAAGACATGCGGACCGAGTTTCTCGATGCGCTCTCCGCCGAGGCGCGAACGTCGCTCGTCGGCTGGACCCCGGCGCAGTCGCATGCAAGCCCGCCCGAGTTGCTCGCCGCCGTCAAGCCGGTCCTCGAAGAAGCGGAGGCGAAGAGCGAGTCGGCGGCGATCGAGCGCTGGCGTGAAGAAGCGGGCCGCAACGGCCGGGCCGCGTCGGGTTGGGAGCAGACGCTCGAGGCAGCGTCCGACGCGCGCGTGGAGTTGCTGCTCTTCCAGCAGGGCGTCGACCGCCCGGCCTTCCGCTGCCCCGCCTGCGGCCGTGCCGCGATCTCGGAGGGAAGCTGTCCGCTCGACGGCACGCGGCTCGAACCGACCGACGCGGGACTCGACCTCGCGGTGCACCAGACGCTCGCCCACGGCGGCGCCGTGTGGGCCATCCGGCACCACGAGGATCTCGCGCCCGTCGAAGGCATCGGCGCTCTCCTGCGCTTCTAGCTAGGCGGCGTCGGCGGAAACGCCGGGAAGCTCGAGCACGGTCTCTCCCTCGATCTCTCCCTGCTCTTCCACCGCACGCTCGAGCTTCGTCCCGAACTTGTCGAGGCGCTTCCCGGCGTCGTGGTACTTCGAGTGCGCATGGCCGAGGTGCGTGCCTACCTTTTCGAAGTCGTCGGCGAAGCGGTCGAAGTCGCGGCGGAGATCGGCGACGTACGCCATCACCTCGTGCGCATGCTCCTCGATCTTCATGCCGCGCAGGCCGAGCGCGATCACCTGCAGGTACGCAGTGAACGTCGTCGGCGAAACCGGGAAGACGCGCCGTTCGTGCGCGTACGCGAGGAGCGCTCCGGTCTTGCCGCAGGCGAGCTCGTAGTACACACCTTCGACCGGGATGTACATGAACGCGAAGTCATAGGTGCCCTCGTCCGGCCTGATGTACTTGGCGGCGATCGCGTCGATGTGCTGCTTGACGTCCCTGCCGAACTGCCGCTCTGCGAGCTGCCGCTCGTCGTCCGTCTCGGCGTCGGAGAGCCGGATGTAGTTGTCGAGTGGGAACTTCGAGTCGACGGGGATCGTCCGGTCGGCTCGCACGATCGCGTCGACGCGTTCGCCGGAGTCGAAGGTGTACTGCATCTCGTACGCGGAAGGCGGCAGGCGGTCCCGGAGCAGGTTCTCGAGCAGGAGCTCGCCGAAACCGCCACGCGCCTTCGGGGGGCGCAGGGCCTGCTCGAGACGCGCGAGATCTTTTGCGCGCTCGAGCATCTGCGTCGTCGCCTCGTCCACCTTGCCGAGCCGCTCGTGGATCTTGTTCGTCGTCTGCGATGCGTTCTCGAGCCGGCGGTCGACCTTCGTGTCGAGCTCCGAGAGCCGTCGGTCCATCGTCTCGGTCACCCCGATGAGATGCCGATCGACCTCGGCGTTGCGGTCCGACAGTTGGGAGCTCCAGTCGGCACGGAGCTCGCGGAGGGTCCGAGCGAGCCAGACGAGCGCGGCCGCGAGGCCCACGCCGAGAAGAAGGATGAGGAGTACCGCTGCCATAGAGCCGACAGACGGTAGTGGGGGGATCGGACGGAATGATCGGGGCGGCCCCTGCCGCCCCGACCCCCTGGTGTCTAGCTGTGCTCGCGCTCCGCGTGAGCTTCTGCAGCCTCGTTCCGCTTGTCCTGTGCCATCTCCTCGTGCTTGGCGGCACTGTCCTCGGCAGCGCCCTGCCGCTCCTGCGCGGCGCCCTCGCGCTGCATCGAAGAGTCGCCTGTCATGTCTCCGGCCGCCTTCTTAGTGCGACCGAGCAGCTTGTCAAGTAGTCCCATCGGGACCTCCAGCTTCTGTTGGGAACACCCTTCGAGCTTCCCAGTATCCGTAAAAAGAAAAGCCGGATCCACAAAAAACGCCGAAGCCGGCGAACCCGAGGGTTCATCGGCTTCGGCTCGGGGAGCTTACGCTGGCGCCGCTGGTCTAGTCAAGAGCCAGGGCTGCGAAGAAAACGCGCACGTTGCGTACTTCCCTACCCGGCGGCACGGTGATGGGTACCCTTGCGCGCCGTGGCCAAGAAGGTCCGCACTCCACCGCCTCCGCGGCGCGTCCAGGCGCCCCAGAAACGTGATCCTCGGAAAAGCTCGACCGCCCCGCAGCGCTCGCCCTGGTTGTATGCGGGAGGCGGCGCCCTCATCGCGGCCCTGATCGCGGCAGTGGCCATCGGCATCGTCATCAAACGGGACAACGGGGGCGGCAGTGGTAGCCCGACGACGCTGACCACTGCGACGAAGTACAACGCCCTGCCGGGGATCCGGAAGACGAAGGCGCCCTGGGCGCCCGAGTACCGCTTCCTCGCCGACCGTCTTGCTCCGCTCGACCTGACGACCCTCGCCGGGCACAACGGCCTCACCGAGCACTTCCACGCCCACTTCGACATTTTCGTGAACGGCAAGAAGGTCAAGATTCCGGCGCTCGTCGGCATCAACCCCGGGGCCGGCTACCTGACCGAGCTCCACACGCACGACGACAGCGGAGTCATCCACATCGAGGCGCAGAAGAGCCGCGACTTCACGGTCGGCCAGTTTTTCTCCGAGTGGGCCGTCCACCTCGATGCGAACTCGATCGGCGGCTACAAAGGGCTCAAGTGGTACTTGGACGGGAAGCGGCAGACGGGAAATCCCCAGACTCTGATCCTGAAGCCACACCAGGAGATCGCGTTCGTCGTCGGCAAACCACCGGCCAAGATCCCCTCGAGCTACGCCTTCCCCGCCGGCGAGTAACGCGCTGACACGACGCTATTCTGAGCCGGCCGGGGTGGCGAAACTGGTGATACGCGCCCGACTTAAAATCGGGTGTCCCCTAGCGGGGCGTGCGGGTTCGAGTCCCGCCCCCGGCATCGCGGCGCGAGATCCGGCTCGCTTCGCGAGCCATGATGATCTCGCGCCGCTCTCGATTCGATTCGTCGCGGCTTCGGCAAAGACGGGAAAAGCCCGTCTTTGCGGCGGATGGAAAGCTGGAAACCTAGACTTCGCTCGTGGCTGAGGTCGAAACGCTTGCCGCTGAGGAAGGGCGGTTGGAGTGGGATACGCCGCTCTTTCGGACTGCTTTGCAGCAGTTCGAGCTTGCGCTTCCTTACGCTGACGTCAACGAGTCGATTGCCGAGCGGCTGCGCTACCCGGAACGGGCGGTCATGGTCACGGTTCCGATTCGGCGGGACGAGGGGCACGTCGACGTCTTTCCGGCTTATCGGGTTCAGCACTCGAGTGTGCTCGGGCCGACCAAAGGCGGGATTCGCTACGACCCTCACGTGACCATGGGCGAGTGCGCTGCGCTCGCCGTTTGGATGACCTGGAAGTGTGCGCTCCTCAGACTCCCTTACGGTGGCGCAAAAGGTGGTGTTCGCTGCAATCCGCGTGAGCTGTCGCTTCGTGAGCTTGAGCGGTTGACGAGGCGCTACACGAGCGAGTTGCGCGGAGTGATCGGGCCGCAGGAAGACATCCCTGCGCCGGACATGGCGACGAACGAGCAGACGATGGCCTGGATCATGGATACCTATTCGATGCAGGTCGGCCATGCGGTTCCGGAGATCGTCACGGGGAAGCCCATCGCGCTCGGCGGTTCGCTCTTCCGGCATGAGGCGACCGGCGCCGGTGTGGTGATGGTGATCGAACGGGCGTGCCAGCGGCTGGGCTGGAAGCTCGGGGAGCAGCGTTGCGTCGTACAGGGTTTCGGCAACGTCGGCGGGATCGCAGCACAGGAGCTCACCTCGAAGGGCGCGACCATCCTCGGTGTCTCGGACATCTCCGGCGGGATCTATTCGGAGAGCGGTCTCGACCTCGACTCCGTGCGCGTATGGGTCGCGGACCACGCGACCCTCGAGGGCTATCCGGGCGTGCGCCACGTTTCGAACTCGGAGCTGCTCGAGCAACCGTGCGACATCCTCGTGCTCGCAGCGCTCGAGGGTCAGCTCACCGCGGAGAACACACCGCGCATCGACACGAAGCTCGTCGTGGAGGGAGCCAACGGCCCGACGACGATCGAGGGCGATGCCATCCT
>DATMZV010000211.1:0-7961 GCA_035573355.1 Gaiellaceae bacterium | reverse complement strand
ACGGACCTGGCTCCGGCACCGGGCTCCACCACGATCGAGATCGCGCTCAAGATCTGGCGCTACGACGCCGTGACGGGCGACAAGGAGCTGAAGCGGTACGAGGTCGAGGCGCCGGACTGGGTGACTCTCCTCGACGTCCTCGACATCATCAAGGACAAGCACGACGGGACGCTCGCGTACCGTAAGAGCTGCCGGATGATGATCTGCGGCTCCTGCGGGATGCGCATGGACGGCGCCGCAGTGCTCGCCTGCAAGACTCGCATGTACGACATCGCGAAGTCCGGTCACGTCCCAGTGATCGCACCGATGGGAAATCTCCCGGTGCGTAAAGACCTGGTTGTCGACATGGATCCGTTCTGGAACAAGATCCGGAGGATGAAGCCGTGGCTCGACCCCGGCTACGAGGAGTCGCCCGAAAGAGAGTGGCGCGTCTCCCAGGAGAAGATGAACGTCATCCATAAGGAGGCGCTCTGCATCATGTGCGGCTGCTGCGTCTCCGAGTGCAACTCGATGGAGTCGGACCCCGAGTTCTTCGGGCCGGCGGCACTCGCCAAGGGCATGCGCTTCGTCGGTGACGCGCGCGACCAGGCGAACGTGACCCGGCTCGAGGACTACAACGACGAGCATGGCATCTGGGACTGCACGCGCTGCTACTTCTGCAATGAGCGGTGCCCGAAGGGAGTCGATCCGCGCGACGCGATCGCCAAGCTGGGCGCCGAGTCGATCAAGGAAGGGATCGACCACGACATGGGCGCGAAGCACGCGAACTGGTTCGTGACCTCCGCCAAGACGACAGGCTGGCTGCGCGAGACCGAGCTCGTACCGAAAACGCAGGGAATCGTCGAGGCGATCCGGCAGACGAAGTTCGCGATCAACCTGGCGAAGCACGGCAAGGTGCCGCTGCCGGTCCCGCCGCATGTCGCCGGGCGGGTGAACGAGTCGCGATTGCTCTACTCGCTCGTGAAAGAGCAGGGACGCGACGGCGCGCTCGGGATCGTGCAGGGCGAGCATGCGCTCGGCCGGATCGAGTTCACCGAGGAGGCCGCCGCGAAGGCGAGTGATCCCGAGGTGCAACCGGGGGTTGAGCCGCCTCCCGCAGAAGGATGAAGAGGGTCGCGTACTACAAGGGGTGTCTCGCCTCGCTTTCGGCGAAGGAGCTCGACTCGTCGACGCAGGCGCTCGCTCCGAAGGTCGGCCTGGATCTCGTCGAGCTCGAGACGGTGACGTGTTGCGGTGCGGGCGACATCCACGAGGCGGAGCCGGACTATTACCTCCACCTGAACGCCCGCATCCTCGCGTACGCGGAGGCGGCCGGCTGCGACGAGCTGCTGACCGTGTGCAACGTCTGCACTCTGAACCTCAGGCAGGCGAACTGGCAGCTGAAGAACGACGACGGTTTGCGCGAGCGTGTGAGCAACAACCTGGAACGCGTCGGCGTCCCCCCGTACAGCGGCAACGTCGAAGTTCGGCACTTGCTGTGGGAGATCGCCGAGGGCGAAGGGTACGAGCTGCTGAAGCAGTCGGCGCACAAGGGCTTGAAGGGTCTGAAGATCGCGCCGTTCTACGGCTGCCAGATCCTGCGGCCGTCGAAGCTCCTCGGCTTCGAGGATCCGGATCGGCCGTGGTCGCTCGAGCGCATCATCGAGGCATGCGGCGGAACGGCGATCGACTACCCGGCCAAGATCAAGTGCTGCGGCTTTCCGATCATCCAGGCGCGCGAGGAGACTGCGCTCGGCGAGCTGATCCAGCCGATCGAGCAGGCGAAGGAGGCCGGTGCCGACGCGATCGTGACCCCGTGCCCGCTCTGTCATCTTTCTCTCGACGCGTGGCAGTCGAAGTTGAAGGAGTCGACCGGCAAGGACTTCGCGATGCCGATCCTCCACCTCTCGCAACTCGTCGGCGTCGCGGCCGGGCTCGAGGAATCGGAGCTGAAGTTCAAGCGCCACGTCGTGCCGGTCACGCCGGTACTCGAGAAGCTCGAAGTCTGACCGGCTTCCAGGCGCGATGATGAAGACGGCGCGCGCCGGGACGCTGCTCGGCGGGGTCGCCGGGGCTGCTCTCGGGTGGGGTTGGTTCGAGGCCGGCTGGGTGAGGCTGCGAACGCTCGACGTGTCTCTGCCACGGCTTCCAGAGGAGCTCGCCGGGCTGCGAATCGCGCACCTCTCCGACTTCCACTTCGGCTTGCCCTCCCGAGGTGCCGTCGCCGCGGAGCGGGCGGTGGACTGGGTCGCCGAACGGGAGCCCGACCTGGTGGCGGTCACGGGCGATCTCGTCTCGCGCCCGAGCGGTGAGGTGCTGCTGCGGAAGTGCCTTGCCCGGCTCGGCAGCCCGTACGTCGTGCTCGGCAATCACGACGTCGCCTACAGCCGTGACCCGTTCTCCCGCACGGCCGGCTTCACGGATCTTTCGCCGGCGCGGCTGCTGGCCGACGAGGCCGAGACGATCGAGCTGCGTGGTCGCCGGGTGCAGATCGTCGGCGTCGATCCGAGGGCATACCGACAGGGCCGCTCTCGCCCTTGGGAGCTCGTGGATGAAGATGCGGACCTGCGCATCCTGCTCTGCCACTTCCCCTACGTCCTGGGCTTCCTTCCGCCGGGGGCGTTCGATCTCGTCCTCAGCGGCCACATGCACGACGGACAGATCGCGCTTCCGCTCGGCCGCTACCGAAAATATCGCTTCGCCCACCGGAGCACGCGTTACACCACCGGCCTCTACGTGCAGCCGGGCGGGACGATGCACATCTCTCCCGGGCTCGGGACGACCTTCGTCCCGTTCAGGTTCTTCGCCCGGCCCGAGGCGACGGAACTGGTGCTACAACGCACGTGATGGCGACGATCTCGAGCGACATCCTCGCGAGCTACGCCGCCGACGCGGCGCGGGAGGTCGACGGGGTCCGGGGGCTCGTGGAGAGCGGTCTCCACAGGCACAAGGGCGTGCGAATCGCGCAAGACGACGGCCGGGTACGGGTTGAGCTCCACCTCGCCGTCGAATGGGGCGCCTCGATTCCCGAGGTCGGCAGCGAGGTGCAGCGCCGCGTTGCCGCGTACCTCGGCAGGATGGCCAAGGTCGAGCCGGACGCCGTCGACGTGATCGTCGACGAGATCGGGCCGGCCTGAGCGGGCCGCGTGTCACCGGCCTCACCGGCGTCACGCTGCAGGACGTTCCGGCGGTGTGCCACGACTGCGTCTGGTGGCAGTCGCGTGACGGCCGGACGACCGACAAGCGCAAGTGGATCGAGAAGGCGGAGACGGAGTGGGGGCCGTGGGGAACCGTGTATTACGACGCCAACGGAGAAGTGCTCGGGTCGATGCAGTACGGACCCGCGGAGCTCTTCCCGCGTGCCTCCGAGTTGCCTGCCGGCCCGCCGTCGGCCGACGCGGTGCTCGTGACGTGCGCGTACCTCGTCGAGGCGTCGAGCCCGTGGGTGATGCAGTCCCTCTTCCTCGCGGCGATCGGGGATGCCCGCGACCGGGGCGCGAAGGCTCTGGAGACCTTCGCGTACCGCTACCGGGAAGGCGAGTCGCAGTACGAGCGCTTCCAGGTGCACAAGACGATCTTCCCCTCGGACTTTCTCGCGGACTTCGGCTTTCAGACCTTGCGACGCGCAGGCCACGTGGAGCTCGCACGTCTCGAGTTCGGCGGGTTGGTGCCGGTCGCCGAAGGCTCGCGCGAGAAGGTGCTGCGCGTCGTGAAGGAAGCGTTCACCCCGGCCCCGGCCCCGGTACCACCAGGCCCCTGAGCCCGAGCGCGAGCACGATTCGTAGGCCGGCCTCCGATCCCGGCCAGAGCTCCTCGACGACACCCCGGCCCGTGCGGCGCACGACGTAGGCCAGCACGACGGCGACGAGGATCGCATCGTCGAGCTGTCCGGCAACCGGGATGAAGTCCGGGACGAGATCGAATGGCATCGCGAGATACGGAATTAGCAGCACGAGCGCCACCTTCGCCCGTCGCGGCACCCGCTCGTCTCCGAGGAGCCGCTTGACGAGAACGACGCAGTCAGGAATGAAACGCGCCAATTCCCGCGCGTCGTCGCGGCGGCCGAACGCCACCAGCGCGAGGAGCACCGACAGCCAGAGCGCCAGGCATGCGCCAAGCGCGACGAGAAGCCAGAGCCAACCGTTCAGGCTGCGACGGCGCGGCGCGCGAGGACGAGCTCCGCTATCTGGATGGCGTTGAGCGCTGCGCCCTTGTTCAGGTTGTCGCAGACGACGAACAGGACGAGCCCGTTCGCAACCGTCGGATCGCGGCGGATGCGCCCGACGAGGACGTCGTCCGTGTTGACGGCAGCTTGCGTCGTCGGCAGTTCCTGCAAACGGACTCCGGGCGCTCGTCCGAGCAACTGGTGCGCGCTCTCCGCCGAGAGTGGATCCTCCGTCTCCACCCAGACCGCTTCTGCATGCCCGACCATGACAGGCACGCGCACGCACGTCGCGCTGACCGGCAGCTGCGGCAGTTCGAGGATCTTGCGCGTCTCCGAGCGGAGCTTGGACTCCTCGTCGGATTCGTCGCCGAGGAAGTCCCAGTCCATCGCGATGTCCGCCTCGCCCGGCTGAGTCGTTCGCAGCTCCTCCATCCGCTGCGCGCCGGCGCCGGACACCGACTGGTAGGTGCTCACGCGCACGCGCGCGAGGCCGGCGGCGTCGCGCAACGGTTGCAGCGCCATCGTCAGCGGGATCGTGCAGCAGTTCGGGTTGGCGAGAATGCCGTCGTGCTCGAGCGCACGGTCCCCGTTCACCTCGGGAACGACGAGCGGGACACCGTCCTGCAGCCGGTAGGCCGCGGACTTGTCGACGGCGATCGCACCGCCGCGCACCGCATGCGGCACCAGTTCGCGTGAAGCAGACGTGCCGACGGAGAACAAGGCGAGGTCGATGTCTCCGGCCGCGAGCGCCTCGGGCGTCGCCTCTTCGACGACGAGACCGCCGTCCAGCTTCTTGCCGACGGACCGCGAGGATGCGAACGCGCGAACCTGCCCGTAGCCGCGCTCCTTCAGGAGCCGCAGCGTTACGGAACCGACCGCGCCGGTCGCACCGACCACCGCGATTCGCGGCTCAGCCATCGACGCGCTCCTCGGCATAGCCACGGAACCGCTGGTGAACCGCATTCACCGCACCCTCGACCTCGACCGCCCTCACCACGCACGAGACGCGGATCGCCGACGTCGAGATGATCTCGATGTTGATGCCGGCCTCCGCAAGCGCCTCGAACATGTCTGCGGCAACACCGGGATGGCTCTTCATGCCGGCGCCGACGAGGGAGATCTTCGCGATGTCCGGGTCGTAGATGACGCCCTTCGCGTTGATCTCCGTTGCCACGATCTCGAGAATCGGCTCGGCCGCGGGAAGATCGGTCTTCGGCAGCGTGAAGGAGATGTCGGTGGCACCGTCTGCAGAGACGTTCTGCACGATCATGTCGATGTTGACTCCAGCGTCCGCGAGCGCGCGGAAGAGGCGTGCCGCGATGCCCGGACTGTCGGGCACGGCGAGCACGGTCGCCTTCGCCTCGGACGTGTCATGCGTGACGCCGGAGATGATCGCTTTCTCGAGCACCAGGTCCTTCTCCTCGCTGATCCACGTGCCGTCGCTGTCGCTGAATGCAGAGCGCACGTGGATCGGCACACCGTACCTCCGCGCGATCTCGACCGACCTTGCCATCATCACGCGGGCGCCCGTCGCGGCCATCTCGAGCATCTCTTCGTAGGAGATCCTCGGCAACTTCAGCGCGTCGCCGACGATGCGGGGGTCGGCGGTGAACACGCCCTCCACGTCGGTGTAGATCTCGCACGCTCCTCCGAGTGCAGCCGCCAGTGCAACCGCAGTCGCATCGGAGCCACCGCGGCCGAGTGTCGTCACCTCAAGATCAGTGGACACACCCTGGAATCCTGCGACCAGCACGATTCGGTCCTTATCGAGCTCCGCGTGCAGGCGCCGCGCTCGCACCTCGACGATCTTCGCCTTGCCGTGGAAGGTGTCGGTGACGATCCCGGCCTGCGAGCCCGTGAGCGAGACAGCCTCGTTGCCGAGATCACGGATCGCCATCGCGCACAACGCGTTCGAGATGCGCTCCCCGACGGACACGAGCATGTCGTATTCACGCGGGTGGGGGTGAGGCGACATCTCGCTCGCGAGCCGGATCAGCTCATCAGTGGTGTCGCCCATCGCCGACAGCACGCCGACGACGCGGCGGCCGGCCTGGCGCGCGGCGACCAGCCGGCGGGCCACGCCCTTGATCTTTTCCGTGTCGCCTACCGAGGTTCCGCCGAACTTCATCACCAGGGTGTTCCCGGGCGACGCGACGGCGTCCCCTTCGACAGCCGGTACGGCCTCGTAGCCGACGGTTGTCATGCCATGTCCCGCCGGCCGGTGAGCGCGCGTCCGAGCGTGACCTCGTCCGCGTACTCGAGGTCGCCGCCGACCGGGAGACCGCTCGCGAGACGCGTGACGCGCACCCGGCCGCGCAGGCGGTCTGCGAGATAGGCCGCTGTCGCCTCGCCCGTCATGTTCGGGTTCGTCGCGAGGACGACCTCCTGGACGCCGTTCCGCTCGACGCGCCCGAGCAGCTCGTCGATTCGCAGATGCTCCGGCTCGACGCCGTCGAGCGGTGACAGAGCGCCGCCGAGCACGTGGTAGAGCCCGCGGTACTCGCTCGTCCGCTCGACGGAGATCAGGTCGACCGGTTGTTCGACGACGCAGATGAGCGTGTGGTCGCGCCGGGCGTCGCGGCAGATGGCGCAGACCTCTTCCTCGGTCAGGTTCCCGCACTCGTTGCAGAAGCGAACGCGTTCCTTCACGTCCTCGATCGCCGCAGACAGTGCGAGCGCTTCGTCCTTCGGCCGCTGCAGCAGGTGGAACGCGAGCCGGTGGGCCGTGCGCGTCCCCACGCCGGGTAGGCGGGAGAGTTGCGCGACGAGGTTTTCCACAGCCGGGCTGAGCACCAGCCTATTGTGCCGACATGCCCCGGATTGCCGGGGTGGCCGGCCTCAGGCCGAGAGGCCGCGGAGCTTGTCCGCGAGCCGTGGATCCTCGGCCAGGAGCCGCTCGATCTCAGGCCGCGCGATCGCGAGGCAGCGGACGTCGGTCTGCGCCCGTACTCGCGCCGTGCGCTCGATGTCGTCGCCCAGGAGCGAGCGCTCCCCGAAGATGTCTCCCGGCCCGATCTCGCGCCGGCCCTCCGGGGCTTCGACGATCGCCTGCCCCTGCTCGAGCACGAAGATTCCCGCGCCCGGCTTGCCGCGCTCGATCAGGGCCTGGCCGGCCGGGGCGTCGAACTCCGATGTCGCCGCGGCCAGCCGGTCGAGCTGCGCGTCGTCCAGGTCGGCGAAGAGCGGCAGTGCTCCCAGCCGGTCGCGCACTATCCGCCCAGTCCGGGGAGGCCGAGGCCGCCGAGCCCGCCCGCGAGCCCGCCGATTTTCGACTCCATCAAGCTGTGCGCAGAACGGACCGCCTCGTTGACCGCGGCGAGGACCATGTCCTCGAGCATTTCCGGGTCGTCCGGGTCGATCGCTTTCGGATCGATCTTGATCTCCTTGATCTCGCCGGCACCGTTCGCGACGACGGTGACCATGCCACCGCCTGCGGTCGCCTGCACGGTCTCGTTCGCGAGCTCTTCCTGTGCCTTCTGCATCTCGCCTTGCATCTGACCGACCTGCTGCAGCAACTTGTCCATGTCCATGCCCATCGCGTCAATCCTCTCGTTCGTGGGCGTCAAGGGTCTCTTTCACGAGCTCCAGAATCTTTTCCTCGCCGGCCGGCTCGTCGAGCTCGAGCTCGTCCTGCCGCGCCTCGCCTTCGGCGAACGCGAGGCCGAGGTGCCGTCCGGTCACCTCGTAGAGCGCATCGGCGAGGAGCGTGGCGTTCTTCGGCTCCTCTGCGAGCTGCCGGTGGAACGAGGCGCTCGCGGGGAACTCGACGGTCAGCGTGTCCTCGGCGAGACCGGCCGGATGGGCCTCGCGCAGCACC
>DATMZV010000210.1:0-6626 GCA_035573355.1 Gaiellaceae bacterium | reverse complement strand
GCAGGAAGGGACCGTGACAGACGACGAACTCGACGGGCTACGTGTCAAGCTCGCAGCTCGCGAGGGGGTCTGCTGGTTCCGCCTGGAGGATGCAGTCGCCGAGTTGTCGTCCCTCCATTCAGTTTCGGACGAAGAGATCCTGAGACGCGTTCGAGCGATGATCGAAAGTGAGCGCTCAGTACTGGATATGGATCGCTCCTAAACCGTCAGGTCGCTCGGCGAGACACCAAGCTTTCGATAGATCGATCGGGCTTGAATTTCGATCGTGCCGCGCGGGAGCCCGACCGTCTCCGAGATCTCGGTCAAGCTCAGATACCTCATGAGAAGTGGAAGCAACTCGAGCTCGGCGCTCGTGAGGCCGGCCACCCTCAGTCGATCCGGTTCGGGTCGGTCCTCGGGGTGATCTGTCGTCGGTGCGATCGTTCAAGCGTCGTTCGAGGGCGACACCCGGACAATGAGGCAGGCACCTGAGTCAGACGCGTGCCCACTCATGTCTCGATCCGACAGCCTGCGCTCGAACTCCGACCGACTCGGCGTTAGCCTTCGCATGTGCTCAGGGTCGTACTCGGTGAAGACAGCTATCTCGCGCGCGAGGGGATCAGCCGGGCCCTGGAAGCGGCCGAAGGGATCGAGCTCGTCGCCAGTGGCGGCACGCTCGACGAGGTGCTGCAGGCAGTCGACAGGCTCGAGCCGGACGTCGTCCTCTCGGATGTTCGGATGCCGCCGAATCACACGGACGAGGGCATACGCCTGGCAATCGAGCTCCGGCGTTCGCACCCCGCAATCGGGGTCGTCATCCTGAGCCAGCACGCCGATGCGCTCTACGCACTTGCCCTCTTCGACGACGGCTCCGACGGCCGCGGGTACCTCCTCAAGGACCGCGTCCGGGATCGAGAAGAGCTCGCCCGAGCGTTGCTCGAGGTTGCACGAGGGGGGACGGTCGTCGACGCGAAGATCGTCAACGAGCTACTTGCGGTGCGCAGGCAGCGCGAGACGAGTGGGCTCGAGACGCTGACCGGCCGGGAGCAGGAGATCCTTGCTCTGGTCGCAGAGGGCCGGAGCAACGGCGACATCGCCGAGACGCTGGTAGTTACGAAGCGAGCCGTCGAAGGCCACATCAACTCGATCTTCTCGAAGCTCGAGCTCGGGGACCCGGAAAGGGTCGATCGCCGGGTGAAAGCTGCGCTTCTGTACCTGACTGAGCAGCGCAGCTAGACGTCGCTGCGCGAGCCGGTGACCGGCACGCTCCCGCGCACCGTCGTCCCGCGTGGGCTCCTTGCCTCCACCGTCAAAGTTCCGCCGAAGACCGCGAGCCGATCGTCCATGTTCGCGAAGCCGCTTCCCTCGCGCACTGTCCCTGATCGGAAGCCAACGCCGTCGTCCTCGACGGTGAAGCAAAGGTCGCCGTTGGCGGTCCATAACCGGATGTCGGCCCGCGCATCGGCGCCGGCGTGGCGTGCGACGTTCTGAAGACTTTCGAGACAGCAGAAGTAGACCGCCGCCTCGATCTCCGGCGAATAGCGGCCGATCGCAGTCGCCGAGACCTTCGTCGGTTGGGATGAACGCCACGCAACGCTCGTGAGTGCCTTTTCGAGGCCGAAATCCAGGAGGGCGGACGGGTAGGCACCCCTAGCGAGCTGCCGCAGATCGTCCAAGACCTGACTCAGCTCCTCGCCGACTCCAGACAATTCCTTCGCCAGCTCCGGATCCTTCGCTGCGACGTCACGCGCGGCGAGCTCGAGCTTCATTCCCAGGGCAAACAGGTGTTGCTGTGCGCCGTCGTGGAGATCGCGTTCGATCTTGCGACGCTCGGCATGGCCGGCGGCGGCAATGCGTGCACGGGAGTCGCGCAGCTCGTCGATCGTCGAGCCGAGCTCTGCTTCGAGGCGACCACTCTCGAGGGCGAGGACCAGTGCTTGCCCGGCGGCGCGCACGAGCTCGGGGTCGCTGCTCAGCGATGCGTCGTGGATGATGTAGGCGATCGTCTCGCCGTCGCGGTCGACAGGGCTCGCGATCCGCCCGTCGCCAACCTGCTGAGGGTCTACGGGCTCGTGAGCAGAATCGACGAAGCTCCCTTGTTCTCTGTCCCAGAAGGCGAGGTCGAGCGACGAGTCGTCGAGAGCGGAGGCGAGCGTTGAGCGGAGGTGAGCCGGATGCCGTGTGTTGCCAAGCCCGGCCACGGTGTCCCGCAATGCGCGCCCCGCGAACAACGTCCCCAGCACGATCGCCAACGCGAACCCGTAAGGCTGTGTGCTACGGCCAACGGTCACGAACCAGCCAAGGGTCGAGACATTGTCCGGACTCAGCGTGATCAAGCCCGCGCCAGCTGCGTGAAAGAGTCCGAACGGAATGGTGAGTAACAACGCGGGAACGTACACGGGTAGCAGCGCGCGGCGTCGAGGACGCGTAGCGGTGTCCAACCGGTAGATGATGACCGCGACGATCGCTGCCGCGAGACCGACGAGGAGTATCTCTTCCGTTCTCCCGAGGCCTGCCGCGATCGACGGCCGGTCGGCGATCATCAGCGCGTTTTGCGGGCACGCTGCATTGCAATGGCCTAGGGCGGCAGCACCGCTGACGTACGGGGAGAAGAAAAACCACGGCAGAAACGCTGCGAACACGACAAACAACGATGAACCGATGAGCAGCCTCTCCAGAGCGCCGACAAGACGGCCGTACGGGAAGGCGAAGACCGCGTAGTACGCGAGCACGAAGACAACGGGGTCGAACAGCACGCCGATGCTGTGGAACAGCGGGGACGAAGCACCCTGAAGCGCAATGCCGACATAAGTCGTCGCCAGGATCAGCAGGATGACCCCCACGCGATTGCCCGGCCGCCGAGCAAGCCAGTAGACGGCTACTGCGGACGTGCCAACGATCAAGTCGGCGAGCTGCAACCCGTAGGCGAGGGGATCGACGAGGTGGTCGCTGGTGGCGAGCAGAGTGAAGCCTCCGACGCCGGTCAGGACACCCGCGATCACGATCAGATATCTGGTGAGGCGACGTTCGAGGACGGTCTCGGGGTGAACCGCGGCAGCAGATTCAAGTGACCCGGCGTACGTCGACACCCTTAGCTCCCCTCCTTAGCCGCCCGAATGTGGTCCGACATCGCTCCATTTAGCCCCGTTGGAGGCGCTTTGTCCAGCACGCCACCTGCGCTACAGCTGGCGAAGGCATCATCCCTGCCGAGACGGTTGCCCCCGCACCGAAGCGGACTCTGGGAACCTGGAGCGAAGGTAGGGGCCACTGTGGGCTGGGAGCTCGTAGTCATCGCGGCGTCGCTGCTTGGTTTCTCCGTCGCCTCACGCCCGCTCGCGGGAACCTCGATCACCTCCGCGATGGTGTTCGTCGGAGTCGGGCTCCTCGCGGGGATTCAGGCGCTCGATCTCTTCGACGCCCCCTCGACCGGGGAATCCGTGAGGGTGCTCGCGGAGGCGACGCTCGCGTTTGTGCTCTTCTCAGACGCGTCACGGATCAACCTGCGGGCGCTCCGCCGTGAGTACACGGTTCCCGCCCGGCTGCTCGGGATCGGACTGCCGTTGACGATCGTCCTGGGTGCGATTGTCGCCTCGTTCATCTTCCAGCAGCTCTCGCTCACCGAGGCGGTCGTAATCGCGGTCCTGTTGGCACCGACTGACGCCGCGCTCGGCCAGGCTGTCGTCACAGAGCCACGCCTCCCCTCGAGAATCGGCCAGGGGCTCAACGTCGAAAGCGGGCTCAACGACGGCATTTGCGTGCCGCTGCTTTTCATCGCGCTCGCCGTTGCCGAAGCTGACGCCGGCAGCGTCGGTGACGCACATGCGGCGCGGGTCGTCGTCGAGCAGATCGGCTACGGAGTCTGCGGCGGCGTGATCGGCGGGTTGGTCACGTCGGCGGCCGTCGTGGTCGGTACGCGGCGCGGGTTGATCGAGCCCCGCTGGCTCCAGGTCGTGCCGGCCGCCGGCGCGGTCCTTGCCTATGGTTTTGCCGCGGCGCTCGGGGGATCCGGCTTCATCGCAGCCTTCGTGGCCGGCATGATCTTCAGCGCGTCGCGACGGCCCGACACCGGCGAGGTGACGTATCTCATCGACGAGCTCGGAGACGTACTGAACGCAGTGACGCTACTCGTGTTCGGCGCCGTTTTGCTCCTACCGACGCTCGACGATCTGAACTGGCGGATCGCGGTCTACGCGATCGCAAGTCTGACGGTGGTTCGAATGCTCCCGGTCGCCATCGCGATGATTGGTACAGGTGCCGGCCGGCCGACCGTTTTGTTCATGGGCTGGTTCGGTCCCCGCGGGCTGGCCTCGATCGTCTTCGCCCTGATCGTTCTCCACGACGCCGACCTACCTCACGTCGGGACGATCTTGTCAGCGACGTACCTGACTGTCGGGCTGTCGGTCCTCGCTCACGGGGTAACGGCCGCTCCCCTGACGCGACGCTACGTGTCCTGGTTCGAATCGCATCCCGCCGATCGCAGGCCCGCGATGGAGAGCATTCCGGCCGCACCGCACCGCCTGCGACGCCCGGCGAGCATTGTGGGCGCGAGTGCTCCAGCTCCGAGCTCGACGCGCTAACCCTCGAGGCTCAGACGACGACTGCTGCGGCCCCGGCCGTTTCGATGTCGGTGTCGGCGTCGATCGGCTGCGGTGTCCGGCGGCGGATTCCGAACACGACGACCGCACCCGCGACGAGATAGGCCGCCAAGACGATGAGCGATTTCCCGATCCCGTTGCCGTCGAAGTAGATCGTGTTTCGAACGGCTGTCGTCCCCGCCCCTGGGGGGAGAAACGGGCCGATCGTGCCCCAGAAGCTCGGGAGGAAAGGCCTTGCGACGGAACCACCGGCGGCCGGAGCGCCGAAGACCACGAAGGTGACGATCACAATCAAGGTCCCGATCGTCCCGAACAGGGTCTGCAGCCCGGCCGCCGCGAAAGCGACCGCAAGCATCAAGAACGTGAAGATGCCCCAGAGCTCCAGGAAATGGCCCGAAGGTATGCCGCCAAGGACCGGACCCGCGATCAAATAGGTCGCGAGCGCGCCGATCACCCCAACGACAACGAGGATCGGCGCATGTCGGCGAATCGCAGCGGCGCCGCCCACGGTAGTGGCCATCGTTGCCGAGAGGTAGCCGCCTACAACCAATGCCATGACGACGAGGAACGGGACGATGCCGACCCGATCGCCGTCCGCAAGCGGGTGCACCTGGACGACCGTCAGCTTCTGACCGCCGGCGGCCGCAACCTTCGTGAAGGCAGTCGTGAGGGCGATCGCTGCACCGTTCGACGCAGCAGGAGCCACGAGGAGGCGCATGCCGGAGCTGTCGGTGATCAGCGCGCCGTAGATGTTGCGTCGATCGATCGCCCGTGCTGCCGCTGACGCACCGGTGTACGTCGTTGTTCGCAGCGACAGCTGTTTGTCGACTGCGGCCGCCAGACCGGCCGCCGGCGCGCCGACGACCCCGAAAGGCAGGTCGTGCGGCTGCGGGTTGTGAAGGGCGCCGACGTATGAGACGACGAACAGACCCTGCACCAGGAGGACGACGCCCAGGGCGACGAGGAGTCGCAACAGCCCTGGCATCCGAGGCGCCGGCCGCGCGGCCACGCCACCACTGGTTGCCGTAGGCCCGCCGCTCGCGGACACGCTGTCCACCCCTCGATTCAGCCAGGAGCGCACTTGCGGCTCATCGTTCGATCGGGATGATCACCGTCATACCGACGGGAGGATGCGCTCTATCCACATGAGGACGATCGTGGGAGCAGATGCCCCGGGTACGGCAAGGATCGTCTTGGAGGGCGTAAGCGCGGCCCAAAGCCCTGGACCGGCGCCGAATAGGCGCTTTCTCTCGGTGGTGAAGGAGCTGCGAGCAAGCCGTAGCTACTCGTTCGTCCTACTGCTCATCCTCATCGGTTTCGCTTTCACGGCAACCGCTCCGGACGAGCCCTGGTCGCGCGGCGTGCTCCTCCTCATCCAATGCGGAACGCTGATCACGGCGCTCTGGACGTCGCGTAGTGGGCCCTTTGAGCTTCGTCTCACCGCCTTAGTCCTGACGGTTGGGCTTGCAGTCCTTCAAATCCTGACCAACAGCAAGGCGTTGGCGGCCGCCGTGGGAACCTTCAGTGGGCTGCTGGTGATTGCGATCGGGGTCGTGATCGTTCGCGGCATCATCAGTGAGGGCACGGTGAGCCAGCGGTCTGTGGTCGGCGCGATCTGCATCTACTTCCTGCTCGGAATGCTCTTCCTGTTCGCCTACGGTGTCGTCGCCGTGCTCGACTCAGGCCCGCTCTTCGCTCAGGGCACTGACGGCACGCCGGCTCTTCGTCTGTACTTCAGCTTCGTGACTCTCGCGACGGTCGGCTACGGCGACTACACGACTGCGAGCAACCTTGGGCACATGCTGTCGGTCCTCGAAGCGCTGATCGGGCAGCTCTACCTCGTCACGGTCATCGCGGTCCTGGTCAGCCGGATGCACTTCGAGCGGAGACCTCGCGGCAAGCCCTGACAGATCAACCGCCTGCTCGAGCGTCACGGACATCGTCTCGTGACGCTCGATTCACCACGCAGGCGGGCCGTTCAGGTGGTCCTCGGCGCGCCCATGACACCTTCCGGTTCCGGTGGGCGCGTGATCATGTAGATCAGTACGCCGA
>DATMZV010000209.1:0-13078 GCA_035573355.1 Gaiellaceae bacterium | reverse complement strand
GACCCGTTCCCCGGCCCAGGTGTAGACGTAGCGGACGTCGCCGAGCTTCTCCACCGGGGTTGCCTCGACTCCGGTCTCCTCCTTCACCTCGCGAAGCGCCGTGAGCTCGGCCCGCTCGCCGGGGCCGATCAGGCCCTTCGGGAGTGCCCAGGTACCCTCCGGCTTTCCTGCCGGCCTGATGGCGGCCACAACCGCGCGGCCACGAAGGTTGCGGACGACAACGCCTCCAGCAGAGAACTCCCGGCGCACCGGGACTTTGTAACACAGAGCCTGTTCTCCCTTGCAGGGGGAGGCCGACCCGCGCTAGGATGCCCTGGCACTCTCACGGTGAGAGTGCCAATGGTTGTCACAAAGTCGTCTGAACAGGAGGAGTGTGGATGAACCTGCAGCCGCTAGGTGACCGTCTGATCGTCGAAGTCCTCGATGAAGAGGAACAGACCGTCAGCGGCATCGTGCTGCCCGACACGGCGAAGGAGAAGCCGCAGCGCGGCCGAGTTCTCGCCGTAGGTCCCGGAGGTCGGGACGAAGACGGAAAGCACATCCCAATGGACGTTGCCGAGGATGACGAGATCATCTTCAGCAAGTACGGCGGAACGGAGATCAAGGTCGGCACCGACGAGGTTCTGATCCTCCGCGAGTCCGACGTCCTCGCAAAAGTCATCGGCGACCGCGAGCTCGCGGGCGCGAAGTCCTAGTTAGAAGCAACGGAGGTATCGAAAACACATGGCTCACAAGGAGCTGAAGTTCAACGAGGACGCGCGCCGTGCTCTCGAGCGTGGCGTGAACATCCTCGCCGACGCGGTCAAGGTCACCCTTGGCCCGAAGGGGCGCTATGTCGTGCTCGACAAGAAGTTCGGCGCGCCCACGATTACGAACGACGGCGTCACGATCGCACGTGAGATCGAGGTCGAGGACGTCTTCGAGAACCAGGGCGCGCAGCTCGTCCGTGAGGTCGCCACGTCGACGAACGACGTCGCCGGCGACGGCACGACGACCGCGACCGTGCTGGCTCAGGCGATCGTCAAGGACGGTCTCCGCAACGTCGCCGCCGGGGCCAACCCGATGGCGATCAAGCGCGGTATCGAGCGTTCCGTCGACGCTGTCGTCGAGAACCTGAAGTCACAGTCCAAGGAGATCTCCGGCAAGGAGGACATCGCCCGCGTGGCGACTGTCTCTTCCCGTGACCGCGAGATCGGCGAGGTCCTCTCCGACGCGATCGAAAAGGTCGGCAAGGACGGCGTCGTGAACGTCGAGGAGGGCCAGACGTTCGGCCTCGAGCTCGAGTTCACCGAGGGCATGCAGTTCGACAAGGGCTACCTGTCGCCGTACATGGTGACCGACCCCGAGCGCATGGAGGCGGTTCTCGACGAGCCGTACATCCTGGTCGCGAACCAGAAGATCGGTGCGGTCAAGGACCTCCTGCCAGTGCTCGAGCAGGTCATCCAGGCCGGCAAGCCGCTCCTGATCGTGGCCGAGGACGTCGAGGGCGAGTCGCTCGCGACGATCGTGGTCAACAAGCTGCGCGGAACCTTCACCGCTGTTGCGGTCAAGGCTCCTGGCTTCGGCGATCGCCGCAAGCGCATGCTCGAGGACATTGCGATCCTCACGGGCGCCGAGGTGATCACCGAGGAGATGGGCCTCAAGCTCGAGAACACGAAGCTCACGCAGCTCGGTCATGCCCGCCGCGTGGTCGTCGACAAGGACACCTCGACGATCATCGACGGTGCCGGCGATCCTGACGGGATCAAGGCCCGCATCAAGCAGCTGAAGGCGGAGATCGAGAACACCGACTCCGACTTCGATCGTGAGAAGCTCCAGGAGCGTCTCGCGAAGCTGGCCGGCGGCGTTGCCGTCGTCAAGGTCGGCGCTGCGACGGAGACCGAGATGAAGGAGAAGAAGCACCGCGTCGAGGACGCACTCCAGGCGGCTCGCGCCGCGCTCGAGGAGGGCGTCGTTCCCGGCGGTGGTGTCGCACTCCTGAACGCGGTCGACTCGATCAAGCTCGACGAGATGGAAGGTGACGAGCGGACCGGCGGCGCGATCGTCGCGCGGGCGCTCGAGGAGCCTGTTCGCCAGCTCGCGTACAACGCGGGTCTGGAAGGCTCGATCGTCGTCGACAAGGTCCGCAACTCGCCTAAGGGTCACGGCCTGAACGTCGAGACCAACGAGTACGAGGACCTGATCAAGACCGGGATCACCGATCCCACGATGGTCGTCCGTTCTGCTCTGCAGAACGCCGCTTCGATCGGCAAGAACATCCTCACGACCGAGGCTGTCGTCGCCGAAGCCCCCGAGAAGAATCCGGCCGGTGCCGGAATGCCGGGCGGCATGGGCGGTATGGACATGATGTAAGCGAGCTCTCGCTCGCTTGACTTCGAAGGCCGGCGCAAGCCGGCCTTCGTCGTTTCGGAAACGTCTTCTGAAAAGCAAAACGGCCCTGGGGAGGGCCGCTTTGCGAGGGGGATTAGGGGGAGGTGGTTCGCATGAGGTATCGGTCGCCCGCCGCTCCAGCATCTCCCTCGAACGGGTGAACGAGAAGGGGCTTTCCCTGGCTCAGAAGCTGTACCGCTGTTCCTGCCAGTAGTCGGCGTCGTTGTGGTAGCCGTAGCGCTCCCAGAACCCGGGCTGGTCCGCAGCGAGAAGCTCGATGCCGCGCAGCCACTTGGCGCTCTTCCAGAAGTACCGCGAAGGGACGACGAGTCGCAGCGGCCAGCCGTGGTCGGGCTCGAGCGGTTCGCCGTCAGCCGACCAGGCGATCAGCGAGTTGTCGTCCTCGAGCGCGGCAAGCGGCACGTTCGCCGTGAAGCCCTGTTCGGCATGTGCGAGCACGAAGTGCGCGTTCGGCTTCGGCCGGACGAGTTTCGCGAGCTCGCGCCAGTGCACGCCCTGAAACGACATGCCGAAACGGCTCCAGCGCGTGACGCAGTGGATGTCGGTGGTGATCTCCGTCGTCGGCAGGGCCTGGAGCTCGTCGTAGCTCAGCGTGATCGGCTGCTCGACCTCGCCGAAGACGTTGAAGTCCCACGTGGTCAGGTCGGTTTGCGGGACGGTGCCCGCGTGGAGCACGGGCCACTTCTCCGTCAAGTACTGCCCGGGTGGCAGTCGGGCCGGGTCGAGGCCCTTGTCGATCAGCTTCTGCTCTGCCTTGGAACGGAAGAGGCTCATCCGAACCTAGACTAGATGGCGTGCAAAGCGTCACGTCACCGACCGTGGCAAGGCGACCGCGCGCGTTCCTCCGCGTCGCCGGCCCCGACGCTGCCGACTACCTGCAGCGCATGGTCTCGAACGACGTCGAGGCCCTGGCGGTCGGCGAAGCCTGCGACGCGCTCCTCCTGACGGCGAAGGCGCGCGTCATCGCGCCGCTGCGCGTACTGCGCCGCGGCGAAGAGGACTTCCTGGTGCTGACCGAGCCGGAACTTGGCGACACAGTGCGCACGCAGTTGCTGCGCACGCGCTTCGCGGCCAAGGTCGAGGTCGAGCCGGAGGAGCACGAGTCCTGGCTGGTCCTCGGCGGCGAAGAAGTGCTCGACGACCGTCCGGCGGGCGACGAGGTCGGTGAGGAGGAGCTCGAGCGCTGGCGGATCGAGGCAGGCATTCCGCGCTGGGGCCGAGAGATCGACGAACAGATCCTCCCGGCCGAAGCGGGCCTCGACGAGACGCACATCAGCTTCAGCAAAGGCTGCTATCCGGGCCAGGAGCCAATCGCGCGTCAACGCTATCGCGGGAAAGTGAACCGCAAGCTGCGCGTGCTGGACGTGGAAGGCGACGCGACCCCGGGTACCGAACTGCTCCTCGACGGCAAGAGGGTGGGCCGCATCACGAGCATGGTCCCAGGCGTCGCACTCGGCTATGTGCGCGTAGAGGTCCCGCACGACGCGCACCTGCAGTTCGCCGCGAAGCCGGGCTCCGCCCGGCTTCGTTAACTCAGGCGCGGATCGAAACGCGAACGCCTGGAAATCATCATGCCGCGCGTAGCGCGGCGGATTTCCAGGCGGAGTGCGCCCGGCAAGATTCGAACTTGCGACCTCTGCCTCCGCAGGGCAGCGCTCTATCCCCTGAGCTACGGGCGCCCCGAAGCCGCACCAGTCTAGCGAGGTAGGGAAGCAACCAGCTGCCCGTCTCCCAGGTCGCGCCGCGCCGTCCTGGAGACGAACGGCCACGTTTCGCCCCGAACGCGGTCGAGCAAGACCGTGGACGTGGCGGACTCCTCTCGTTGCGTGGCGGTGCTCGCCCTACTCGCCGTGGTGGTTGCGGGGTGCAACGGCGGAACGGTCGACAAGCACGCCCTGAAGCGGGATGCGGAGAAGGTCGGATCGCTTGCGAGCGAAGGCGAGTTGCTCGCGAACGACGTGTCGAAGGGCGCTTCCACCGAGTACTTCGCCCGCGTGCATGCGAAGGAACTGTCACAAGCCTCAGCTGATCTCGCGGACGCACTCGGCAAGCGCCCGACGTCGCCTGGAATCACGCCTGACGTGCGCAGGCTCTCCAGGCTGGCAGGAAAAGTTTCCATGCAGCTCGAGCAGCTGCACCTGCACCCGACTGACCGCCAGCTTGCCCAGTCGCTCGAGCAGCCGCTCAAGCACGACGCCGACGCGGCGGACAGGCTCGCGAAGTGAAGATCTTCCAGGTCGCGCTCGGAATCCTCGCGGCGATCGGTGGCTTCGTCGACATCGGCGATCTCGTCTTCAACGTCTCTGCAGGCGCGACCTTCGGCTACCAACTGCTCTGGGTGATCGTGATCGGAGTGGTAGGGATCATCGTGTACTCGGAGATGTGCGGACGAGTCGCGGCGGTCTCCGGGAAGGCGGTCTTCGACGCCGTGCGAGAACGTCTCGGCTTCAAGGTGGGGCTCGTCGCGCTGATCTCGGCGCAGGTCGTCAACCTGATGACGCTCACTGCCGAGATCGGCGGCGTCGCGATCTGCCTGCAGCTGCTCTCGGGGCTTTCGTACCGCTGGATGATCTTCGTCGCGGGCGTGGTGTTCGCGATCGTGGTCTGGGTGACGCCGTTCGACTGGATCGAACGCGTCTTCGGGTACGGCGGTTTGTGCATGCTCGTGTTCGCCGTCGCTGCCGTGAAGCTCCATCCCTCCTGGGGGGCTGTTGCCCACGGATTCGTCCCGCACATGAACACGCAGAGCCCGTTGCTGTACGCGTATTTCGCCGTCGGCTTGCTCGGCGCCGCGATGACACCGTACGAGGTCTACTTCTACTCCTCCGGCGGCGTCGAGGAGCGCTGGGGCCCGAAAGACCTCGGGCTGAATAGGGTGAACGCGCAGATCGGCTACGGGCTCGGCGGCTTGCTTTCGTTTTCGTTGATGATCGTCGGCGGCGCGCTCTTTCTCGACAAAGGGGTGCAGCCGGAGTTCCTGGGCTCGATCGCGCTCGGTGTCGAAGTCCCGCTCGGCCAGATCGGGCTGCTCCTCGCACTCGTCGGCATTCTCTTCGCGGTAGGCGGCGCCTCGATCGACACGCTCTTCTCCGGCGCCTACAACCTGGCGCAGTTCCTCGGGTGGGAATGGGGCCGCTACCGTCATCCGCGCGGCGCGCCTCGCTTCACAGCGACGTGGATCGTGCTGCTCGTCCTTGCGCTCGGTGCCGTCATGACCGGCGTCGATCCGGTGCAACTGACGGAGTACGCAGTGATCTTCTCGGCGGTGGCCCTACCGTTGACCTACATCCCCATCTTTCTCGTCGCGAACGATCGCGCGTACATGCGCGAGTACACGAACGGCCGCCTCGGGAACGTCCTCGGCCTGGTGTACTTGGTCGTGATCATGCTGATCGCGCTCACGGCCGTGCCGCTGATGATCCTCACGAACGTGGGTCAGAATTGACCGACTCGGTCGACCTCGGGCTCAACGTCTTCGATCATCAGCTGCTCGATTCGGAGGGCAGGCGTTGCGGCAAGGTCGACGATCTCGCGCTCGAGGGCGGCCCAGGCGAGGAGCTCGAAGTGGTCGCGATTCTCTGCGGTCCCGGGGTCTGGCGCGGCCGAGCCGGGGTGCTCGGACGGATCGCCGCCTGGTTGGGTGGCGGCGGCCGAGTTCGCGTCCCGTGGAGCGAGGTTGCAGAGATCCGCTCGCACGTCAAGCTCGGCAGGCGCGCCGAAGAGCTCGGGCTCGGCCGGGGCGACGATCGTCTGAGACCGTACATCGAGAAGATTCCCGGGTCGGACCATTGAGGACGTACTCCTCTATGGTCGGCCGCATGGTCGAGACCGAGTCCGGGCGGCGGATCGGGCGCTGCCGCGACATGCGCGCGATTTCGGGTGGCGGGAGCCTGAAGGTCACCCAGCTCGTCGTCGGCCGGCGAGGCCGGCTCGAGCATTTCGGCATCGGCACTCCGAGGGCGCAAACTCCCGATGCCGTTCCCTGGGAGTCGGTCGTCCGCATCGAAGGCAGCAGGATCGTCGTGCGGGACGGCACCGAGCTCGTGTGACGTTCTTCCTCTCGGAGAGCGACGTACAGGAGTTGCTAACTCCCGTCGATGCCGTCGATGCCGTCGAGGGCTCCTTCCTCCGCATGGCGGCGGGCGCGGTGGAGATCGCTCCACGACGCCGGCTCAAATTGCAGGAAGGGCGGCTGGCCGACATGGCGGCAGCGGACCTCGAGCTCGGCTACGCGGGTGTGAAGGCGTACGGGGCGACCGCTCAGGGAGCGGCATTCGTCGTCGCGCTCTTCGCGACCGACCGTCCCGAGCTCGTGGCGCTGATCGAGGCGGATCACCTCGGACGCCTGCGCACGGGTGCGGCCAGCGGTGTTGCTGCGAAGCATCTCGCGCGCGAGGGTGCGTCCTCGCTCGGGGTGATCGGTTGCGGCACCCAGGCCGAGACACAGGTCACGTGCATCCGCGCCGCGGTGCCGACGATCGAGCGGGTCGTTGCCTACTGCCGGACCGAGCGCAACCTCGAGGCATTCTGCAAGCGCGTCGGCGTGGAGCCGGCGGAAAGCAACCGCCAGGCCGCAGAGCAGGACGTCGTCGTCACGATCACGAGCTCGCGTGACCCCGTTCTGCGTGGAGAGTGGCTTCGGCCCGGGGCGCTCGTCTGCGCTGCAGGAGCAAACAAGCCGTCCTCACGGGAGCTGGACAACGTCGTCCTCGAACGCGCGTCGTTCGTCTGTTGCGACTGGAAGGAGCAGGCGCGGATCGAGTCCGCCGATCTGATCGAGCCGATTCAGCACCGTGTGCTCGACTGGCTCGAGGTGCACGAGCTTCACGAGGTCGTGTCGGGTGAGCTCCCGGGAAGGCAGTCGCAGGACGACATCGTCGTGTTCAAGTCGAACGGAATCGCCGCGTGGGACGTGGCGATCGCAGCCGCGGCAGTCGACCGTGCGCGCGAACGTGGCGTTGGGCTCGCGCTCTAGCTGCGCGAGGCTTCGAGAACGCGGCGCGTGTCCTCGACGGTCTCGTCGCCGAGCGCCTGGATCAACTCGGGCCGGTCGAGCATGCGCAGACGCTGCTGCGGGCTGAGCCGGTTCTGCACGTAGCGGTCCTCGAGGATCTCGCCGAGGCCGCGCCCGCGGCCGTGCTCGCGGATGACGTACGCGGCAACGCGCTCCTCGGTACTGGTTCCGGCGAAGAGAAACGAGAAGGGGGAGCGCAGCAGAATTGCGAGTCGCTGCATTCAGACGATTGTATCCTTGCAACCGTGAGGCGGAAATCCACGGAGGGCCGCTTCGCCGAGCGGGTCGTCCACTGGGTCGACGACGCCGGCGCCGCCGAGACGATCGTGATCTGGATCGAGCGCAAGCAAGGCGCGGTGTGGGCCGTGGGCCGGGCCGTCAACCTGGCGCAACGCTCGAGTGACGAGCCGCGCCAGAACGACTATCTCTTCGAGGGCTTCGAGCTCGACGACGCGCTCGAGGCGGCCAACGAAGCCCTGGAGGATGACCTGAGCGTCTCGGAGAGCGACGGACACCCCGAGAAAATGAAGCCGTTCACGCGCGACGAGCTGCTGAAGCCTTTGGAGCGCTGGTTTTTTGGCCGCCGCTAGGCCATTCGAGGTTCGCGTCCGGGATCGGGTCGCCGTGCGGATCGTGCGTCGGAAATCCGAGCGCCCGGTCGATTCGCTCCTCCAGCTCCTCTGACAGTGCGTGCTCGAGGCGCTCTGCCTCGTTGTGCACCTTGTCCACGTCCACCCCGAGCGTCTCCGCAAGGTAGAGCTCGAGCAGGCGGTGATGCCGGATCACCTCCAGCGCGACCTTCTCGCCTGCGGCGGTCAGCTCGATCCCGTGATACGGCTGGTGCTCTGCGAGGTCGAGCGCGGCGAGCTTCTTGACCATCGCGCTCGCAGACGCAGGTGAAACGCCCAAGCGCTTTGCGAGCGCTGTCACCGTCACGCGGCCGCCGTCGAGGCCGAGCTTGTAGATCTCGCGCAGGTAATCCTGGATCGCGTCGGTCAGTGGCGGCTTAGCCATGACTCCACAGTCTAGGCTCCTACTCGTGCGCATCCGCATCGGTCATTCGGCAGATCCCGACGACGCGTTCATGGCCTGGGCGCTCGTCTCGGGCCGTGTCGATCCGCGGGGCTTCGAGTTCGAGTTCGTCCCTGAGGACATCCAGGTGCTGAACGAGTGGGCGCTCGACGGGAGGCTCGAAGTGACAGCGTTGTCGCTCGCGACCTACCCGCTCGTGCAGGACGCATACGCGCTCCTGCCGCACGGCGCTTCGATCGGTTCCGGCTACGGCCCGATCGTCGTCGCCCGGCGAGAGCTGTCGCTCGACGAGTTGCGAGACGTGGAGGTTGCGGTGCCGGGTCGCCTGACGACCGCGTTTCTCGTTCTCGGCATGGCGCTCGGCGGACCGTTCGCGCACCGCGCGTTGCCGTTCGACCGCATCCTCGACGAGGTCAAGTCCGGACGCGCCCCGGCGGGGCTGCTGATCCACGAGGGTCAGCTGACCTACGAGGACGAAGGGCTCGTCAAGGTGCTCGATCTCGGTGAGTGGTGGCTGCTCGAGACCGGCCTGCCGTTGCCGCTCGGCGTCAACGTCGCGCGGCGTGACGTCCCGCGCCTCCCGGAGCTGTCGGCCGTGCTCCGCGAATCCATCGGGACTGGCCTGGCGAACCGGCAGGAAGCGATGACGTACGCGCTCGGCTTCGCCCGCGATCTCGCGCCCGATACTGCGGACCGGTTCATCGCCATGTACGTCAACGAGCTCACCTGCGATTACGGCGACGAGGGCCGGCAGGCAGTCGAAGAGTTGCTCCGGCGCGCAGAAGAGACGGGCACATACGAACAGCCCGTGCGTGTCGAGTTCGTCGAATCGTGAGCCGCGCCGTCATCCTCTCCGGAGTGCGCACGCCGATCGGGCGCAGGGGCGGTGCTCTGGCTGACGTCCGGCCCGACGATCTCGCCGCCGCGGTGATCGCCGAGGCGGTTGCGCGCGCGGGAGTGAACCCGGCGGAGATCGAGGACGTCTATTTCGGCGCCGCCAACCAGGCGGGCGAGGACAACCGCAACGTCGCGCGCATGGCGGTCCTGCTTGCGGGCCTGCCGGAGACCGTCGCCGGTGTGACCGTGAATCGTCTTTGCGCTTCGGGACTGTCCGCGGTGATCGCGGCGTCGCACGCGATCGCGGCCGGTGACGGCGACCTCTTCGTCGCCGGCGGCGTCGAGTCGATGAGCCGCGCGCCGCTCGTGCACGCGAGGCCCGACATCGGTGACGACGCGACCGAATACGACACGCAGCTCGGATGGCGCTTCCCGAACCCGCGGCTCGCCGAGCTCTTCCCGCTCGAGTCGATGGGTGAGACCGGGGAGAACGTCGCCGAACGCTGGGGCGTGTTGCGCGAGGACCAGGACGCTTTCGCACTGCGCTCCCAGCAGCGCTGGGCCGCGGCCGCGGAGTCGGGCCGCTTCGACGAAGAGCTCGTTCCTGTGAATGGGCTGACGCGGGACGAGCACCCGCGTCCGGACACGACCGCGGAGAAGCTCGCCGCCCTCAAACCGGTGTTCCGCGAGGGCGGCTCGGTCACCGCCGGCAACGCGAGCGGCGTCAACGACGGAGCGGCCGCGCTCGTGATCGCGAGTGAAGAGAGGGCTGCAGCCCTGGGCATCGAGCCGCTCGGCCGGTTCGTCCGGAGTGCGGTTGCGGGCGTCGATCCGCGCGTGATGGGGATCGGGCCGGTACCGGCCGTCCGCAAGCTGTTGGAACGCACCGGCCTGGCCGTCGGCGACCTCGACCTGGTGGAGCTGAACGAGGCGTTCGCGTCCCAGAGCCTCGTCGTCATCCGCGAGCTCGGCCTCGACGACGAGAAGGTGAACGTGAACGGCGGCGCGATCGCAATGGGACACCCGCTCGGAATGAGCGGCGCCCGTCTCGTTGTCTCGCTCCTGCACGAACTGCGCCGCCGGGACGGCCGATACGGGCTCGCGACGCTCTGCGTCGGCGTGGGCCAGGGCCAGGCGGCGCTGTTCGAGCGCAGCACCTGAGCGGCGCTCACTCGAACGAGTGATCTTGTGCTTGGTGACGCAAGTTTGCGGAGAGAACGCGTTCTCCTCCGCACATGCAACGCACATTCACCACCGCCGCGAACGACCGTGAGCCCGTCCGCGTGCTCGTCGTCGACGACCACGCGCTCTTCGCGGAAGCTCTGATGCTCACACTCGGAATCGACGACCGCATCCAGGTCGTCGGCTCCGCAGCCAGTGGAACCGAGGCGGTCTCTCTGGCCCAAGCGCTCCACCCGGACGTCATTCTCATGGACGTCCACATGCCGACCATGGACGGCATCGAGGCGACGAGACACGTGCGGCGTGTCTCGCCGCGCTCGCGGGTGGTCGTCGTCACCGCCGCACGTTCGCCCGAGCTCAGGGCGCACGCCATGGCCGCCGGAGCCGAGCGTCTACTGACGAAAGACACGCCCGCGCTCGGCCTGATCGACGCGATCCTCGACTTCCCCCGCGCAACGGTGAGCCAACTCGTCCCGCGCGAAGCGAGGACAGCATGAGCGGGGTCGCGTCGACCAAGCCGCGGCCCAGCCTCGACGGTCTGGCTGAGCTCGCGCGTCTCAGCGTCGACGGATCGACCGAGTCGATCGAGCGGATCCTGTCGCTCGCGCGAGCCGCGCTCGACATGGATGTCGCGGTCATGGCCGCGTTCGACGGTGACTTCGTCGTTCAGGCTGTCGACGGCGAGCACGAATGGTTCGACCTGGACGTCGGGTTGCGTCTACCCGTGAATCAGACGTATTGCGGGCCGATGACGAAGGGAGAGATCCCTCACCTCGTAAACGACGCCGCCGCGGACGATCGCACCGCGGATTTGCCGCTCACCCGTGAAGCAGGGATCGGCGCATACGTCGGCGTACCGATTCGCCTCTGGGACGGCACGCTCTATGGGACACTCTGCTGCCTCAGCCGCTCGGCAGAGCCCTCGCTGAACGGGCGCGACGTCCGCTTCCTCCGCGTCCTGGCGGAGATCGTGGCGGATCAGCTCGACCGCGATCAGCTGGAGACCGAGAAGCGCCGGCTCGAGTGGTCACGAATCCACTCGATCCTCGAGCGTGACAGCGTCGACGTCGAGTTCCAGCCGGTCTTCGACCTCCTCGACTGCAGCATCGTCTCGCTCGAAGCGCTCGCCCGCTTCTGGACCGAGCCCATGCGTTCCCCGTCGGTGTGGTTCGCCGAGGCGAACGAGGTTGGGCTCGGCGCCGAGCTGGAGCTCGTCGCGATCCGGTCGGCGCTGCAACGCATCGACGAGTTCCCGGAGGGCGTCGCGCTCGCGCTCAACGTGTCACCGGCGACGGCTCTCGACCCACGCTTCTGTGAGCTCTTGCTCGGAGTCGCCGAACGCATCGTGATCGAGATCACCGAGCACGCGCAGGTCGACGACTACGACGCGCTGGCGGCGGCACTTGCCCCGTTGCGGGAACGTGGCGCGCAACTCGCGATCGACGACGTCGGCGCCGGCTTTGCGAACCTTCGACACATCCTTCGCCTTGCGCCCGACATCGTGAAGCTCGACTTGAGTCTGACGCAGGAGATCTCGCGCGATCCGGCCCGGCGGGCGCTCGCCACGTCGCTCGTCGGCTTCGCCGGCGGAGTCGGAGCGAGAATCGTCGCCGAGGGAATCTCGAGCGACGAAGACCTCACCTTGCTGCGGGCGCTCGGCGTGAACTACGGCCAGGGGTTCTACCTTGCGCGCCCGTCAGCCCTGCTCAACTGATCCTCCCCCCAGCCGCGGGCGCCTCATGTCGCAGGTGCCCGCGGCACCCCCTCTTGCAGGAGCCACAAAACTGTTCCAAAGTGAGTGGGCGTGAGCACCGCCTACGCCCAAGCGCCTCCGCGTGACACAACCGCTCTGCTCTACGAGCGGCACTCGTCGCGCATCTTCGGTTTCTGCCTGAGTCGCCTCGGCTCACGCGAGGACGCAGAGGACGCCCTGCAGCTGACGTTCCTCAATGCGCAACGCGGGCTCGGACGCGGGGTCGTCCCCGAGTTCGAGCTGGCGTGGCTCTTCAAGATCGCCCAGAACGTCTGCCACAACCGGCACCAGTCGGCGAAGCGGCGCGGTCGCGTCGAGGCACCGCACGACCTCGACTCGCTGCAGGACGTGATCGCATCACCGGAGCGTGCTGGTAGCGGTGTTTCGCTCGGCGAGTTGACGCAGGCGCTGGGCACGATCCCGGCGCGACAGCGCAGAGCTCTGCTGCTGCGGGAGTTCCAGGGCTATTCGTACGAGGAGATCGCGGCCGAGCTGGACGTCAGCGTCGCGGCCGTCGAGACGCTGCTCTTTCGCGCGCGCCGCGCCGTGGCGCAGCAGCTCGAGCAGACCGGCGCAACGCAGAGTCGCGGTCGGAGCGCCGTCGCAGTGGTCTTCGAGGCTTTCCAGTGGCTCGTCAAGGGCGGGGCCGCGCCGCTCAAGCTCGCGGCGGTCGCGGCGACGGTCGCCACGACGGCCTCGCTCGCAGTTGTGCCCGCGGTGCGCGACGGTCGGCCGGCTGCTCCACCCGTGGAGAAGCTCCCGGCGCTCACCTCGATCTTGCCGCAGCGCGGCCAGGAGCGAAGCCGCGCCGTTACCGAGATCCCTCGCCGCGCTGTCTCGCGACCTCAGGTTGCCGGCGATGTCACGGC
>DATMZV010000208.1:0-36241 GCA_035573355.1 Gaiellaceae bacterium | reverse complement strand
TCGCACGCTGCACTGATCGTCGCGACTCCGCGGCGGCCGCCTGAGGTGTGGGTTGTCGAGACGGCGACTGGACGCACGTGGCCGGTGACCGACAGCCGCCTCGGCGGGCTGCGCGAGGACGACCTCGTCGACATCGAGCTCATCTCGTATCCGACGTTCGACGGCCGCGACGTGCCGGCGTGGCTCTACCGCCCGAACGTCGACGGGAAGGTGCCGGTCGTGCTCTCGATCCACGGCGGCCCCGAGGCGCAGGAGCGCCCCGTCTACCAGCCGCTCTACCAGTACCTGCTGTCGCGCGGGATCGGCGTGCTCGCGACGAACATCCGCGGCTCGACCGGCTACGGCAAGTCGTACCAGCGGCTCGTGCAGCGCGACTGGGGCGGCGGCGACATGCAGGACTGGGAGCACGCGGCCAAGTGGCTGCGCGAGCAGGACTGGGTGGAGCCCGACAGGATCGGCGTCTACGGCGGCTCGTACGGCGGCTTCGCCGTGCTGACGTGCGTGACTCGCCTGCCGCAGTACTGGGCGGCTGCGGTCGACATCTTCGGCCCGTCGAACCTGGTCACGTTCGCGAAGGCGGTGCCTCCGACGTGGAAGCGGTTCATCGCGCGCTTCGTCGGTGACCCCGAGACTGAGGCGGACTTCCTGATGGAGCGCTCGCCGATCACGTACGTCGACAACGTCCAGACACCGCTGCTCGTGATCCAGGGAGCGACCGATCCGCGCGTCGTCAAGGGCGAGTCGGACCAGCTGGTGGACAAGCTGAAGTCACTGGGTCGAGAGGTCGAGTACGTCGTGTTCGACGACGAAGGCCACGGCTTTACCAAGCGAACGAACGAGCTGAAGGCGTACGGTGTCGCGGCCGAGTGGCTCGAGCAGCACCTGCACGCCTAGACCTCAGCTGCCGGCTACGACAGCCTCCGCCAGTGCTTCGACGACCGCTGGATCGAAGTCCGTCCCCGCGCACCGGCGCAGCTCTGCGACTGCCTCATGTGCGCTCCGCGCCTTCCTGTACGCGCGGTCCGTCGTCATCGCGCTGAATGCGTCACACACGCGCACGATCCGTGCGACCAGAGGAATGTCGTCTCGCGCGGTTCCGTCCGGATAGCCGGTCCCGTCCCAGTCTTCGTGGCACGACCGCACGATGTGTCCGATGTTGCCGAGCAGCCCACCGACCTGTGAGAGCAGGCGCTCTCCTTCGATCGTATGCTGCTTCATCACAGCCCACTCGTGATCGTCGAGCTTCCCCGGCTTGTTGATGATCTCCGCAGGGACGCGAATCTTGCCGATGTCGTGCAACAGCGCCGCGAACTCCGCGTCGCGCCGGTCGCGCGCATTGAGCTGCAGCCGGTCGGAAACCTCGAGGACGAGCGTCACGACATCGCGGCTGTGGCTGCCTGTGTACGCGTCGTCGGCCTCCACGACGTCGCCGAGGAGGAGTGCAGTTCCCCGGTAGGCATGGCTCAACTCGAGCGCGTGGTCGATCCGAACCTGCCGCTCGCGCGCGAAGATCACCAACAGTCCGATCAGCGGCAGAACGAAGGTCAGAGCCACCGGATGGTCGACGGCGACGAAAGCGACCAGGAGGCCGATCGGCGCGAGTGCGACGTCGACGACGAATGCCGATGACATGAAACGCGCGGCGAGCGGAAACGGGACATCGTTGACGAAGCGCTGATACGGCGCCTGGATGAAGTAGTCCGCCGCAAACTGGGCTCCCAACGCCGCGATGTAGACGGGCCAGTGGTCGAGGCCGGGTCTGGCTTCCCCGGCGGCGGCGAGCACGATGACCGGGCCGATCGAGTACCACGAGTTCAACGGAACGAGCAACACCTTCTCCAGTGGCAGGCCTCGCCTGAGCAGGTCGGTGGCAGCGCCAACGAGAAGTCCGGCGCAGATTACGAGCGGGACGTACCCGAGCGGCAGCAGGAAGAGCATCGGGACGAACACGAGGGCAGTCGGCAGAGAGAGGCCGGTGCCCACCTCGAAGCGCGCGTGCGACGCGGCGGCATACGCCAGGATCAGGCCGACGACCGTGACGAGACCCGGCGAGCGAGACGACGAGAGCGAGAAGGCCAGTGCAGTTGCGGTCGCGAGAAAGGCGCTCGCGAAGAAGAGGCCCGCATAGAGGCTCCTGCCGCTCGGCCGCTCGGCCTCGCTCTCGCGGACGGCCCCGATGTGCCTGTCGACGTCCGGATCGAGGGTCGTAGCGGCCGGAGCGCGCTCGGTCGCAACGGAAGAGGCCGCAGTCGCCATGCCGCCAAGATCGGCATTCCGGCGTTACTGCTTGACGCGCGCGAGGGCGTCCCGCCAAGGATCCCTGAAACGAGTGATTCAGATGCCCCGGGAGGGTGATGCGAGCGGTAGGCCGCTGGCGAGACTGAGCGTAGGCCCGTAAGGGGTTACTGCGGTAAGGGAGGGCGAAGGTGGCGGCACGTCTCGGCTGGAAGTTTGTCTTGGCGACTCTGGTGATCCTGGTCGCAGCGGCGTTCAGCGTTTCGACGGCGAGCGCGGGCGGTTCCCTGCTCGGCCTGAACAACGACTGCGGCTCGACGTCGCAGCCGTTTGCCCAGTTCGGCGACTACCGCTACTACACCTTCGGCACGAACGGCGGCCTCGAGAACGGCGCGACCGGCTGGTCACTTTCGGGCGCCCGGGTCGTCTCCGGCAACGAGTCTTTCTACGTGCATTCGCACGGCGACGTCAGCTCGCTGTCGCTTCCCGCCGGTAGCACGGCTTACACGCCGAAGCTCTGCATGGGCACGACGTCGACCGTCATGCGCTACTTCGTCAAGGGCTCGAGCGACGGCTCCGTCCGGGTGGAGGTCGTGCTGCGCGGCCTTCTGGGCCAGGTGCTGGGTGTCTTTCAGGTCTCGAGGGTCTCGACTGATTCTTCCTGGCAGGCAGGCCCGCCGGTGCTCAACCTCGACTCGCTGCTCGGACTGCTCGGTGTCTCGTCCGTACAGCTCAAGTTCACGACGTTGAGCGGCACGGCTCAGATCGACGACGTCTACGTCGATCCCTGGGCGTCTCGAAACTAGAGCTAACGCGTCAGCGTGATCTTCGTCAGCCCGACCGGGCTGTCGACGTCGACGTGGCGAAGCGTCGCGAGACGAACTGCCGCGACCTGGCCGGGGACGACGGTCAAGAGCGGGCTCAGCCACTCCGAGACTCCCGGGACCAGCGGCAGGGCTGTGTCCGATTGCTCGAGGAACTCGGCGTCGTCACTGATGGCGACCACCTCGGCTCCGCGCTCTCGCACCTTGTCGACCGCGACCTGCATGCTCTTGAGCGTCCGCCCCGACGGTGCGATCACGATTGCCGGACGACCGGCTTTCAACGCGGCGATCGGACCGTGGAGCAGATCGGCCGAGGAGAACGCCTCGAACTGAGCGCCTGACAACTCGCGGATCTTGAGCGCGATCTCGAAAGCCGCGCCGTAGTTGACGCCACGCGCCACGACGCTTCCGCCCTCCATGTCGCGGTATCGGTCGAGCCTTTCCGAACCGGCAAGCGAGTCTTCGATCTGCTGTGCGACCTTGCCGGGCATTGCCAGCAGCTCGTCCAGCCGGCGAGGGTCTCCCGCCGTCGAGAGCAAGGCCACCGCTGCAATCGAGTTCAGGTAGGTCTTCGTCGCAGCAACCGCGCGCTCTTCGCCGGCATGCAGCGGCAGCGTGTGATCCGCCGCGAGCGCGAGCGGCGACGACGGATCGTTCGTGATCGCAAGGGTCGGCCGGCCCTGCTTGCGCGCATCGGCGATGACTGCGACCACGTCTGGAGAAGCGCCCGACTGCGAGATGCCGATCACGGCAGCGGGGCCGAGCTCCGGCGGCGCGTCGTAGACCGTGTACAACGACGGTGTCGCGAATGCGACCGGCAGGCGGTTGACGGTTCCGAACAGGTACTGCATGTAGCGCGCGACGTTGCTCGAGCTGCCGCGCGAGACGATCAAGAGGTAGCGGACGTCCGCTCGTAGGAGGCGGTGCGTGATCTCCTGTGCGTTGAGCGCTTCCGCGTCGAGGAAGCGCTGGAGCGCTGCCGGCTGCTCCCGCAGCTCCGCTTCAACCCACGACATCGGACACCGCCTCGCGGACGATGCCGCGCGCTGCGGTCAGTCGGGACCGTGCGGTCTTGGCATCGACACCCGCGAGCAGCGACACGATCGCAACCTTCGTATCCCCGTCTGCAGCGGCGATCGCCTCGGCGACCTCCTTGTCGGGAGCAGCTGTCGCGATCGCGACCGCCCGCTCTGCACGCGCGCGCAGCTTCTCGTTCGATGCCTGCACGTCGACCATGAGATTCCCGAAGGTCTTGCCCAGCTTCACCATCGCGATCGTCGAGATCGCGTTCAGCACCAGCTTCTGAGCGGTTCCCGCCTTCAGCCGCGTGGACCCTGCGATCACCTCCGGCCCGACCTCGATCTCGATCGACAGTCCGGCTCGTCGCGCGAGCTCGGAACCCTGGACGCAGGCGAGCCCGATCGTGAGCGCGCCTGCCTTCGAGGCGTGCTCGATCGCGGCGAGCGTGTAGGGCGTACGACCGCTCGCGCTGACCCCGAGCACGACGTCGCGTGGGCCGACGCTCAGCCGTACGAGCTCGCCCACGGCCGCTGCACCGTCGTCTTCGGCGGCCTCCTCGGCGCTCGTCACCGCCAGGACCTGGTCCGTCGAGAAGGTCGGCCCGCACTCGGCCGCGTCGGCCTCGGCCGCGCGACCCGACGACCCGGCGCCGACGTAGACGAGCCTTCCGCCGGCGTCGAGACGCTCGACGATCGCGTCGATCGCCGCGCCGATCGCATCGGCGACACCCGCGACCGCACCCGCAACTGTGCGGTCTTCGTCGTTGATCAGGCGCACGAGCTCCGCCGTCGGACGGAGATCGAGGTCGTGCAGTTCGACACGGTGTCGCTCGGTCGTTCGGACTCCACCGGTCAGCGCCTTCGTCACCGCCTCCCAGACGAGCGGCGCGTCCGGCGTCGCGAGCTTGGTCATGTGCCCGCACGCTTCGTAGCCCCAGGTCCAGACGTCGTCGATTCCGGCAGCACGGGTCGCAGCGATCGCCGACTCCAACTCCGGTATCTCCTCGCGCGTGAGCCCGAAGCTCGGCAACCACATCTGAGCGTCGACCTCGTGACGGGCGGCTGTCTCGCCGAGCAGCCGCGCGAAGCGCCCGACGAAGGACTCGGCCGACTCGTCGAAGTTCTTCCAGTAGGGATCGGTCGCCAGCACGGAGAGGTGAGGTAGCGACGCGACCGCGTCCCAGTCGCTGACACCGTGAGGCCCGTCGGTGAGCGGGAGCAGGCAGATGGTGTTCTTCGCACCGCGATCTGCGACATGGGCGAGCATCTCACCGAGGAATTCCACGACGGACCTTTCACGGAACGCCTGAACTTCCGGTGTCAGGCCAGCGGCCAGATCCAATCCGGAGAGCCCTCGGCAGACGTCGCAGCAGCAGGCCCAGCGGTCGGGATCGTCGACCCCGACGTGCTCGGGGACCGTCCAGTGCGGCTCATCCCAGAAGACGTAGTCGGTTCCCGCCTCGACGGCCGCGTCGGCCCACTCCTTGCAGAACGCGCGGTACACCGGGTTGTTGAGGCATCCGGTCGCGACGCGGCGTCCGTCGTCGAGCACCTGGCAGGCGTCCGGGTGAAAGGTCACCCAGCGGCTCTCGGCCTCGCCACCGAACGTGCGGCCGACGCCCCAGGGGCACATCTGCACCTCGAGCCCGAGCTCGTGCGAAGCCGCGACGATCTCCGCCATCGTCCCGCGGTAGTACGCGAGGTCGTTCTCCGAGAAGGTGTGCAGCACCGCCGTGTACCCGCGCCCGGCGATGTCCTCGAGATCGCGTCGTGCATGGCGGGCAATGCGGACGCCGAAGTACGAGACGCCCGTGCGCGTCATGCCGGGTCTGCGACGAGCGCGGTCGTGACGACCGGCCGGTCGCGGCGCTGCGAAAGCTCGGCCACGAGCCGGTAGCGGTCGCCGCGGTACAACGAGCGCACGAACTCGACGGTCTCGCCGGTCGCAGTGCGCGACGTGCGCTCGAAGAGAAAAGCAGGGGAGTGCAGAGGCACACCCAAGAGCTCCGACTCCTCCTCGTTCGTCACGGTGGGCTCGATCGACTGCATCCCGCTCTCGATCACGACGCCGTACTCCTTTTCGAGCAGCTCGTAGAACGATGCATTCTCCAACGCTTCGCGTGACAGTCCCGGCACGAGCGCCGCGGGAACGTGCAGAGTCTCGAGCGCCATCGGCTCGCCGTCCGCGAGTCGCAAGCGGCGGATGAGCACGACGCGGTCATCCGGGGAAAGCTTCAGCGCGCGGCCCACGGCTGCCCCGGCGTGGGCTTCCTTCAGCTCGATCGTCCGGCTGCCGGCCGTCATGCCGCGACGGCGCATGTCCTCGCTGAACGATGTCAAGGTCAGCTGCTGGGCGATCTTGGGCTCGCTGACGAAAGTGCCGCTGCCGTGGCGCCGCTCGAGGTACCCGTCGCGGACCAGGTCGTCGAGCGCGGCGCGGAGAGTCAGGCGCGAGATGCCGAGGTCGCTGCTGAGTCGCCGCTCTGGCGGGATCGCTTCTCCGACCTGGAGCTGGTCGATGAGCTCGAGCACGCGCTGTCTGGTCAAGACCTGTTTGCTCATCCGCCCCCATGCAAGCACAGGGGACCCATCATGGTCAAGACCACTTCCTGGCACGAAGCGAGGAATTCACCCTCTTGACACAATGATTGGTCTGTGCCAATCTCTCGCTCGTGGTTGGTGGTCTAAACCAATCGGGGAAGCCAGCGTGGCTCCCCATGCTCCGGGAGGCGACATGAAAGTTCGATTCCTCGTGGTGGCGGTCCTCGCTGCCATGCTCGCCATTGCGGCAACGACCGCGAGTGGCGGGACTTCGAAGGCTCAGGCCGGCAAGATCGTGGTCTGGCTGCAGAACGACGCGCAGAACGGTTGGCCTGAGGCGGTTGCCCTCGCCAACAGGAACTTCAAGGCCCAGCATCCGGACGTCGACGTCGACGTCCAGTACCAGACGTGGGGCAACCATCTCCAGAAGTTCGACGCCGGGCTCGCCGGTGGCGACGCGCCCGACGTGATCGAGCTCGGCAACACGGAGATGACGAAGTACATGGCGGCCGGCGCCTTCAAGACGCTGACGCAGTCGGCATTTCCGAACAACAAGACCTGGCTCCAGGGCCTCAAGAACTCGAGCCAGTACAACGGCAAGCTCTACGGCGTTCCGTACTACGCAGGTGCCCGCGCGGTGATCTACCGCAAGGACCAGTACAAGGGCGCCGGCATCAAGTCGACCCCCAAGAGCCTCGCGCAGTTCGTGGCCGACGGGAAGAAGCTGATGAAGAAGTATGGGAAGGACAGCGGCTACTCGGCTGTCTACTTCCCCGGTAAGTACTGGTACTACGCGATGTCCTTCGTCTACGACTACGGCGGGAAGATCGCGGTTCGCTCGGGCAGCAAGTGGAAGGGGACGCTGAACTCCCCGAGGGCACTCGCGGCGTTGAACCAGGTCGCGTCGATCGCGAAGTCGCTGAGCCGGGCGAGCAAGACGACCGACGAGGCGAACCCGCAGCAGGCGCTCGTCTTCTCAAAGGGCAAGGTCGGATCATTCGTCGGCAACGGGTGGGAGTGGCCGTACGCGCTTGACGCGAAGCTCGGCAACCCGGCGCTCGAGCCGGTGGTCGGGGCCTATCCGATGCCGAGCCACACCCCGGGCAAGTTCATGCCCACGTTCCTCGGTGGTTCCGATCTCGCCGTCCCGGTGACGACGAAGAATCAGAGCCTCGCCGTCGACTGGATCAAGGCGTTCACGAGCACCGCCTCGGAGAGCGAGATCGCCAAGGCGGGCAACATCGCCAACACGACGAAGCTCCTCGCCTTCAACGCGTCGAACCCGAAGCTGGCTCCGTTCGCCCGCGCGGCGAAGGAGAGCTGGTTCGTTCCCACGAGCCCGAACTGGGCGAACGTGGAGAATGCGAACGTGCTCCAGAACATGCTCGTCAAGATCTTCACCGGCCGGGCGTCAGTGAAGGCAGCAGCAACCAGTGCAAGTAGTCAGATCACGAGGATCCTGAACACAGGCGCGTGAGTCGCCTCGCGCCCGAAGGAGCAGCCCTGTCGTCCGTCGCCGAGAGCGAGTTCGCACTCGCCTCTCGGCGGCGGCGACGCCTGACACGGCAGCGCCTCGGGCACGCCGCGGCGCCCTACGCCCTCCTCGCCCCCGCGGCGGTGGCGATCGGCGTCATCCTCGGGTACCCGATGTACCTCCTCGTGAGGATGTCGTTCGAGAAGTACGGCCTTTTCGAACTGATCCGCCATCAGGGCAAGTGGGTCGGCACGGCGAACTACGCACAGATCTTCCACGACTCGGAGTTCTGGCGCGTCCTGCTTCGCACCGCGCTCTTCACCGTCGTCAACGTCACGCTGACGATGGTGCTCGGGACGGGGATCGCGTTGCTCCTGCTTCAGGTATCTCGGTGGCTGCGCATCGCGCTTACGACCGGGCTCGTCCTCGTGTGGTCGATACCGGTCATCGTTGCTGTGGACATCTGGCGCTGGATGGTCGACTACGAGTTCGGCGTCGCGAACTGGTCACTGCAGCACCTTCACGTCGGGAACTTCGTCCGGCACGATTGGTTCGCGAATCCGTGGACTGGCTTCGGCGTGATTACGGCGCTGATCGTCTGGGGCGCGATCCCGTTCATCACCATCACGATCTACGCAGCGCTTGCCCAGGTGCCTCAGGAGCTGCTCGAGGCAGCCGCGATCGACGGTGCCCGTCCCTGGCGGATCTTTCGCGAGGTGACGATGCCGCTGCTGATGCCGATCTTCGTGATCCTCACGAGCCTGTCGATCATCTGGGACTTCCAGGTCTTCCAGCAGATCTGGGTGATGCTCGACGGCCGGCCGACGAGCGACTACTACACGATGGCGATCTACGCCTTCCACCAGTCCTTCCAGATCAGCGAGTACGGGCTCGGCGCTGCGATCGCGGTCGTGATGGTGCTCTTCATGTTCGGCGCGACGCTCGTTTACCTCCGGCAGATGCTGCGAGCGGGGGAGATCCGGTGACCTCCGGCACCCAGATCGCACCCACCCCGATCCTGCCGGTTGCGCCGCGCATCAGCGGGCGCCGTCGCCTCCACAAGCTGGGCTGGAACGTGCTCGGCGTGATCGTGCTCGTCGTGATGGTCTTTCCCGTCTACTGGATGGTCGCGACGGCGTTCAAGCCGGGACAGAAGATCCTCAGCTACACGCCGCAGTGGATTCCGACGAGTCCGACGCTGTCGAATTTCCGGGATGCCATCAACCAGCCGTTCTTCTGGGATGCGGTGAAGAACAGCGTGATCGTCGTCACCGTTGTGGTTGCGCTGTCGGTCACGCTCGCGTTCCTCGCGGCGCTCGCGCTTGCGAAGTTCCGTTTCTACGGGCGGAAAGGGTTCATCGTCCTGATCCTCGGCGTGCAAATGGTGCCGCTCGCCGCTCTGATCATCCCGCTCTACATCCTCATGTCGCGCCTGCACCAGGTTGACAAGTTGACGGGCGTGATCGCGATGTACCTGACGTTCGTCCTCCCGTTCACGGTCTGGACGATGCGCGGCTTCCTGCTTGGCATTCCCAAGGATCTCGAGGAGGCCGCGATGGTGGACGGCGCGACCCGCTTCGGCGCATTCGTGCGGATTCTCCTGCCCCTCGTCGGCCCCGGTCTCGTCGCAACGTCGATCTTCGCCTTCATTCAGGCCTGGAACGAGTTCATCATTGCCTACGTGTTCCTCCACACACCGCAGAAGCAGACGCTGATGGTCTGGCTCGCCTCGTTCACGACGCTGCGCGGAACAGACTGGGGCCCGCTGATGGCGGGTGCGACGCTCTGCGCCATCCCGGTGGTCGTGTTCTTCCTGCTCGTGCAGCGGCGGATCGCATTCGGGCTCACTTCCGGGGCGGTGCGCGGGTAATGGCCCAGATCGAGCTCGTCCACCTCTCCAAGGTCTACAGCGGCGACGTGATCGCGGTCCGTGACCTCAACCTCGAGGTCGCAGAAGGCGAGTTCGTCGTGCTCGTCGGCCCGTCCGGATGCGGCAAGACGACAGCTCTGCGCATGATCGCCGGGCTCGAGGAGATCAGCTCGGGCGAGATCCGGATCGGCGGCAAGGTCGTGAACGACCTCGCCCCGCGCGATCGCGACATCGCGATGGTCTTCCAGACCTACGCGCTCTATCCACACAAGACCGTCTACGACAACCTGGCGTTCGGGCTCCGCATGCGGAAGGTGCCGAAGGAGGAGCAGAAGCGCCGCGTGGAGGAGATCGCGCGGGTGCTCGGCCTCGGTGACATGTTGCAGCGCCGGCCCGCCCAGCTGTCCGGCGGGCAGCGGCAGCGCGTCGCGATGGGTCGGGCGATCGTCCGCGAGCCGAAGGCGTTCCTGATGGACGAGCCGCTCTCGAACCTGGACGCAAAGCTGCGCGTGCAGATGCGGGCGGAGATCGCACGCATTCAACAGGCGCTCAAGGTGACCACCGTCTACGTCACACACGACCAGGTCGAGGCGATGACCATGGGCAACCGGGTCGCCGTGATGCGCGACGGCAGGCTGCAGCAGGTCGACACGCCGCAGCGACTCTACGATGCGCCGGTCAATCTCTTCGTTGCGAGCTTCGTCGGTTCGCCGGCGATGAACCTCTTCGAAGCCGGCCTTGAATCGGACGACGGGAAGCTCGTCTGCCGAATCGGTGACACGGACCTCGAGCTTCCGTCCGATCTCGTCGCGGAGCGTCCGTCGCTCGCGAACTACGCCGGCAGGCGGGTCGCTGTCGGTATCCGTCCCGAAGACGTCCGCGAGGCTGCGGGCTGGGACGGCACCCGGCTACGTGGCCGGATTCTGCTCGTCGAGTCTCTCGGCTCGGAGCAGCTGGTCCACATCGAGATCGCCGCAGCACCGCTCGAGCGTTCGGACCTCGTCGACACCGCCGCCCAGCTCCCAGGTCCCTCCCTGGGCGTCGACGACTCAGAGCGGTCGGTGACGCTCCTCGGCCGCTTCGACCGGCATCTGCTTCTCGCGCCGGGCGAAGCGGTCGAGGTGGCGATCGATCCCCGTCTCCTCCATTTCTTCGATCTGGAGACCGGGGCAGCCATCTCCAGAGTCGACGTGCCGGTCGCGACGCCGGTCGCCGGGTAGCCGTGCGACTCGGAGTCGGGGCAGCGCTCGTCGACGGGAGCCTGTTGCCGGGCGACGTCGAGGTGGCCGACGGCCGCATAGCCGGCGTCGGCTTGAGCTCCGCCAACGGGAGTGGCGTTGCCGCTCCCGGTTTCGTCGACCTGCAGGTCAACGGCTTTGCCGGGGTGGACTTCTTCTCGGCCGACACGTCGGGCTATCGCGGTGCAGGCGAGGCCTTGCTCCAGGGAGGCGTCACCGCCTACCAGCCGACGTTCATCACTTCGCCGGAAGACGAGCTCACCGCTGCGCTACAGGAGGTGCCGCAGAACGGTTCCGTGCCGCGCATCATCGGTGCGCATCTCGAGGGACCGTTCATCTCGGGCGAGCGGCTCGGCACGCATCCTGCCGAAGCGCGGCGCGATCCCGACTGTCGGCTCCTGGAACGGTTGCTGGCTGCCGGGCCCGTGAGCCACGTGACGCTGGCGCCTGAGCTCCCCGGTGCCTACGAGCTGATGGAGCTCCTGAGGCAGCGCGGCATAACGGTCTCGTGCGGGCACTCGAACGCCACTGCGGCAGAGGCACGAGATGCGTTCTCACGCGGCGCCAAGACGGTCACGCACATCTTCAACGCGATGCGCCCGTTCGCGGCGCGTGAGCCGGGCCTCGCTGGTGCAGCTCTCGTCTCGGGCGATGTCGTGGTCCAGGTGATCCTCGACGGCGTACACCTTGCCGACGACACTGCGCGGCTCGTGTGGCAGGCCGCCGCCGGCAGGGTCGCCCTCGTCACCGACGCGACCGCCGCAGCAGGAGCCGGCGACGGCAGCTACACGATCGCCGGCGTGGACTTCGAGGTCGAGAACGGCGTCGCCCGCAGCGCCGAGCGAGTTCTCGCCGGGAGCACCGTGCCCATGATCGAGGCGGTGCGGAACCTCGTGCAGCTCGGCGCGCCGATCGAAGCCGCACTGTCCGCTGCCAGCGAGGTGCCGGCGCGCATCGCGGGCCGGCCGGAGCTCGGCACCCTCAGGCCTGGATCGCTCGCAGACGTCGTCGTTGTCGACGACAGCCTCGAGATCGTGCGAGTGCTCGTCGGCGGTGCCGACGCGACCGGATGACTACTTGTTGCGGATGACGAGGGCGTAGCGAATCCGAGCGACAGTCTGCCCGGCGCGGCGGTTAGCTCGCCCGCTTCTGTATTACTGGCGGGATGAGCGTTCGGCTCACTCAGGTCGGAGACGCGGATCGCTCCGCAGCCGAAGAATGGATCCGCGCGCACGTCGATCCGGTTGGCGCGATCGAGACGGCGCACGAGCGACCTTGGTCGACGGTCCTGCGCGTGCCACTCGCCGACGGTGTCGCCTGGTTCAAGGCGTGCGCTCCTGTCCAGGCGTTCGAGCCGCGCCTCACTGCCGAGCTCTTCGCACGCTGGCCCGACCGGCTCCCGGGGGTGCTGGGGCACGACGAGGAGCGGGCGTGGCTCCTTCTTGCCGACGCGGGCACACCGATCCGCGTCTTCGGCAACCAGCCGGAAACATGGCTCGCCGTGATGCCGCTGTGCTCCGAGCTCCAGCGCGGGGAAGTTGCGCACGCGCACGAGCAGCTCGCACACGGCGTCCCGGACCTGCGCGTTCCAACGCTGCCCGCACGTTACGAGCGTTTTCTCCACGGCGAGCTGCCCCTAGAGCAGGCCGAGATCCAGCGGCTGCGCGAGTTTGCTCCCCGCTTCGCGAAGCTCTGCACCGAGCTCGCCGCACGCGACGTGCCCGAGACGATTCAGCACGACGACCTCCACCACGCGAACGTGTACTCACAGGGTGAGCAGTTGCGGATCCTCGACTGGGGCGACTCGTCGGTCGCGCATCCATTCTTCTCGCTCGTCGTCACGTTCCGCTTTCTCGAGGAGATCAACAAGTTGCTGCCGCCCGACCCGTGGTTCGCGAGACTGCGCGACGCGTATCTCGAGCCGTGGGGCAGCGGTCACGACGAGACGTTCGCCCTCGCGATGCGTGTCGGCAAGTTCGCGCACGCGTTCGCGTGGGCGCGGCAGCGGGATGCCCTGCCGCCGGAGGAACATCCTAGGTTCGACGAGTGGTACCGGGTCGTGATCCGTCGGGCTGTCGCCGGGACGGACGGCAATTAACGGCCGACCCAGATGTCGCGCTGGTCGACCACGAGCCCTTCTGGGTCGAAGCGCAGGAGCGAAACGCCGAAGAGGTCCTCGGTCCGACCGTCGGTGAGCGTGGTCTGGCCGTTCCACGGCACGGCGGCCCGATCGCCGTCCACGATCGGCGCTCCGAATTCGCACTCCGCTGACTCCTCCTCGTCGAACACGCGAGTGAGGTAGCCGGGCTCAGGCTCGCGAAACGGATGCTGCTGCCAGTACACTCCCTCGGCGTAGAGAGCCGCGATGGCGTCGGCGTCGTGCTCGTGCCAGCCGCGTTCCCACGTCTCCGCCCAGCGCCGCGCAGCCTCTCGTGTGTCCACGTTGCGAGTTTAGATCCCGCTCGATCACAGCCGGAGTCGATAGCGGCGCGCCACAAGGCGAACACCAGGGGCCATCCGGATCTGCACAACGGCGATGGCATGACCTCGCACGCGACCGGCGTAGCGGAGCGCGAGGAGCGCCCGCGCGCCGGGAGCCAGCGACGCAGGTCGAGCAGCGAGGTGTAGCCGCGCGACACGATCGCCGTGGCGAAACAACGATGCTGCTACGTGCCCGCGGAGTTGCACGGTGACGTTGCCGCGGTTGACGACCGGGACAACGATGAACCGCAAGCCGCGTCTCCGGTGGACGCGAATACCGCCCAGCGCGAGACGGCGAACGATCGTTCCCGGCATCCGCACACTGACGCGGACCCCAAGCCTGAGTCGAAGAGCGACGCGGCTGCCGTGCTGGGGGCTCGTCGTCAGTAGGACCAGTACTTGATGGTCACCCGGTTCGGCGTCTTGTCCCGCCTTGGCGCGGACCGTCAAGACTGCGCTTCTCCCCGGGCCGAGGAGCAAACGTTCCGGTGAGATCTGGAGCCACCTCGTGGCGGTCGCTCGCCGAAGAACGTCGACCACGACGCGCTCTGCGCCGTCGTTCCGCACGTTGATCCGCCTCGACCCGGGTGCGGCGAGTGCGAGTCGTGCGGGCGTGACGGAGAGCGCGACGCGAGGCCGATCGGCGCTGACCGCCTCCGCGGCGGAGGCGGTCAGCAAAAGGCCGGCGAAGAAGGCAAGCCCAAGGCCTCTGTTCAACGAGCGACCGCCGTGAACGTCACGGTGGCTGAGTAGCGGCCGGTCGCGACGAGCGGCAACGGAGCAGAGAAGCCGATGTTCGTCGCCCAGACATCTCCGCCCGCTGCACTCGCTGCGGACTTCGTTCCCACGGTCAACCCCGTCGCCGGGGCGACCGGGATCGGAACGAGTGCGCCGCCGCCGAGGCCGCCTCCCAGCGTTCCGCCGGTCGGTGCGGTCGCCGACAGCGCGAGCGGAAGGTCGGTCGGGGCGAAGGTCGTTCGAGCGACCGCGAGCGAATAGCCGGCAGCGTTGTTGCTCGACACTGTGACCCGCTCGGGGAGCGGCGCCGGCCGGTCGCCGGACGTGAACGTTCCGAAGCTGAGCGACGGATGGTCGAGCGACACGCTGAGGACGGAAGCCACGTTTAGATCGACGTCCACGGAACCGTTGGGCCCGGAGGAAGGCACGCTCCCACACAGGTGCGCGGGGGAAGCTGAGTTCCGGGGCGCAGGCGTGGCCGCCGTGAAGTCGGCCGTGTTGTCGTTCGTGTCGGTGCAACCGCTGTTCGCACGAACCGCGGCTGTCGTATTGGAAAGTGCCGCGGCGGAACCGGAGCCCTCGAAATCGCTCGCGTCGCCGTAGCCGACGAGATCCTCGACCAGCCCCGAGCAACTCCCGGCCGAGGCGCCACACGTGAGCGGGGCCGCGCCGGGAACGAGCGCAATCTTCCCGCTCGCCGCGCCGAGGTTGCTCGTCCCGGTCGCGTCCGCAGTCGGAAGAGCGGCGCCGACGTCGGCGTTCGATGCAAGCTGGACCAAATAGGAGCGGCCCGGCGCGATGGTTCCGGCGAGCGCGGTCGCCTGCCACGTCGCTCCAGCGGCCGTGGCGTACTGCACTGTCCAGCCCGTCAGGTCGATGGTGGCTGATCCGGTGTTGAAGAGCTCGACGTAATCGTTCCGAAATGTGGCGCCCGCGTTTCCGCCGCCGCCGTAAATCTGGCTGATGACGACATCGCTGGACCCGGCAGCATCGGCCGCGGCAGGAAGGAGGAGCAGTACTCCGAGGATGACGACCAGCAGGACTCTTGACATGCGCACTCCGATCGGTTGAAAGGCCAGTGGCCTTCCGTCATAGATCGGAGCGGAGGCGAGCGAAAGGGTACGTCAGCGTTTCGGCGCACTCACGGCACGCTTCAGTCGCAGTGAGAGACGAGTGCGTCAGCGCTTGCGGAAGCGCCGGATGCCGACGATCCGGGCTCCATACGACGAGCTTCCCAACCGCACGACCTGCACTACGGTGCCCGAGTGAGGCGCATGCACCATTCGCCCGCGCCCGATGTAGATGCCGACGTGACCGAGGCCGGAGAAGATGAGCACGTCGCCGGGCCGCATCCGCGAACGTGCAACGCGCCGTCCCGTGTCGAACAATGCGTAGGAACTGTGCGGTAGTGCGATGCCGAGCCGGCCGTATGTCCAGTAGACGAGCCCCGAGCAGTCAAAGCCGCTCGCGGGCGAGGAGCCTCCCCAGCGATACGGCACTCCGACCTCTTTGACGGCAATTGCGGCTGCGCGATCGCCGAGAGTTCGAGTCATCCGCTTGTCAACGTCCCGCCAACGTGCATGTTGCGCGGCCGCCGCGCCCGCGTCGTACAGACCGGCAACGGTGCAGCAGAACACCGTCGCGGCAAATGCGCACGTCAGCAGGCGGCTGCGGAGAGAGGTCGGCACGGGAGAGGGTGAACAACGGGCCGCAAAAAAGGAGGGGCAGCCCTGGGCCTGTTCTTGAGCGTCGGATCGTACTGACGAGGCCGGCCCTGTCTACCCCCTTTAGGTACTGCGTAGCAAGCGTCACAACCGGCTTGCCGCTACTCATGCTCGCGCGAAAGCGCGGCCGGACTTGCGCGGATCGTCTCAGCGCCCGAGGTAGGCGAGAACGGCGAGCACGCGCCGGTTGTCCTCGGGCGCCTCCGCGAGTCCGAGCTTCATGAAGGCGCCCCTGATATGCGTCTCGACCGTTTTCGGGCTTAGCCAGAGAATCCGGCTGATCCCTCGGTTCGAGCGGCCCTCGGCGATCAAGGCGAGGATCTCGCGCTCGCGCGGCGTGAGCGTGTCGAGCGGGCTCCCTTGGCGGCGTCGCGCGAGGAGCTCTTCCACGATTGCCCGGTCCACGACGCATCCGCCCGCAGCGACCCGTTCCAACGCGTCGAGCAACTCCTCGACTCGTCCCACCCGTTCCTTCATCAGGTAGCCGGCCCGTTCCGGTTGTTGGTCGATGAGACGTAGCGCGTACGCCGGCTCGAGGTGTTGCGAGAGGACGAGCACGGCCGTCCCGGGATAGTGCGAGCGGATCTCCTGCACGGCCCGTAGCCCTTCGTCGGTGTGCGTCGGCGGCATTCGAACGTCGACGATCGCGACGTCGGGGCGGAGGTCGCGGACACATGCGAGCAGCGCGTCGGCGTCGCCGACTTGGGCGACTACGTCGACGGCGTTTTCGGTGAGCAGACGCGTGACACCTTCGCGAATGAGCGGTGCATCGTCGGCGATCACTACTCGCATGGGAGCTCTGCGCGGACCGTTGTGCCTTGCGTCGGCCGGCTGTCGATTGCGAGCGTCGCGTCCAGCGCATCTAGTCGATCGCGCAGGCCGGCCAGCCCTGACCCAGTGGCGATCTGGGCTCCCCCGACTCCGTCGTCGGTAATGGTGACCCGAAGCACTCCCGATTCCCGAACGAGCGTCACCGATGCCTCGGTCGGCGACGCATGCTTCGTCACGTTGGTGAGCGCCTCCGAGACGACGAAGTAGGCGGCGAGCTCGATCGAATCCGGCAGTCGATCGTGTACGGCGCCGTGGACAGTCACCGGTATCGACGAGCGTCGTGCCAGCGCTTCAACGGCAATCTGGAGCCCTTCGTCTCGGAGGAGAGTCGGATGAATTCCGCGGGCGAGGTGGCGGAGCTCGGTGATTGCCTGCTCTACCTCGTCTTGCGCGCGACAGAGAATCTCCGTCGTCGCAACCGAGTCGACCCGGGACGCTTCGAGCCCGAGCGCGACCGACAAGGTCACCAGCCGCTGCTGTGCGCCATCGTGCAAGTTGCGCTCGATCCGGCGACGTTCGGCGTCGGCGGCAGACACGATGCGCTCGCGTGACGCCCGAACCTCGGCCAGCTGTGAACGTACCTCTGCGGCGAGTCGCTCGATTTCGAGCACGAGGGCGGCAGTCGCGCGGACGGACTCGACGAGTGCCGGTTCGTCGAGCAACGCGGGATCGTGAACGAGCACGGCCACCTCCTTGCCGTCCACCGTGATAGCGGTGACGGCGCGGCCGGGGTCGCTTGGCAGCTCGACAGCTCGACCCGAGGCATCGACGTAGTGCCCGTCGGCGAGCCGATACGCAATCTCCAGCGTCGGGTCTCCAAGCGCCCCCGCGAGGCGCTCGCCCATGGTCGCCGGCGTTTGCGCCTGCAACTCGACGACGAGCTCCGATGCTTCGGGGCGACGTAGACGCGACCAGAGGATCCCCACGACCACGCCGATCGGGAGTAAGACGACGATCGCTCTCGCGATTGTCTCGATCCTAGGTCTGCTCCCATCGCTTGCGATCACCAGACCAAGCCAGACAACGCCGACCGTAAGCGCGACGGCGGCCCCAGCCAGCGGAGGTCCCTCAGAGCGACGTGCCGCTCCGCGCAGCTCTCGTAGCCGCCGGAGGAGCAGCACCAGCACCACGAGCGCGACCGCGACTCCAGCGAACTCCTGCGCTCGGTCGATTGCGTGGGCGGCGCCCGCGTGGGGTGCGACCGCCAGCAGGTCGCGCACGTCCGGCTCCACCAGTGCCCCGGCGACCTGCCCTGCGAGCGTCACCGTGAAGGCCCCGGCGATGGCCCATCGCGTGACCGGTGAACTGCGCCGCCCTTCCGGCAGGGCGAGCAGCAAGACGGCCAGGACCGCGATCCAGAGTTGCTCGACGACCAGTCCGAGTGTCCACCACGCGTGCGTGTCCGCCCACTCGAGGTCGGCGCCGAGAAGGGCAAACGCGGCCGCGGCGAGCAGCCACGTCGCTCGCCGCCGCCGCGGCCGTCCCAGGGTGAGGAGGGCCGCTGCGGCCAGAGCCCAGGCAACTCCCATGTCTACAGCGATCCGCGTCTCGGATATGTGCGTGTCAATGCCCAGTGCACCGACGGCGAGCCCTGCAGCCACGATGAGGGGAGCAACGAGCACGGGGTCGCGCAGCAGGTCTCGCGTCGGTTGAGTCGCGGCTACGGGATCGGCCGACGTCACTCGAGCGCCGCGGCGAAGGTGGCGGCGGAGAGCTTCGACTTGGGGATAAAGGCGCGAGCTCCACACGAAACCACTCGTTGTCCGTAGGCGTCTGCTTCCCGTGACGAAATGAGGACGACTGCAGGTCCCTGGGAGGCGGCGACCGCGGTCGCAACGGCGAAGCCGTCCTGGTCCGGCAGTTGCACGTCGAGGAGCACGACGTCAGGAGCCTCGGCGGCAATTGCGGCAAGAGCCTCCGCCGCATCGCCGGCCTCGCCGGTGACGATGTAGCCCGCACGCTCGAGCAGCTCACGTGCGACGGCGCGGAATGGCTTGTGATCGTCGACGATCAGCACGCGTTTTCGCACAACGGCATCGTCGCACACCCGTTCTGCCGGTCGGTTCAGGGTTTTCCCTGGACCGGCGTCAATCCCAGGGCGATCCCCGAAGAAGCGAGCGACAGCGGGTGCTTCGATCGGGCGATCTCGTGCATCTCCCGAGAGATCGTCCTGAAAGGAAGTTCCATGCGCACTCTTGTTCTTCTCTTTGCCGTCGCCCTTGTCGCGGTGTTCACTCGGGCGCCAACTCCTGCGGCAGGCCATTCGGTTGACATCGGGCCTACTGCCGCATTGCGCGTTGCGGTTCAACCGGCGGTCGTAAAGCTGCACGAGCGGTCGACGATCACGATCTCCGGCCTCGCTTCCCGCTCGCTCCAGGTGCGGCTCGGGGGCGCGACGCATGCAAACGGAGCGCCGCTTCCATGGCTTTCGCTCGTTCACGTGGGTGACGTTTGGCGGGGCAGGCTCCAGACTCCGGCTCTGCGCGGCATCTACCCGATCGAGCTCCGCACATCGAGGGCCGCTGCTCTCATCGACCCGCACCTGTTCCTTCGCGTCTTCGAGCCCGGAACAAGCGCACGTCCTGAGTTCGACGATCCGGCCGAGGCTGTGCGTTGGTGGGTTCGCACGGTTCCGCACGCGACGCTCGTCGCGTCGAAAGCGTGGGCGCTGCCGGCGCTCGATCGACGCGACATCCGATTGCATCGGCTGTTCGTTGTCGCGTACAGCCCGCTCGGCTATCCGGACGTCAGCGAGCGGCTAGGCATGTTTGTCACGGTAGTCCGGAACGGGTTCCAAGGACGGTGGCGGCTCCTCGAGGCGACCGTCGAGCCGCGATGAGGCTTTTCACTCCGACGGTGGGATGATGGGGCACGTGGACCAAACGTCACCGCCCGGACGCGACTCTAGGAACCGTCGCTTCCGGATCGCGGTCGTGGTGGTTTCTGTCGTGGTGGCAGCCGCCGGCTCCGTTGCGCTCGCGATGCGGGACTCGTCCGAGAAAACCACGAGGGCCGGGGTGGCGCTCACTCGGTCCGTGCCGGGTCACCCTGGAACGGTGGTCGTCGGCCCGGATGCGCTCTGGGTTGCGGTGGGCGGCGACCGACTGCGACGCCTGGACCTTTCAACCGGGGCGTGGGCGCCGCCCGTGGACCTGGGTGGGGAGATTTCTCGGCTGACGCGTGTCGGGGACCGCCTCATCGCCTCCGTTCAACATGACTCAGGCGTCGGTCAACTGGCGTCTCTCGACTGGCGCACCGGCGACGTGTCCACGTGGCACTGGTTCAACCCGGCGGTCGACCAGGTCGTGGTCCGAGGCAGCGAGTTGTGGGCGCTTGCAACACGACCGGCGAGGTTGCTACGCCTTGACTCGATGACGCTCGCGCCGGTCTCGGCAGCTCGACTCTCTCCCGGGCGCGCGCTGGGATTGGCCGCGGGCGCTGGGTACGTGTGGGTGACCGCCTCCGACGACGGGGAAGTGTTGCGGATCGACCCGGAGACGCAGGCGGTCAAACGGGTCCACGTCGGCGGGTTCCCGATGGGGATCGTTGTCACCGGCGGAAGCGTCTGGGTCGCCGACCGCGACGGCGGCGAGGTCGTCCGACTCGACGCCCGGTCGCTCCGACGCGTGGGTCAGCCGATCTCCGTTGGCACCAAGCCGAGTGGGCTGGTAGCCGCGCGCGGTTCTCTCTTCGTCGCCGATCAGGACGATGGGACGATCGTGCGGATCGCTGTGCCTTCCGGGAAAAAGATCGGGCTGCCGATTCGGATCGCATCCCCAACGAGTGGTGGCCAAGCGCCTTCGATGGCACGTGCCGGACAGTCCATCTGGGTGAGCAGCTTCGCATCGAACACGCTTGATCGCATCGACCCCACTGCCGCTCCCGACGCCGGGAGCGCCAAGCTAACGGTGCGCGTCACGCACGCGAACGATCAGCAACAAGGCGACAAGGTCATCAACTGCGGTGTGGCGGGCATCGGCCGCTTCACGGCGTCGGGCGCGATCTCCGAGCAGGGCAAGGTCGTCGTCCACCGGTGCATGAAAGGTCCTCTGATCACGCTTCGCTTCGTAACCTTGGGTAGCAGGGGAACGATCACGTACTTGGTCAGAATCGACACGAACAACACCCGCACGCCGGCCCGTTGGACGATCGCCTCCGCAACGAAGGCGTACAAGGGAGTGCACGGCGAAGGTATCGAGCGCGAGAACCCGCCCCACTTCACCGTTCAAACGCTGATCGGCAGAGTGACGAACTGACCGCTGCTTGAAAGTCTCTTACTGCGGTGGCCCGCTGGCGAGCGTGACGCTTGCACTCTGGGTCTGTCCGCTCGCGTCGGAGTAGGTGATGGTGACTTTGTCGCCGGGCTTGTGCGTGAGGATGATCGGCGCGATGTCGCTCGGGCCGCTCACCGCCTTACCTGCGACCGCGATGATCACATCGCCGGGGACGAGTCCCGCCGCTGCGGCCGGTGCGCCGGGGACGACGCCGGCGATCGTTGCGCCCTGGCCCGCGAAGGAGGGCTCGAGTTGCACGCCCAGGAACGCGGTGGCGCCGATGTGTACCGTCGCCGACGACTTACCCGAAACGATCTGCTTCGCGATCGTCGTTGCCTTCCCGATCGGGATCGCGTAACCGTCGTTCGAGGCGGAGACGGCGAACGGGGAGCTGCTTGATGCAGCCGTGTCGATTCCAACCACACGGCCCGCGCTGTTCAGCAGCGGCCCGCCGGAGTCTCCAGGCTGGAGCGCGGCGTTCGTCTCGATGAGCCCGGTGAGCTGTTCGGTCGTCCCGTTGTCGCCCTGAACCGTGATCGACTTGTGCAGCCCGGTCACGTTGCCCCGCGAGGACGTCAGCTTCCCGGTGCCGCCCGCATTGCCGACCGCGGTGACGCGTGCGCCGAGTTTGAGGCTCGAGGCGTCACCGGTCGTCACCGTCTTCAGGTTCGAGGCCTTCTGTAGCTGCAGCACCGCGACGTCTGCCGTCGTGTCGTAGCCGGCGACCCGAGCCGTGTAGGTGTGCGTCGTCTTCGGAACGAGCACCCGGATCGTCGTCGCACCGGCGATCACGTGATTGTTGGTCAAGATCCTTCCCGATGACGTAAGCACGATCCCCGTGCCCGCAGCGGCTGCATTCTGGTAAGCCAGGTTCGTCTCGATGACCACGACGCCTGTGCCGATCTGATGACTCGTGGTTCGCGTTGCCGCGAAGGCTGTGCCGCTGCCGATCGCGACGAGGGCAATGAGCGCGGCGAGGGCGGTGCGGACGTGGATGCGCCCCATGATCAGTTCCTTTCGCTCGCTGGTGAATTCATCTCAGCAGCCGCGACTAAGCGGAAGTTGAGCGCCAGCTAAGAACTGCCTAAAAAGTGAGGGCCACCTGCTGCTCGACTCGAGCAAGACCGCACGATTTCGTAGGGATTTCCCCTCTTTCACCGCCGCCCCGCCGGTCCTAATCTCAGGCGCAAAGACCTGGGAAAGGAGTTAGACGATGAAGACAGGACGGAGACGGATCCCGGCAGCCCTCGCCATCGCAGCCGGGGTGCTGCTCGTCTTGGCCGGCGTTGCGTACGCGACGATTCCGGACTCGAGCGGCGCCATTCACGGTTGCTATGCGAGGTCGGGCGGCAGCCTCCGGGTCATCGACGCGACGGTGACCAATTGCAAGGCGGGAGAGACGTCGCTCGATTGGAACGTCCAGGGACAGCAAGGGCCGCAGGGGCCAAACGGTCCGGCGGGCCCGGCGGGGCCGCAGGGCCCTCAAGGGACCACCGGGTCGCAAGGACCGGCGGGGCCGCAGGGGCCATCAGGGCTCAGTCATGGCTATCTCGCGAGCTCGAATCAGGTGCCGGTCGCTGAGTTCCCTGCGTTCTCGAACGTCGGCTCGATCGCGTCTGTGCCAGACGGCACGTACATGATCTGGGCGCAGATCTCCCTCGACGACTCGCTCAACGAGCCGAGTGGCAACTGCTCGCTGAAGGTGAACGGGGTGGTCCAGAGCCCGACGGCCACGGCGGTCGAGCTGAAATCCGGAACAGCAAACCTGACAGTCGTGTCCGCGGCCACGCTAAGCGGTGGTGGAAGCACGGTCGACGCTCAGTGCAGGATGGGAGATAACACGACGAGCGCGAACGTGAACCTGGCGCTCGTGAAGGTCGATGCACTGAACTGATTCGAACAGAGACCCACGGCTCCGGACGGGTGCCTGCAAAGACTCGCACCCGTCCCGGTTCCGACGATTTGCGAAGGTCGTGACAGCGTCGCCACAGCCCCCGCCCCAGCCTTTTCAGGGTTCACATGACCAGGGCCGCGCGGAGCGTTGCGCTTCTACGCCTTGATGATGTTGTGTACCTCGAGCACTTCCGGCTGTCCCGGATTGATGTTCAGCTCGGCAAGAATCGGGCTGAGCCTTGCTCCGAAGGCGTCGAGTTGCTCCTGCGTGTCCCAGACCTGACTGACCTTGAGGTTGTCGCCCGAGCCGAAGCAGAGCTCGTAGTCGAGTCCGTCTGCTGGAAGGACGCCCTTATCCGTGAGCCGGCGGACAACTTCGTCGTACTGGTCCGCGGTCAACGACGGCGGGGAAAAGCGGATAACCAAGCTCACAAGAGCCTCCATGTTTGGGGTCGCACCTGACCCTAGCCTGTTGTTGGTCGGGGGCGGCGGTCGCCGCCGATGGCAGCTGCCGAATCGCTGCCTGACTCGCGCAAGCACCGTGCCCGGTTGTGTTGTGGTGAAGTTGCGTTTGTGTTTCGCGTTCGTGTTGGTCGTCCAGTACGGCTTGAGCCACGCCGGACCTGGTCATAGCATCGACGTTGGGGCACGGATTCCAGGGAGAGGAGAGTTCTCATGCGATGGCGCCATGTGGTAGTGGCGGGCGTGCTAGCTGCGCTCGCAAGTGGAGCGTTGTTCGGTGCGGCGGCGGGTGCGGCTGCGTCGTCGGTGAACGTACCCTGCGCCGGTGGCGGGTCGGCGCTGGCGGCGGCGGTTGCCGCGGCGAATGGCTCTGGTGGCGGGACGATCAATCTCGACAAGGGCTGCACCTACACGCTCAGCGTGAACAACATGGACATGGGGCCGAATGGGTTGCCGGTGGTGGTCTCTGCGATCACGATGAATGGCAACGGCGCGACGATCAGCGGCAACAATCACGTCCGCGTGCTTGACATCGACGGCGCAGACGGCGGCCGGCTAACGCTGAACAACATCACGATTACGCGCGGCAACTCGCCCGGTCCGGGTGGCGGGATCTTCAACAACGAGGGCGCGACGACGCTCAACCACACGCTCGTCACCGGCAATACGAGCGGTGCCGGTGGAGGCGGGATCGTGACTGGCACGATCGGGTCTGGCCCGGTTGGCGTGATGACGTTGAACAACAGCGAAGTGAGCTGGAACACCGTGACCGGTGAGCAGGGCGGTGGCGGCGGCGGGATCCTGAACCACGCCGGGACGTTGACCCTGAACTCGAGCACCGTCGATCACAACACAGCTCCTGGAGGGGGCGGTATTGCCAGCGGCACCGGCAGCGGCAACACCGACGGCGGCAGCCTGGTCACGCTGAACAAGAGCATGATCAGCGATAACAGCGTCTTCGGCGGCCAGTTCTCTGGTGGCGGCGGGGTCGCTAACGGCGGCGCCCTGGTCAGCAACAGCAGTCAGATCACGGGGAACACCGCGCCTGGGAGCAACGGCGGCGGCCTCCTGAACCATGCCTCCGCGACGCTCAACAAGACCGTTGTCTCGGGCAACACCGCGCTCGACGACACCCTCGGGAATACCGGCATTGGCGGCGGGATCGCCAACTTCAACTTCGGCATTCCGGGCGCTCCCGCGCCAACGCTGGTGCTGAACAACAGCACTGTGACCGGCAATGCCGTCTCCGAGGACGGCATCGGCGGTGGTCTTGCGAATCCTGACTTCTTCGGGCCCGGCTTCGTGACGCTGAACCACACGGACATCAGCGGCAACACACCGGACAATTGCTTCCCGCCCGGAACGATCGCGGGCTGTACCGGCTAGAGCCGGAAAGAGCAGCCAAGGCGCAGCCGCCCCGGACAGGACGCAGGGTTCGGGGCGGCCCGCTGATCTGGCGGTATCTCTCCTTCGCTCGGTTGTCGCGCAGCGCGGTCAGCCACCGCTGATTGCCGCAATGACGTCCACACGTGACTGCTCCGCAACGGGCGTGTCGAGTTTCGCGCGCTCGCGGTTCACGTACACGTGGATGTGACGGCGGAGCGTCGGTCCGGGCTCGCACAGACGGTCGCGAATGCCCGGCCAGTCGTGCTCGAGATGGTCGATCACGTCGCGGACGGTGGCCGCTTGCACGTTGACCTGTCGCGGCAGGCCCGGGAAGAGAGGCTCCAGCGTCGACGGGAGACGGACGTCCGCCATTACTCGATCGCAGCGACCTCGACCGAGGAGATCGCCGGGAGGTAGTCGGCAATCTGCGTCCACGAGTCGCCTTCGTCGGCGCTGGCAAAGACCTGCCCCGTGCTCGTCCCGAAGTAGAGACCGGGCGCGTCCTCGGAATCGACCGCCATCGCCTCGCGCAAGACGCCGACATGCGCGTCGCGCTGCGGCAGGCCGCGGTCCAGAGATTGCCAGCTCGAGCCGGCATCGCGCGTCCGCCAAACGGCGGCGTGGCCGTCCGGCATCGTCCGTCCATGACCCGGATCAAGCGGGATGACATAGAACGTGTCGCGATCGTGTGGATGCGTTGCCGCGGCGAATCCGAACTCCGTGGGCAAGCCTTCGGTGATCTCCGTCCACGTCTGACCTGCATCGTCGCTGCGATGCATGCCGACGTGGTTCTGCTGATACATGCGGTCGCCGTCGACGGGCGAGCGAACGAGCTTGTGCACGCAGAAACCGACCTCTTCATGCTCGCGCGGCCAGTCGGCGCGAAGCCCGCGGTTACGCGGCGACCACGACTGCGCGTAGTCCATCGTCTCGAACAGGCCGACACCCTGCACGATCGCCCAGAACCGGTCCGCGTCCTCACGGTCGAACATCAGCGCCGAGATGCCGAGATGGCCGGGCGGCTGATTCGCAGGATCGTCCCACGCCTCGCTTCCCGGTTGTCCGGCGAGGGTTGACAGCAACGACCATGTTTGCCCTTCGTCGCTGCTTTCGAAGATCCCGGGCGCTTCGACGCCGACCAGCAGACGGCTGTCGCTGACGGCGAGCGTTGAGACTTTCGAGATCTTGCGCTCGGACTCGGCGTCGTACGCGATCCCGTCGCTCGAGTGGGTCCAGGTCTCACCGAGATCGCCGCTCCGCCAGATCGCCTGACCATGCCATTCGCTCGCGGCCGCGGCGTAGACGGCGCCGCTCTTCGGGTCGTGGATCACGTGGTACACCGGCCAGCCTTCGCAGAACGGGCCGTGCAGTTCCCACGTCTTCCTGTCGCTGCTTTCCAGGAAAAACGCGCCTTTGCGCGTGCCGATCAAGAGCAGGGTTCGTGACATCGAGGTCGTACCTCCCGGTCGTAATCCAAGGGCCTATCTATCAGACCCGCGGTGCGGCGAAAAGTCATCTGTCGCTCGCCACGAGACCCGTTCGGGACGCTCTTACACCCGCGAGTTGATCAGGCCGCTGCCCGGACGGACCAGATCAGCAGATCGAGGATTCGCACCTCTGTCAGCTCGTGACCGCGTGTCGTGATCTCCTGCCGGACCGCTCGCACCGCTGCCGAGTTGTGGTCCAGGTCGCGCTTGTAGCCGCGGACGAGCGCGAGCGCGCGTTCTCCGAACGACGCTTGCGCGCCGAGGTCGTCGTCCTGCAGGTATGACTGGACGACGCTATCGAGCATGGGGATCAGCGCAGGGCGCTTTGGGTGGAGCGCCTTCGTCATCTTCGAGTAGCCGACCCCTCGGATGTCCGCGAACGCGTCGAAGAGCTGTATGAGCGTCGGCCACGGCACCGTGTTCTGCCGCGCGGCAAGTGAAGCATGGGAAGCGATTCCCCGTAAGGCTCGCTCGATTGCCCGGCGCCGCTCGAGGATCCCTGCAATCTCGGCCGCTGAGATTCGGGCGCCGCCGCGGTTTGCCAGCCTGAGGTCGGACTCGTCGAACGACGTTGGTCGCGAAGGGTCGCCGACGTCGAAACGCCATGTCTCGAGGAAGCCGAGCACGACTCTCAAAGGATCCTCGATGCGAACATCGTTCCGAAGGACGACCGGCCCGATCGAATCCGTCGTCACTAGATCACCGGCCGCGTCGAGTGCGATCGCAACTGTCTCGTCGCGGTTGAGCTTCCCATGCTCCGCGAGGCGATCTTCTGCGAATCAGGATCTCTTTCTGCGTCGCGAAGCGATCTGCGAATCAGCCGGTCGGAGCATCGTGTAGATCAGTAGCCCGACGAACGGGACGACGAGCATGCCGATTGCCCAAGCGACCTTTCCGACTACAGAGAGATCCGGTCGCCGGAAGAACACCCCGAAGACCGCGCGCACCCACATCACCAGGAAGAGCACGACCAACGCGCCGATGAGGAGCCGGAAGAACATGCGTTGCCGTGACTCTACGCTTCGGTTCTAGCACGGAGTCGAAGGGACGGCTTCATGCCGAGGTGAATTGGCTGACGGCCCGCTTGTCGGCCGCCAACGCGGATCTTGAGGTCGGGGCACCGTCGCCGTTGTAATCTGAGCCAGTGACGAGCGGACCGTCGTGCTGAACCACCTGGCGAAGTTCGCCTTCCTGTCCGGTTTGATCGTTTTCGTGGCGTGGCTGGCTGGGACCGGACGGGTGGCGTATGTGATGGTGATGCTCTGGATCGCTGCCGCGTTTGGCTACGCCGTTCTCGATCTCGTCGACTACGAGATCGTGAAGAGGGATAGACGGGCCTAGGCAGGGGCGCGCAGCGGGCCGCTGCGGTCCTGCGGGGCAACCCGACCGGCATTCGTCAGCAGCAGCGCGACGATGACGCCGAAGACGAAGCCGCCAACGTGGGCGAAGAAGGCGACTCCGCCGCCGTTCGCGGCCGAGCCGAAGAGCCCGAAGTTTGCCTCGATCAGCTGGTAGAGGAACCAGGCGCCGAGGAAGAACCAGGCCGACAGGTGCACCGGGAAGACGACGACGAGCCCGCGCACAGTCGAGTTCGGGTAGAGGACGAAGTAGGCGCCGAGCACGGCGGCGATCGCTCCGCTCGCGCCAAGGTTGGGCACACGCGCCTCGGCTGTAGTGCCGAAGGCGAGGGTTATCAGAGTCTGCGTCATCGTTGCGGCGAAGCCGCCGGCGAAATAGAAGGCGAGGTAGCGCAGCGGCCCGAACGCGTCCTCGACGTTCTTGCCGAACACCGCCAGGAAGAGCATGTTGCCGAGGATGTGGTCCCAGCTGCCGTGCAGAAACATCGAGGTGATCCAGCTGAAACCCCAAGACTCGGGCCCCTGGCAGGAGTGGTTGACGGTGCAGGGATAGAAGGAAGCGTGAAGTACAGCCGAGCGGAGGTGCGGGAGCTCGTAGAACAGCCAGACCGCAAAGTTCGCGACGATGAGCGCGACGTTGACGATCGGGAAGCGGCGCGCCTGCAGTCCGTCGGAGAGCGGAAGCACCTGTCCAGTCTCGCACTTGCGTCGCTGCACCGCGAGGGAACTCGCGCTTTCCCAAATCAGTCGTCCATACTGTTTGGGCGTGGACGTGCCTGTTCAGTACTTCCAGTCCGTTATCGCGATCGAGGTTGCGGTCACGGGCGCGCTGCTCTGGCAGATCCGCTTCTTCGAGTCGAGAGACAGTGTGCGTACCAAGGGCGAACACGTTCCCGATTCCCGGCTGCGAGTTGGGATGGCGCTCGTGTTGGGCGCGACCGTGTTCGGGTCATTGTGGGCGATGGTCGACGAGGGGAACTCGCGGTGGCCGGCCGTGGCCGTCACGGTCGGCCTTGCCATCTCGCTCGTTCCGATCCTTCTTCGGGTGCTGCCACCGCTGGCGAAGGACGCGGCGACGAGTGAGCGTGATCCCGGCTACACCGTTGCCGTCGCCGGGCTACTGATGTATGTCCTGGTCGTTGCCAGCTTTCTCGTCCTGCTCGACGTCAGCTAGGACGTCGATGGTGCGCGGTCGTCGAGCGCAGCATTGAGCTCCGCGGAGACGACCATCAACCGGCCGACGAGCACCAGCGAGAAGAGCAACGCCGTCGCGATCCCGAGCGCGCCGTATGTGTTGGCTCGGCCCTCCACTAGACGGGTCGTGACGTAGACGTTGAACACGTTGACGACCAGCAGCCCGGCGCCGAACAGCAGCGCGCCCGGGACGAGCGCCGGCCAGCGAACCTTGCGGTGCGGCAGCTGCGTGGAGACCACGAGCCATGTGCCGCCGGCGAGCACGAGGTAGATGAGCAACGCAAGGAGCCCGCCAAGTTGATCTCCCCGGCGGATCCAGCCCACGATCTCGACGGCGACCAGCTGCAGGATCAGCGCCCCGCCGAACACGCCGACTCCGCGCGACGTGATGCGGACGCCGCGCCCCGAGCCGTGCCAGGCGATCGCATGCACCTTCGCGATCGCACGGTAGAGCGCGACCGTGGCATACAGCACGGCGGGGACCATCAGCAGAAAAATGACCGCACGGTGGCGGCTCGCAGCCGCCGACGCTACCTCCGACGCAATCAGGCCGTGTAGACCGGCTTCTCTTGCGGCCGTGGCAGGGCTCTTGTCGACGCTGCCTGCGTACAGGCCGAGACCGGAGACGAGGAGGAGGGTGCTCGGTAGGAGCAGAACGAACAGCCGGTAGGCGAGCGCACCGGCGAGCAGCCCGCCCCCGATCGATGAATCTCGCTCCACGAGGCTGAACCCGAGATGGATCGAGGTATGGTCGGCGCGGGCAGCGTCGACTCGAGTCTCGAGAATCCGCACCCGTTCCAACCAGCGCGCGAGCCGGCCGGCGACCGTCGGCTCGACCTCGATCTCGATCGGCCCGGGCTCGTACGGATCGCGCGAATCCGCCACAGTCTCAATCCTAGGCCGCCGGTGTCGACCGGCAGTTCTTTGACTTCTTCGAGCAGGTCACCGTCCACGACGGAGGGATCGTCACGCGCCGACGACTTCCCTCATCGACTGGATACCTCGCAGTAACGCTTCACCGTGGCGATCAGGTCCGCAATGTCCACGGGTTTGGAGAGGTAGCCGTCGAAGCCGGCGGCGAGGAAGCGCTCGCGGTCCCCCTCCATCGCCTGTGCGGTCAGAGCGACCACTGGCAGGGATGCAGTCCGCTCGTCCGCCCGCAGCCGGCCGAGTGCCTCGACACCGCCGATGTCCGGGAGCCGAATGTCCATGAGCACGAGATCGGGAGAGTGCAGGGTGGCAAGCTCGACGGCTTCTCTGCCGGTGGTCGCCTCCAGGGTCCGGTGGCCGGTGGCGACGAGGACGTCCCGGAACAACTTCATGTTCTTCTCGTTGTCCTCCACCACGAGGACCTGTGGCGCTGCCATCGCTAGACGCCTCGCGAGGGCAGCGTGAAGACGAACGTGCTTCCTCTGCCGAGCTCGCTGTCGACCCAAATCCGGCCCCCGTGGAGCTCGACGAGCCGTTTCGAGAGCGCCAGGCCGAGACCGGTTCCCTCACCCTGTTCGATCCCGGCTTCGGTCTGCTGAAACTCCTCGAAGATCCGCCTGAGATCCTCGGCGGCGATGCCGGGCCCGGTATCGGCCACCGAGATGCTCACCTCTCCGTTGACCTGCTTCGCGTGAACGTCGACGGACCCGCCCGCGGGCGTGAACTTTACGGCGTTCGAGAGCAGGTTGAAGATCACCTGTCTGATCCGCCGCTCGTCGCCCGCAACGACGTCGACCTCGGGGTTCGCGTCGAGCGTGACCTGTACCCCGTCCCTCATCGCGCGCTCGCGCACCATCGCGACCCCGCGCTCGAGGGCTTCCTGCAACGAGAACGGCGCGAGCTCGAGCTCGACCTGCCCTGCTTCTACCTTGGAGAGGTCGATGGTGTCGTTGATCAGCGAGAGCAGGTGGTTCCCCGAGGAGAGGATGTCATCGAGGTACTCCGCCTGCTTCTCGTTCACGTCGCCGACCATTCGCTCCCGCAACACCTGCGAGAAGCCGATGATTGCGTTCAGCGGCGTGCGCAGTTCGTGCGACATGTTGGCGAGGAAGTCCGACTTGTGCTGGCTGGCGGTCTCGAGCTCTTTGTAGAGGCGCCTGAGCTCGTCGTTCATCTGGTTCACGTTTGTCGCCAGCGCACCGAGCTCGTCGCGGTTCGTAACGTCCACATGGCCCGAGAAGTCGCCCGACGCGATTGCGGCCAGCCGAGAGTCGATGCTCTGGATAGGCCCGACCACCGACCAGGAGAGGACGAACCCCAGCAGCAGCGCGAGGGCGATCGCTCCCGCCGCCACTCCGATGAACAGATTGCGCGAGTGCTCGTACGCGCTCGCGTTCTGTGCGATGACGGCGTCGGTCCTCGCCGTCATGGCGTTCGCGAGCACGGTCGCGTGCTGGTTGAGGTCGATCGCGAGCAGCTCGGCCCTCGTCCGGAGGGACTCAGTTCGTCCAGGAGCCGTGCGGCCGGCGTCGACGATCTCTCGTACCACGTGTGTGAGCTGCCCACCGGTTGCCCGGATCCTGCGCAGGTACCGCTCGTCCTCGGGTGGCGGCACGAATCCGAGATTGTCGGGAAAGGTCGACGCGGGAATCAGTGCAACGGCGCTCGCGGTCACCTGGTCCCTGGCCAGGCCGCCCGCGCCGACCGCGTTCTTGTTCATGTCGGGGAAGTTCTTGTAAAAGTCCCCCCCGACGTTCTGCGCGAGCAGGAGGCGAACGTGTTGAGCGTCGCTCTTGAGGATGCCGTATGCGAACGCTCGAACCTGGAGGGTCCCGAGCGTCTCTACTCGCTTGTTGGACTCTCCGAGGAGCCGGAGCCCGAGCACTCCCAGCACGACGACGAGCAGGGCCGTCCCTACGAATGCGACGAGCAGCTTGACGTGGACGCCCGCCGGCACGCGGCCGACAGCCCGGACGACCGCGTTGTCGGCAGGGCTCAGCCGTCGACGCTTCGAGGCACGGGCTGCTTCGTCTTGCTCCGGCACGGGCTCGGCCTACAAGTGCTCAGATCTTCAGCTCTGACGTGCTTCCCACGAAGTTCGTGATCCGCCAGCGGCCGTCAATCCTCGCGACGTCGAGATTGCCGGCCGTGAGCTGTGCAATCTTGCCGGTCTTGATGTCGATGAAGTGACACTCGAAGTGGAGCGTGCCGCGGTCTCCGTCGACGGTGACCTTGAGCTTGTACGCCGGATGGTCCGACAACCAATGCGTCTTGGGCTTGAACGCCTTCGACTTCAACCAGACCTGCCGGATCTGCTCCGTTCCCGTCACGGTTTTCCCGGGGCCGAAAGTGCCCGTTGCATGAGGTGCGAACAGGCCCACCAACTGGTCGATGTTCTTTTTGGATATTGCCTCGTGAAAGGACCTTTCGAGCTGGCTGATCTCGTAGAGGTCGACCCGGCGTTTGGCCTCCTTCGCTTCGCTCGACGTCGCGCTCGCCGCTCCGCAGCCCGAAAGCGCGATGACGAGCGCGCCGAGCGCGCCGCCGATCAAGAGTGTCCGCATTTCTCTCCGGCCTCCTTCCGTCCCTTTTATCGCCTGGCGACCGGCGTGTGACGATGTTCACACGCCGACGTGCATCCGTCTAGGCTCGCCGCAAAGGATGGGAGACCGGTCCGCGCCTGCCAACCGTGCCCGCCGGGGTTTCCAGGGGATGCTGGCACGGCGGTCCAGCGCGCTGGAACCACGATCCTGAGCCCTCAGACACGGTCGGTCTCGCAGTAGCCGCGCACCTGCTGAGGAAACGCTCGGACGTCGATCGGCTTCTGGAGATAGCCGGCGAACCCCGTAGCCAGGAGCCGGTCGCTGCCCCCGGCCGGGAGCGAGGCGCTGAGCGCGACGACCGGTATCCGTCCGGTCTCCACGCCGCCGCGAAGCTTGCGTGCGACGTCCGTTCCGTCCATGTCGGGAAGCCGCAGGTCGAGGAGGATTAGGTCGGGCAGACGCTTGGCCGCGACGGCGATCGCCTCGTCCCCCCGGGCGGCCTCGAGCGTCCGAAATCCGGCCGCGAGAAGCACTTCCCGCGCGAGCTTCCGATTCTTCTCACTGTCATCGACGATCAGTACGAGCGGCGGATCCCCAGCCCGTCGGGTGTCGCGCGCTCTTGGAGAAGGAGACGTCATCGCCGTATCCTCAAGCAGTGCCTATCCGAATCGTTCTCGCCGAAGACCAGTACCTCGTCCGCGAGGGGCTGCGGCGCGTGCTCGAGACGCAAGAGGGGCTCGAGGTCGTGTCGGTGTGCGGCGACCTCGATTCGCTGCTCGTCACGGTCGCTGCAGAGTCCCCCGACGTCGTCGTAACGGACATCCGCATGCCGCCCGGAAACACGGACGAGGGGATCCAGGCGGCGACCCGACTTCGCGAGACGAACCCCGAGGTCGGTGTCGTCGTCCTCAGCCAGTACGTGGCTCCTGGTTACATGCTCGCGCTCCTGAAAGGCGGTAGTGAGCGGCGCGGGTACCTCTTGAAGGAACGCGTGAAGGATCTCGAGCAGCTCGTTGCTGCGATCCGAGCTGTCGCGGAAGGCGGCTCGGTCTTCGACCCGAAGGTCGTGGAAACCCTGGTCGCGGAGAACGCGCGGAGCGAAGAGTCGCCACTCAACGAGTTGACTCCGCGTGAGCGGGACGTGCTGCGCGAGATGGCCGAAGGAAAGAACAACGCAGCGATAGCGCTTGCGCTTGTCTTGACCGAGAGGTCGGTCGAGAAGGTGATCCACTCGATCTTCCTCAAGCTCGGGCTGACGTGGGAGCCGGCGGTCCACAAACGGGTGAAGGCCGTCGTCCTCTACCTTGCGGAGAGCAACTAACCGCATCGCGACAGCGGCAGCGAGCAGGAGACGCGCGTGCCGCCACCAGACTCCGAGGTGATAGCCAGGCGGCCACCCAGGGCCTCGACACGGTCCCGCAGGTAGTCGAAATCCGCATCCGAGCAAGCGGCATTCCCGAGGACCTCGAACGCGAGCGCGTCCTCGCTCTCGCGCACTCTGATTCTTGCGGGTGTCGCGACGCTTCCGCTCGCAAGCGTGTTGAGCCAGCACTGGTAGAGCGTCATCACTACTTCGGGCGGGTGGTTCGAGGGAGCGGCGACGTCGACCGAGGCAGGGACGCCGGCACTCACAGCAGCCGAGCGGAGCAACGCTCCGAGGCCGCCGGCCTCGAGCGTCGCCGGATAGATGCGCTGCGCAAGCAGCGACATCTCGTCGAGCGCGTGCTGAACATCGTGACTCATCTCTTCGAGGAGCGCCTCGGCTGCTGCGGGGTCGGACCCCGCAGCTTGCCCGGCGAGCTGCAAGTTGACCGCGAGTGCGGTCAAGTGCTGTCGTACGCCGTCGTGTAGCTCACGCTCGACCATGCGTCGGTCGGCATCCGCGGCCACAACGAGCCGCTTCAGAGATGCGCGCAGCTCCTCGACCTCGACGCGCAATTGTTCGAGCTCCCGTTGCACGTTCAGCTGCTTGGCCTGCAGATTGATCCTCCTGAGGGTGACTGACGAATTTGTCCGTCACTGTGCTGCCGGCGTCAAGGGGCCTAGCTTCCCCTCTTGGTGGGAGGGCAGCCTCCCGAGCACTTGCCTGCGGCCACCGTAGTCCAGGCGATAGCGACGTCCTAGCGTCGGGCGGCAGAAGATCCGACGAGAGGAGAAGACCGATGACTGGAGGGAGAAAGCGGTTCGCGATTGCGGCCGGCCTGGTAAGCGGCGCGGTTGCGACGGTCGTCGTCGCGCAGGCGCTTGCAACGCCGGGCTCGGGCGCGGTGAGCAGCTACGTGGCGCGCGGGCCGGTATCGCAGTCGGTCGTGATCGGTGTGCCGGAGACGAAGACGGCGACTAAGACGGTGCGTGTTCGTGTTGGACGTAAGACGGTGACGCGGCGGGTGTCGTTCACCTACAACACGGTGTCGTCGTTGATGACGTGCGGTGCGACGGCGTGCGATACGGCATATCAGCAGCTGACGATCGCGCCGGGTGGGCATACGGGGTGGCACACCCATCCCGGCCCGACCTTCGTTGCGGTGGCGCAAGGCGAGGGCACCCTGTATCACGCGATGTCGGGCTGCCCGGCGACGAAGTACGCGGCCGGTTCAGGTTTCATGCAGCCTCCGACGGAGGTGCACAACATGCGGAACGAGGGCTCTGCGCCGCTCGTGTTGTGGGCGTTCTACACGCTGCCGCCGGGGACGTCGAACGCGGCGATCAGGATCGACCAACCGAAACCGGCCGAGTGTCCGAACATTCCGTAGCTCGGTTCGAAGCGGGCGCGGCGCACAGGGCGCCGCGCCTGCGGGCGGGCGCCGTTGCAACCGTCGCCGCAGTTGCCGCAACGCTGCTCGGGACTACCGCCGTCGCGGACGGGCCGCGTTCGGTGCAGATCGCCGGGGCTCTGGCGGTGTCTGCGTTGATGCTTGCAGTCGTTCCGCTTGCCGCCGACGGCCGTGCGTCGTTGTCGGCACTCGTGGTCGCGCTTCTCTCAGCAGGCGCGGCGTCGATTCACTTCGCCGTTACTGCCGACCATCTCGAGGAGTGGTGGGCCTTCGGGGCGTTCTTCGCAGCGATCGGCGTGATCCAGCTGGTTTGGGCTGCGCTCGTCGTCGCCTCGCCGTCGGGTCTGCTCATCCGGATCGGCATGTTCGGGAATGCCGCCATCGTCGCGCTCTGGGTCGTCACGCGAACTGCCGGAACGCTCGTCGGGCCGGACCCAACCACGCCCGAGTCAGTGGGTGTGGCGGACTCGTTGGCGACGGCGTTCGAGTTCGGTGTCGTCCTGGGTGGCCCATTCGTCGCGGCTGGCATGGCGTCGAACGGCGGCACGGCGCGGCGCCTTGCGTGGGCCTCGGGCGGCGTCATCTGGCTGCTGACGGTTGTTGCGCTCCTCTCCGTCCTCGGCGTAGCGCCCCGCCTCATTCCGCCGGCCAGGTAGCCCGACCCGTTCGTACGGGTGGTATACGCCACGGAGAGCCACCGTCAGCTCGACCACAAGGAACGATCCAGCGGGAGCGACGGGACTCGAACCCGCGACCTCCGGCGTGACAGGCCGGCGTTCTAACCAACTGAACTACGCCCCCAGGGGCAGCCAGTCTACCTCGCGTCCCAGGAATCCGAGGACACGAGTAGCCTCCCGACCGTATGACCAAAGTCGACCTGATCGCGCTCGGCTTCGTCGCCTTGACGGCCTTCATCGGTTGGAAGAAGGGGCTCATCTCGACCGCCCTCTCGCTGGCCGGGATCG
>DATMZV010000207.1:0-4073 GCA_035573355.1 Gaiellaceae bacterium | reverse complement strand
GAGAGCATGCCGCTGAGCACGACGTAGAAACGGTCACCGGCCTCACCTTCGGAGATGACGCCGGCGCCGGCAGGAAGCTCCTCGCGCGTCATCTCCGCCGCGAGCTTCGTGAGCGTCTCCCCCGACAAGGTGGCAAGGAGGCCGATCCGCGACAGCTCGTGTTGTGTGGCGCCGACGGCACGCGGGCTCACTCTTCGCGCTCCTCCTCGGTCGGATCGTGCATGGTCCCTCCTATGGGTGCGCTCGACGCCTGGAAGTTCTGTCCCATCTGCGGCGAGGCTATCCGCAAGGTGGAGGACCGCGTCGAGTGCGCGGCGTGTGGCTACGTCGGCTACGCGAACGCCGTGCCGGGGGCCGAGGCGGTCTGCCTCGACGACGAGGGGCGGGTGCTCCTCGGTCGCCGCGCCTTCGACCCGGGCAAAGGGCTGTGGGATCTCCCCGGTGGATTTCTGCACGAGGACGAGCACCCGCTCGACGGGCTGCGCCGCGAGGTGAGGGAGGAGACCGCGCTCGAGATCGAGCCGGACGAGTTCCTTGGCTTCTGGCTCGAGCCGTATGACGGCCGGATCGTGCTCTGCCTCGCCTGGACCGCTCGTGTCAGCGGCGAGCCTCGTGCAGGCGACGACCTCGTCGAGCTGCGCTGGTTCGAGCCGGATGGCCTGCCCGGACCTTCGGAGCTCGCGTTCTCGCACTATCCCGAGGTGCTCTCAGCCGCGCTCGGGCGGGACCAGCACTCGTAACGCCCGGGGCTCGATCCTGAATTCGACCGGGGTCGACACGACGTCGGGCTCGCCGTCGATCGCCGCCTCGAGCCTGTGCTCTGCCGCGTCGACGACGAAGCGTTCGCCGCTGCGCTCCGACGGTTCTGCATCCGGGCAGTAGAGGTAGAGCTTCCCCTCGTCGAGCCGCTGCCGCTCCCCGAGCGACGGGAGCTCGAGCACGTACGCGTTGTTGGCGGCGAGCACGAGTCGGCTCTCCACCGGAACGCCATCGATGCTGATGCCGAGTGGTTGGCGCTGCGTCAGCAGGATCGCCAAGGCGCGCACACGTGCAAATGCAGCCCGACGCCTGCGATGTCCTTCGCGTCTGTGCACGAGGCTGGCGTAGATCCCGAGCGAGACGTTGTTCAGGAAGAGACGCTCGTCCGCACGGCCGACGTCGATGCGCCGTTCGGTCCCACCGAACGCCTGCAGCGCGCCGCTCGGGTCGTCCCGGTCGATCCCGAGGTCGCGGGCGAAGTGGTTGCGCGTTCCGAACGGGATGCAGACGAAGGGCAGGTCTCGTTCGAGCGCGACGCCGGCGATCGGCGCCAGCGATCCGTCTCCGCCTGCCATCCCGAGCGCGTCCGCATCGGCAGAGCGCGCGAGCCCGGTCGCGTCCTCGCCGTCGCGGAGGATGTGCACCGCGATTCCGAGCGCCTTCGCCTCCTGCGCCAGGTCCTCGGCACTGGGTGACCCGGAGCCCGAGCGTGGATTGATGAGGAGGAATCCGGCCAGTGAGCCGCGCAGGTTACTGGGACTCGCCGAGCCGCAAATGAGCCGTTCGGCCCATGGTGCCGTCCGGTCGGCGTGCCGATATTTAGCCTATGAGCGAACGCGGCCTGCATCAGATCGAAGACGACCTCAGCGAGACCTGGCTCGAGGACTGGGCCGGGGCAGGAGTGCTGGAGATCGAGGCGCTGCTTGCGAAGCACGCGGCCTTCCTCAGCTTTCTCGACTCGCAAGAGGCGTAGCCAACTTGCGTGAGCCTGCGGGACGGGCGGTCTTGCCCATCCCGCACGCCGAAAAGGAACGAGCCGAGGGCGGCTAGCTCTCGGAGTCGGCCAGCCCGAGCGCTCGCTCCAAGGCGGGCTTCGGCTGAGCGCCGATCGCGGCTGCGGCGGGCTCGCCGTCCTTGAAGAGGATGATCGTCGGGATCGACTGGACCCCGTAGCGCAGAGAGAGCGCGGGCTGCTCGTCGATGTTCACCTTGACGAGCTTGATGTCGCCGTTTCGATCTTCCACGATCCGGTCGAGCACCGGCGCGACGGCGTGGCACGGGCCGCACCATTCCGCCCAGAAGTCGACGAGCACCGGCTTGTCGCTCTGAAGGACTTCCTCGTCGAAGCTCTGTTCGGTCACTGCAGTTGTCATTGGATCCTTTCTAGCGGGTTCGTCGGTCGTACCCAGAGTGCAACGCTTCGGAACGTCGGTTTCTTCCGGCGGCGGAGCCGCCTGTCCGCGAGGCGGACCAGGGGAAGGGGTTTGGGGAAACCGGGTTTCCCCGCGACCCTAAGATGACCCCATGTTCAAGCCGCTCCCCCAGTATCCCGATCACCCCGCCCTCGAGGAGGAGATCCTCGCCTGGTGGGACGAGGAGCGGATCTTCGACCGTCTGCGGGAACGCAATCGGGGCGGGCCTCACTGGAGCTTCTTCGACGGCCCGAAGACGGCCAACACGACCGACGGGCTGGGCGTCCACCATCTCTGGGGCCGCACGTACAAGGATCTCTTCCAGCGCTACAAGGCGATGCGGGGTTTCGACCAGCGCTACCAGAACGGGTTCGACTGTCAGGGGCTGTGGGTCGAGGTCAAGGTCGAACGGGATCTCGGCTTCAACTCGAAGCCGGAGATCGAGGAGTACGGGCTCGACGAGTTCGCGCGTCGTTGCCGCGAGCTGGTCGCAGAGTCTGCGCGCGTTATCACGCGTCAGTCGATTCGACTCGGCCAGTGGATGGACTGGGGGAACGACTACTACACCTTCAGCGATACCAACATCGAGTACATCTGGCGGTTCCTGAAGACACTGCACGAGCGCGGCGCGCTGTACCAGGGACACCGTTCGACCGAGTGGTGCCCTCGCTGCGGCACGTCGATCTCGCAGCACGAGCTTTCGCAGTCCGACGTCTACCGCGACAAGTCGGATCCGTCGCTCTTCGTCCGCTTCCCTCTGAAGGGACGTGACCGGGAGTCGCTCGTCGTCTGGACGACAACGCCGTGGACACTGCCGGCGAACGTCGCCGCAGCGGTCAATCCCGAAGCCGAGTACGGCAGACAGGACACCGGCGAGTGGGTGGCGGTCGAACGCTTCCCCGACGAGACCTTCGTGGAACGCGTGCGCGGTTCCGACCTGGTCGGGCTCGAGTACGCGGGCCCTTACGACCACCTCGAGGCCGCGCAGGCGATCGTGCACCGCGTCATCCCCTGGGACGACGTCTCGCTCGAGGAGGGGACCGGAATCGTCCACATCGCACCGGGCGCCGGCACGGAGGACTTCGAGCTCTCGAAGGTGCACGACCTGCCCGTGCTCGTCCCCGTCGACGAGAGCGGTCGCTTCTTGCCCGGGTACGGCTGGCTACACGGAACCTCGACTGTTGAGGCTGCCGACCAGATCCTCGGCGACCTCCGCGAGCGTGGGCTGCTCGAGCACTCGGACACCTACGTCCATCGGTATCCGCATTGCTGGCGCTGCGAGACGCCGTTGATCTTCCGCGTCGTCGACGACTGGTTCATCGCGGTCGACGAGCTGCGCCCGAAGCTCCTCGAAGCGAACGCGAGCGTGCAGTGGACACCGGAGTTCTTCGGCAAGCGCATGGACGACTGGCTGCGGAACATGGGCGACTGGAACATCTCGCGCAAGCGCTACTTCGGCCTCCCGCTCCCGATCTACCTCTGCGCCTGCGGGCACACGAACGTGATCGGTTCGAAGGCGGAGCTGGAGGAACGGTCGACGTCGGGGCTCGACCAGCTCGAGGAGCTGCACCGCCCCTGGGTCGACAACGTGCCGATCCGCTGCGAGGCGTGCGGCGAGGAGGTACGACGCGTGCCCGAGGTCGGCGACGTCTGGCTGGACGCGGGCATCGTCCCCTTCTCGACGCTCGGCTGGCAAAACCCCGAGTGGATCCCGGAGGGCTATGCGACCGGCGCAGCCAAGGGCTTGACACGTGCGGACCTTCCGGACCACGCGTACTGGGAGAAGTGGTTCCCCGCCCAATGGGTCACGGAGATGCGCGAGCAGATCCGGCTCTGGTTCTACTCGCTCCTCTTCATGTCCGTCGTGCTCGACGGCCGCGCGCCCTTCCAGCAGGTCCTCGG
>DATMZV010000206.1:0-8241 GCA_035573355.1 Gaiellaceae bacterium | reverse complement strand
GTGTCCACCGACATCATCCACTCGCAGTACTCGTGCATCGTCGACAGCGACCTCACGATGGCCAACGGGACGATGGCGAAGGTGTTCGGCTGGTACGACAACGAGTGGGGCTACAGCTGCCGGCTCGTCGACGTCGTGGCGAAGATCGCCGCGGACATTCCCGCCGCAGTCTCCGCCTAGGTGCACCGGCCACGCTCGGTTCGCAACGCCGAGGTCGGCGGCAAGCGCGTGCTCGTTCGCTCGGACCTGAACGTGCCCCTCGAGGACGGGCGCATCGCCGACGAGACTCGCATCCAGGCGTCCCTGCCGACCCTGCGCCTGCTGCTCGAGGGCGGGGCGGAGACGGTGACCGTCTGTTCGCACCTCGGCCGGCCGAAAGGGCAGGACCCGAAGCTCTCGCTCGAACCGGTGGAAGAACGCCTGCAGGCCCTGCTGCCGGACAACCGTCTGCGCGTCCTCGAGAACACCCGCTTCAATCCCGGGGAGACCAGGAATGATCCGGCATTGGCACGAGAGCTCGCCGACGCCAACGACCTCTTCGTCCAGGACGCCTTCGGCTCGGTCCATCGGGCGCACGCGTCGACGGTCGGAGTCGCAGAGGTCTTGCCGGCTTACGCGGGGCTGCTCCTCGAGCGCGAGCTCGCCGAGCTCGGAAAGCTGCTCGGTGACGTGGAACGACCTTTCGTCCTGATCTCGGGCGGCGCGAAGGTCGACGACAAGCTCGGGGTTCTACAGAACCTCGGCGGCAAGGCCGACGCCGTCCTTGTCGGAGGAAAGATGGCCGAGCAGATCAGGTCGGAGAATCCGCTGCCGTTCGACGTGGTCCTGCCGGTCGACGTCGTTGCGGCGAGCGATTTCGCGGAGGACGCGCAGACACAGCTGGTGCCCTACGACGCTCTTCCGGAGGGCTGGCTCGGCCTCGACATCGGCCCGCAGACGCGTGAGCTCTTCGTAGGGCACATCGCGAAAGCTCGAACGATCTTCTGGAACGGCCCCATGGGTGTCTTCGAATGGCCGCCCTTCGCCGAAGGGACGAAGGCGGTGGCGCAGGCGGTGGCCGCCTCTGACGGGTATTCCGTGGTCGGCGGCGCCGACTCAGCTCGGGCGCTGGCCGAGCTCGGGCTCGCCGACAAGGTCTCGTGGCTCTCGACGGGTGGCGGAGCGGCGTTGGAGCTCCTGGAAGGCAAGGACCTTCCCGGCGTCAGCGTGATTCCTGCGGCGCCGTAAGATCTGGCGACCTTGGCGCTGATCGCAGGCAACTGGAAGATGTACAAGGGCCCGGCGGAGGCCGCGGAGTTCTGCCTTCGCCTCCGTGAGCAGGATCTCACCGGCGTCGATGTCGTCGTCTGCCCGCCCTACGTGTCCCTCGCCGTGAGCGTGCAGCTCCTCGCCGGCACCGAGATCGCGGTTGCCGCCCAGAACGTGCACTGGGAGCAGGAAGGTGCGTACACCGCCGAGATCTCGGCGGGCATGCTGCTCGAGCTCGGCGTGTACGGGGCGATCGTCGGCCACTCGGAGCGGCGGCAGTACTTTGGCGACACCGATGAGACGACTGCGCAACGGGCGCGCGCAGCGTTGTCTGCCGGGCTCTTCGTGATCGCGTGTGTCGGCGAGACGGAGGACGAGCGGGAGGGAGGCGTGACCGAGGACGTTCTGCGCCGCCAGGTCTCCCTGTTCGAGCCCGACGACAACCTCGTCATCGCGTACGAGCCGGTGTGGGCGATCGGGACCGGCAAGACCGCCACGCCGGACATGGCGCAGGAAGCGCACGCGTTCATCAAGTCCGTGCTCGACGTCCCGGTGATCTACGGCGGGTCGGTCAAGCCGAACAACGCCGAGGAGCTCCTCGGCCGGCCAGACGTCGACGGCGCGCTCGTGGGAGGCGCGTCGCTCGAACTCGAATCCTTCATGACGATTTGCCGAGCGGGCGCGAGCACCAACTCGTAGCCCTCGTCATCCTCGACGGCTGGGGCTGCGCAGCGATCGGACCGGGCAACGCCGTCGAGCTCGCGGAGACTCCGAACTTCGACCGGCTCTGGCGGACCTTTCCGCATACGACCCTCGAGGCCTCCGGCGCCGCGGTCGGGCTGCCCCCGGGACAGATGGGAAACAGCGAGGTCGGCCACCTCACGATCGGCTCCGGCCGCGTGCTCTTTCAAGATCTGATGCGCGTGAACAAGGCGATCGAGGACGGCTCCTTCTTCGTGAACCCGGCCCTCACGGCCGCATTCGAGCGCGGTGAACGCGTTCATCTGCTCGGCCTCGTCTCCCACGGCGGAGTGCACTCGCACATCGATCATCTGCGCGCACTCCTCCGCTTCGCTCCCGAGAAAACCTGGATCCACGCCTTCACCGACGGTCGCGACGTCTCGCCGCACTCCGCGGAGCACGACCTCGCCGAGCTGCCGGTCGACCGGATCTCGACCGTCACCGGCCGCTACTACGCCATGGACCGCGACGGGCGCTGGGAACGGACGCAGCGAGCGTTCGACGCGATCGTCGGGGGAAAAGGGGAGGAGGCTTCGGATCCGATCGAGGCGGTGCGCCGTAGCTACGAGCGCGGGATCACGGACGAGTTCATCGAGCCGATCACCATCACCGGCCGTCCGCGGTTGAGGCCGGGAAAGGACACCGCGATCTTCTTCAACTTCCGACCCGACAGAGCACGCCAATTGAGCATGAAGCTCGTCGAGGCCGGTGCCGATATCACCACGATGACGAAGTACCGCTCGGACCTGGACGTCCCCGTTGCGCTTCCCGAGCAGGAAGTGCAGGAGACCCTGGCCGAGGTGTTGTCCGAGCACGGTGTGCGGCAGCTGCACGTGGCCGAGACAGAGAAGTACGCGCACGTGACCTACTTCTTCAACGGCGGCCGCGAACAGGAGTGGGCGGGGGAGACCCGGATCCTCGTGCCTTCGCCGCGCGACGTCGCAAGCTACGACCAGAAACCCGAGATGTCGGCGCGCGAGGCCACCGCGAGATTCGTCGAGGAGCTCGATGGCGACGGCTATCGCTTCGCTGTCCTCAACCTGGCCAACCCGGACATGGTCGGCCACACAGGATCCATTCCCGCCGCGGTGAAAGCCGTCGAAACAGCCGACGAATGCCTCGGCGAGATCGTCGAGGCAGTGAGCCGAAACCGAGGCGTGTCACTGATCACGGCCGACCACGGAAACGCCGAGCAGATGTTCGAGGCAGATGGTGTAAGTCCGCACACAGCGCACACCACGAACCCGGTCCCGTTGATCGTCACCGACCCCGAAGTGACTCTTGCGGACACCGGTGAGCTGTCCGATCTGAGCCCGACTGTGCTCGGGTTTTTGGGCCTCCGACAACCTTTACAGATGACTGGCAAACCTCTAACGATCCCGCGCTGATACGGGCTATACTCCGGAACCTTTTGTCACTTCAGCAACCTGATTTTGGCGTCCTGCGGAAGGCACAGAAAGGCGACGAGCGGGCTTTCTCGCTCATCGTCCGTGCCTATCAGGTTCCTGTGTTCAACTATGTGCTGCGGCTGGTCGGCGATCGCTCACTCGCCGAGGATCTGACCCAGGAGGTCTTCCTCCGGGTCTTCCAGGGTCTCCCGCGGTTCTCGCTCCGCTCGAAATTCACGACCTGGCTCTTCCAGGTGACGAAGAACCGCGTGCTCGACGAGCTGCGTGCCTCGGAGCGCAGACCACGTGCCGTCGTCGCGCTCGAGGATGTCCCGCCGCTCGAGGTCGTCGACGCTCCAATGGAACGGGTCGAGACGATCGACGCAGTGTGGCGCGCCGTCGGAGCGCTGAACGTCGACCTGAAGATGGCGCTCCTGCTGCGAGACATCGTCGGCCTTTCGTACACCGAGATCGCGGACTCGCTCGAGATCACGCTCGCCACCGTCAAGTGGCGGATCTACAAGGCACGCGAGGACGTCCAGCTGGCACTCGCCCGCGAGGGCATCACCTTCGGCGACGACGAACAGACCGTCGCCGAGCGCGCCGCCTCTTAACGAGAGTGCCGCCGCAACCAGGCGCTGAGGTTCCGCGCCTCGTCCGCGGGCGTCGCTCCCCGGACCGGCGCCTCGATCAGCGCGGGCTGTGGTGTCGCGGCGGGCTGGTCGTCGCCTCCGAGGCTGAGCAATCCCAGGACGACGGCGACGAGCGCGAGCGCGGCAGCGGCTGCAATCCAGAGCCACGCACTCCCACCAGGAATGTTCTGGTGTGTGCGCGCTTGTAAGGGCTCGGTGACTGCGGTCGCAAGGAGAGGCTCCGTCGGCAGCTCCGTCGCGGCTGCGAGCTCATGGCCGAGCGCAGCTGCGGACGCGGGCCTGAAGCGGGGGTCACGCGCCAGCGCGTGCATCACTGCCGCCTCGACCGGCTCGGGCACGGAGCGCTCGAGGTCCCGGACCGGTGTGATCGCTCCGCTCGTCTGCAGCGCGACCAGTTCGGGTAGCGAGTCGAACTCGTAGGGCGGGCGTCCCGTGAGGACCTCGTAGAGCACCGCACCGAGCGAGTAGACGTCCGCCGCAGCGGTGACCTCTTCGTCTTCGGCCTGCTCGGGGGCGAGGTAGGCCGCGGTTCCGAGGACGGTCCCGTGCTGCGTGAGCCGCGTGAGCTCAGCCGCCCGGGCAATCCCGAAATCGGCGATCTTCAAGACGTCGTCTTCACGGACGAGCAAGTTCGCCGGCTTGACGTCGCGATGCACGAGCCCGGCCGCGTGTGCGTGTTGCAATCCGGCGCACGCCTGCAGCGCGAGCGGCACCGCGTCCTCGTATGCCAGTTTCCCTCGCTCGGCCAGCGTGTCGCCCTCCACGTACTCCATGACGATGTAGGGCCTGCCGTCGGCCTCGCCCGCGTCGTACACCTGGACGACGTTCGGATGCGAGAGCCGGCTCGCAAGCCGTGACTCCTGCAAGAACCGCTCGCGGAACGCCGAGTCCCCGGATAGATGCTCCGCCAGGACCTTGATCGCCACAAGGCGGCGCAACTCTTCGTCGTACGCCAGGTAGACGACCGCCATGCCGCCGTACCCGAGCGTTCGCTCGATCCGGTAGCGCCCTTCTGCGAGCGTCTCGTTCAATCGTTCTCCTCGTTCTGCTTTTTCTTCTTCTCGCGACCCTTGTGCTTGCCGCGATCCTTCGGCTGCGCCGGAGGGACGCACCGGATTCGCGAGACGAGATCGTTCGCCGCGGACGCGAGGTGTTCCTGGAACGGAGCGGGCACGCGTCCCGTGTTGATCGAGGCGAGCGTCTCCTGCTGCAGCTGCTGCGCCAGGCTCGAGGCTCGACAGTCATCGCCCTCGGAGAGAGCCTGTGCAACCTCGTCACTCCGGGCCGCAAGTGACGCAGCGACGACGGCAGGAAGCTTCGGCGGCGGAGCGGCCCGTGGAGTCGGGCCGCTCCCGCAGCCGGCGAGACAGACCGCGGCCGCGAAGGCCGCGATCACCTCAGGACGTCTCGTTCGGGTCTTCCTCCGCTGCAAGCTTCAGGGAACCCTGCCTGACCTGCTCGAGGTGACGCTGCTGGATCGGGATTCCCCACTCGACGAGCTCCTGCACGCCGCTGTCCCGGGCCCGCTTGTTCAGTGTCTTGAGGATCTCCCAGTGCCCAACCTCACCGGCCTCGGCCATTGTGAGGAACTCGAAGCCGTCGAGTGCATCGGAGTCACGGTCGAGGTAGTCCTGCATCATCTCGGTCGCCTTCTTCTTCACCTCGCGGGCTTCTTCCAGAATCGCCGTCTTCTTGCCCTCGAAGCTGCCGGCGACGTCAGTGGCACGCTCCTCTGCCTGCTTCGCCTCCTTGTGCATCCGCTCGAGTGCTTTCGTGAGATCACCGTCGATCTCATCGAGCGCCTTGACCTTTTCGGTAGCGCCCTGTGCCGCCATCGCCAGGCCGAGCACCTCGCCGAGCTTCGTCTCGAGATTCGTCAATTCCGCCATCTGACCCCCCTTGGTCGATTTACTCGCCACGCTCGAGCCGGGCTGCGAGGGGCTCGGGTAGACCCCGCTCCCGCATCTCGGCCTGCGTCTTGTCAATCGAGTATGCGACTCGGCGGAACGCAGCAAACCTCCGGTCGAAATCCAGTAAGAGCCAGGCTGCTCGCGGATCGCCGTCACGCGGCTGGCCGACGGAGCCCGGGTTGAGGAGCCAGCGGCCTTCGAGCTCGACCTCCGACCCCGCGACGGCGACGCCTCCGGAGATCCGGTCGCCGCTGTCCGAAAGCGCCAGCGCGACGTGACTGTGTCCGACGAGGATGAGCGAGGCGTCGGAGAGCTCGAACGTTCCGCGTGCCGCCTCCTCGGTGAGCACGTACTCCCACACCGGGTCGCGCGCGCTCGCATGGAAGAGGTCGACTCCCGCCACCTCACCCGCCGGCTGGAGCGGCTCGAGGAACGCGCGTGACTCCTTCGTCAAGACCTGTGAGGTCCAGAGCGCAGCCTCTGCGGCATCGTCGTTGAAGTCGCTGATACTCAACTCGCCGAGCACCACGAGGTCGTGGTTTCCGACCAGTGAGTAGGACGAGCGTGAGCTCACCGCGTCGCAGCATTCGTTCGGACGCGGGCCGTACCCGACGGTATCCCCCAGGCACCAGACCGCATCGACACTCTCGGCATCGATCTCTTCGAGCACCGCCTCGAGCGCGCGGTAGTTAGCGTGGACGTCGGAGATGACTGCGACCCGCATCGGCAGACTCGCGACCTTAGCCGTCGCAGCGCTGGTCTGGGCCGTCGCCGCCGTCCTGCTCTGGCGGACGAGGGTTCCGTCCGACCTGCGGCTGCCCTCCCTCGACGCACGTGCCGTTTTCGGAGCCTCGGCGGTCCGCGCGGGTGAGCACTACGAGCGCTTCCTCAACTACAACTGGCTCCTCGGAACTCTCGCCACGCTCACGGCCCTCGTGGTGATGGTGTGGCGCGCCCCCCGGCTCGCTCGCTCGCTCGGGCTCGGCCCGGTGAACTCCGGCATCGTCACAGGCATCGTCGTGACGACGGTCGTCTGGGCCGTCTCCCTGCCCTTCGGCATCGCCTCTGCGTGGTGGCAGCGAAGACACGGCATCTCGAAGCAGGGCTGGGACGAGATCGTCTTCTCGCCCTGGGGCGTACTCCTCGGCCAGACTGCGGGCACGGTTGTGGTGCTGGCCATCTTGCTGCTCTTTGCGAAGCGCTACGCCCGGAACTGGTGGCTCGCCGCCGGCATCGTGCTGCTCCTACTTGGGTTCTGCCTGCAGTTCGTCCTGCCGTACGCCAACCGCCTCGGGACTCACCCGGTTCGGTCACCGCAGCTGACGGCGACGATCAAGCGCCTCGAGGCACGCGAAGGGGCGGGGCATCCGACGGTGCGGATCGAGCCGGTGCACGATCAGACAACGGCGGCGAACGCTTATGCGATTGGGCTTGGACCGAGCAAGACCGTCTTCATCTGGGACACCATGCTCGACGGACGCTTCACGACGCGGGAGGTGCACTTCGTCGTCGGTCACGAGCTCGCTCACCATGCGCGCCTGCATCTGTGGAAGGGAATCGGGTGGGGTGCGTTGATCGGGCTGCCGATCCTCGCGGCCGTTGCATTCGTCACGCGCCGGCGCGGCGGGCTGCTCGTGCCCGGTGGTATTGCCCTCGCCCTGCTGACGATCACGGCGCTGCAACTGGCGCTGTCGCCGTTCACGAACGCGGTCTCGCGGCGCTACGAGGCCGAGGCCGACTGGGTCGGGATGCAGGGGACGAAGGATCCCCAGGCCGCGAAGGGTCTCTTCAAGGAGTTCGTCGTGACCGACCTCCAGGATCCCGCTCCGCCCGGGTGGGCTCACATCTTCCTCGACGATCATCCGACGCCGCTGACCCGGGTCGAGCAGGCAGACGCCTTCGAGCGGCTCAACCGCTAGCGGTTCTAGTCGGTGCGCGGCGGTGCTTCGGGAAGGTTGCGAATCCCTTCCTGAGTCGACCACTTCGAGAAGGAGTCCTGCATCGCCGCGAGGAGCTCCTGGAAGAACTGCGCCGACATGTTGACGCGTGAGGTCACGACACCCGGGACGTCGCCTTCTTCGATCTCGTGGTCGATCCGAGCGAACGTCAGCGTGAACTCGTAGGGCGAGAACGTCACATTCGCGAAGTTCGCGTAGACGCCGGCCATCTGCTCGGGGTCGAGGTGGATGTTGAGCTGTCGCTCCTGGGCGTCGTCGTCCACGCCGCAACGATACTACGGCCATGACCCGCTCCCCTGACACGACCGGGAATGCCGTTGCCCGCCTCGCGGAACGCCTCTCG
>DATMZV010000205.1:0-8653 GCA_035573355.1 Gaiellaceae bacterium | reverse complement strand
AACTGCTCGGGACGCGCCAGTCGGGCTTGACCGATCTCCACTTCGCGCACCTGCGCAACGACCGGCCCCTGCTCGAACGCGCGCGTGCGCTGGCCGACGAGCTCGTCGACGCCGAGGGCCCGCTCTCCGACGAGGTCGAGCAAGCCTTCTCCGAGCGGGACCTCTCCGCCGCCTGAGCCCGTATCCAGTCCATGAACCGCCGTGAGTTCGTTGTCGGCGCGGTGACGCTGCCGCTCGCGCTGCGTCTCGCTCCCGCAGCCTTGGCCGGTGCGACGCCGGTCGCGCTCGTCACCGCGGACACCCAGTCACGCGTGGTGGTCGTCGAGCTCTCCACCGGCAAGGTGCTGCGTTCCATCAACACGCTCGCGGGGCCGCGCAGCATCGAGACCGTCTCGGGCATCGCCGGCGTCGTTTGTCATACCGTGCAAGGTGCCGTCTCGATCGTCGACGGGCCGAAGCTCGTCGTGCGTCACGTCGTGCGTGGCTTCGACGAGCCGCGCTACACCGCTGCTGCTCCGAACGGCAGACACGCGTTCATCACCGATTCGGGCCGCCACGAGGTCGTGACGATCGACGTCGTCCAGGGTCGCAAGATCGCGCGCCTCCCAGTCGGTGGGCCGGCGCGTCACGTCTCGATCGACCCGACCGGGCGGATTCTGTGGGTGTCGCTCGGCTCGAAGGCGGAGCAGGTCGTGGCCGTCGACGTCTCGAAGCCCGCCGCGCCGCGATTGCTGGGGAGAGTCACCCCGCCGTTCCTGGCGCACGACGTCGGCATGGCTCCCGGCGGTCGGCACGCCTGGGTCAGCTCGGGCGACCGCGGTGCGCTTGCCGTCTACGACCGGCGTACAGGGAGAGTGTTGCGCCGGTTACCGGCCGATGCGCCGCCGCAGCACGTCACGTTCCTCGGTACTCACGCGTACGTGACGAGTGGGGAGGACGGAACTCTGCGTGTGCTCTCGCTGAAGGACGGCCATGTTGTACGAACGACGAAGGTGCCGGAAGGCTCGTACAACGTGCAGGAGGCGTTCGGCTGGATCGTCACTCCGTCGCTCGACCGTGGCACGTTCTGTGTCCTCGACCGTCAGGGACGCCTGGCCCGGCGCGTGCAGGTGTCCCCGTCGTCGCACGACGCCTGCTTCGTGATGAGCGCCTGATTCGCGCCTAAGGTTCGGGTCGTGACTGCGGCCCTTGTCAGCCTGCTCCTGGTTGCGAGCCCGCACGGCTGGACGCTCGCGCACGCCCGGCAGGTCCTCGCCTCCCGGCCCTACGAGGTGACGGATGCGAGCCAGCCCGATCGGCCGCAGTATGAGCTCAGTTTCACGGCGCGAACCGCAAGATCCTTGCGCAAGGGATTCGTGTTCAACGGTGTTGCGCGTGACACGCTGACCGACATCGACGTCCCGGTGCGCTTCACGTTCGCGCGGCCGGGTCGCATCACGCGCTTCCGTGGGCCGTCCGCGGACACGTCACAGCCATCGTTCCCCATCCATGCCGCGTTCTACTACGCGTGGTATCCCGAGGCGTGGTTCCGCGATCCGGTCTTCCCCTACAGCTTCTTTCACCCGTCGCTCGACTACTACAGCAACGCCGACGCGCGTGTCGTGCGCGCGCACACGGACGCGCTGCGCTATGCGCGACTCGATGCTGGCATCTACTCGTGGTGGGGACCCGACGGCTATCCACCGACCGACGTCCGGTTTTGGCGCTACCTCGCCGCAGCGCGGACGACGCCTTTCCGCTGGGCGGTCTACTACGAGCGCGAGGGCTACGAGAACCCCAGCGTCGAGAAGATCCGCTCCGACCTCGAGTACATCCGCGACCGGTATGCGACGCAGCCGGCGTACCTGAAGGTCGGCGGGCGCTTCGTCGTGTACGTCTACGGCGATGCCGCGGATGGCTGCGACTCGATGGCTAGGCGCTGGCGCGAGGCGAACACGGTCGGTGCCTACATCGTCCTCAAGGCGTTCGCTGGCTTTCGCACCTGCGCAGCGCAACCGGACGCCTGGCACCAGTACTCGGCTGCGCTGCCGCAGTACGACCTCGCTCCCGATTCGTTCATGATCGCGCCCGGCTTCGACGAGGAGAGCGAGCCGACGCCGCGGCTGTCCAGAGATCTCCCGCGTTGGCGAGGCGACATCGGGGCGATGCTGGCCTCGAACGCTCGCTGGCAGCTTGTACTGACGTTCAACGAATGGCCCGAGGGAACGTCCGTCGAGAGCGCGCGCGAGTGGGCCTCCCCGTCGGGCTACGGCGCTTACCTCGATGCCCTTCACGAGCTTCTTCCTTGACATGTGACCGTTTAGTCACCTATCATCAGGACGGTGACGGACGACGATCGCGTGTTCAAGGCACTGGCAGACCCGACTCGGCGTCTCCTGCTCGACCGGCTCTACGAGCGTGACGGCCGCTCGCTCACAGAGCTCGAGTCGGAACTGGAGATGACCCGTTTCGGTGTGATGAAGCACTTGCGGGTGCTCGAAGACGCACAGCTCGTCGTAACGCGCCGATCCGGCCGGGAGAAGCTGCACTTCCTGAACCCGATGCCCGTGCGCCTCATCCACGACCGCTGGATCGACAAGTACACCGAGCGCCGAGTGTCGGCGCTCGCGGACCTCAAGCACGAACTGGAGGAGACAGCATGAGCACGATGACCGAGACGACCATCCAGGTGTACATGGTCTTCATCAAGGCGAGCCCGGAGGAGATCTGGGATGCGATTACGAAGCCGGAGTTCACGAGCCGGTATTTCCACGGCTCCAACGTGGAGTCGAGCTTCGAGCCCGGCACTCCATACAAGGGCTGGTCGTCGGACCGATCGCAGCTCTTCGTCGACGGCGAGGTGCTGGAGTCGGACCCGCCGCGGCGCCTGAGCTTCACCTGGAGCGCTCTGTGGGACGAGGATCTCGTGTCCGAGGCGGCCAGCCGGGTGACCTGGGAGATCGACCCCCAGGAGGGCGGTTTCTCGAAGGTGACCGTCGTGCACGACCAACTCGAGGGCGCCCCGAAGACCGCTGCGACGGTGGCAAGCGACATGGGCTGGAAGATCGTCCTGGACGGGATGAAGACGCTGTTGGAGACGGGCGAGCCGCTCGTTTCTTGATCGAGCGTAGGGCGGGGCGGCAACGCCGTCCCGCCCTACACTCGCGCGTGTGAGGATCATCGCCGGCTCACGCAAGGGGCACACGATCCAGGCGCCGAAAGGGCTCGACACGCGCCCTACGTCGGATCGCGTGCGCGAGAACGTCTTCAACATCGTCGCACCGTGGGTCGAGGGCGCGCGGGTGCTCGACCTGTACGCCGGTTCCGGGGCGATGGGCCTGGAGGCACTCTCGCGCGGAGCGGACCGTGCCGTCTTCGTCGAGTCGGATCCGGAGGCCGTGCGCGCGATCGAGCGGAACCTTGACAAGCTCGGCCTCACCGGCGCGCGTGTCGTGCGACGGGATGCCGTAACGGGTCTCGGACAGGAAGCCGGGGCGGGCAGAAAGTACGATCTCGTGCTCGCAGATCCCCCCTACACGATGACCGACTACCAGTCCCTGTCCCGTTACCTGTCCGGCGTGCTCGCCGACGACGGGCTGCTGGTCCTCGAGACCTCGGCGAAGACAGAGCCCGAGCTCCCCGGGCTCGCAATACGAACCTCGCGAAAATACGGCTCCACGCGGGTGACGGTGTTCGAGCACGAATGATCACCGCGATCGCACCAGGCTCCTACGACCCGGTCACGAACGGCCACATCGACGTGATCGGCCGGGCGGCGGGGATCTTCGACCGCGTCGTCGTCGGAGTCGTCGGCAACCCGACCCACAAGACGCCGATGTTCGCGCTCGACGAGCGTGTCGGCTTCTTGCGGGAGGTGCTCGCTGATCTCCCCAACGTCGAGGTCGACGTCTTCTCGGAGCTCGTCGTCGACTTCGCCCACAAGTGGAACGCGAAGGTGATCGTCAAGGGCCTCAGGGTCATCTCGGACTTCGAATGGGAGTTTCAGATGAACCAGCTGAACCGCACCCTGGCCCCCGAGATCGAGACCGTCTACGTGATGGCCAGCCCGGCCGTGAGCTTCGTCTCCTCGAGCGGAGTGAAGGAGATCGCGGCCTTCGGCGGGAAAGTGGACGAGCTCGTCCCGGAGGCCGTAGCAAGGCGGTTCGCCGAGCTCTTTCCCGATGGTCGGCCGGGAACCCCGGAGAATCCGCAAGAATAAATCGGAGAAAGTGCTTCGCACTTTCTCCGAGGAGGGGTTAGTGACTTCGCTTCGCTCGTCAGAACTGAAAACGCCAGCCCGTCTGCCTCACGGGGCGCCGGGGGTAGACTCGGAGGCCAGATGGACGTCCTAGTACTCATCGACAAGCTCGACGACCTTGTTCACAACGCCAAGGCCGTGCCCCTGACCGACCAGGTCCGGATCGACCGCGAGGAGATCTACGACATCCTCGACCAGATGCGCGCGACGATCCCGGAAGAGATCAAGCAAGCCCGCTGGATCGTCAAGGAGCGTCAGGAGATGCTGGCCGAGGCCAAGCGCGAGACCGACCGGCTCCTGGGCGAGGCGCGCGAGCAGGCCGTTCGCGAGGCGTCCCAGACGGAGATCGTCAAGATCGCCGAGCGCCAGGCGCAGGACATTGTCGACGAGGCGCGGCGGCAGGCGAGGGAGACCAGGCTCGAGATGGAGGACTGGGCCGACTCGATCCTGTCGACGCTCGAGGTCAACCTCGAGAAGTTCCTCACTGCGGTCAAGCGGGGCCGCGAGCGGCTGCACGAGCGCTCGCAGGAATCGGTCGTCGCCGGAGTCGCCGCCGGCGTCCCGGACGACGAACCGTACGCCTAGAAACTAAGCAAAGACCGGCTCGTGCTCCAGTTCGGCGCAGACGGCCTGCGCCGTCTCGATGAAAGCCCGCGCCGCGGGGGTGCGGTAGCGGTCGCGGTGCCACGCGAGCGAGATAAGGCGCGGCTGGACCTTCGGGGGCTCGAGCAGCACGGTCGTCTCGTCTTCGTCGTCCATCGTCAGCCGGGGGACGAGGGCGCTACCGACTCCGCTCGCGACGAGCGCCTGCACCGTCTGGTTGTGGTCCGAGCGGAAGACGAAGTTCAACGGGTGGCGCGCGTCGCCCTCGATCCGCTCCAGCAACCGGCAGTGCTTGTGCCCGATCAGCTCGAGCTCCGCCATGTCCTTCCAGGTCGGCGGCGTCTCGCGATCGGCGAGCGGAGACCCTGCCGCCACGACGAGCACGTACGGGTCGCGCATCAGCTCGACCGACTCGAACGGTCCCTCGCAGAGCGGGAGGTCCGCGAACGTGACGTCGAGCTGGCCACGTTCGACGAGCCTGAGGAGCTCCTCGTCGTCGCCCGACTCGGTCAGCGTGACGTTGACCTGCGGCCACGCCTCGAGGAAGCGGCGCATCACCTCGGGCAGGATGCGCTGGCCGACGCTCTGGTAGACGCCGACGCGGAGCGTCCCGGCCTGCCCCTCCGCGAGGGAGGCGAGGTCGGCCTGGGCCGCGGCCACTCGCGCGGCGATGGCGTCGGCGTGGATCAGGAGGAGCCGCCCGGCCTCGGTGAGGGAGACGGGCTTCGGGCCACCCGGCCGCTCGACCAGCCGGTGGCCGACAATGCGCTCGAGGGTCGCGATCTGCTGGCTGACCGCCGACTGGGTGTAGCCGAGCGCGGCCGCTGCCTTGCCGAAGGATCCCTCCGTGGCTACGGCTTCCAGCGCCAGGAAATGGCGCAATTCGACCCCGAGCCAGCTATCAGGTTCCATAATCGCTGTCCATCATAAGTCGATTTGCGCTAATGGTGCGTGAATGCCGATCATGAGTCTATGACAGGGATCGTTGTACTCGTCTTCATTTTGGCAATCGGGCCGTTGGCCGTGTTCTTCGGCGCCGACTCGCGTCTTCCTGAAGACCGGCGCTCGCTCTAGTTCGTCGTGACCGCCGCATTCGCCCGCCGCTCTCCGGCAGCGGTCGTCGCCGCCCTGGCGACGATCTATCTCGTTTGGGGCTCGACCTACCTCGCGATCCGGGTCACCGACCGGACGATGCCCCCGCTCCTGATGTCGTCCGTGCGGTTCCTGATCGCCGGGACGGCGCTGTACGCGTTCGCCTCGCGCGGGCACGCCCGGCCCACGCTCCGGCAATGGGGCTCGGCGGCGATCGTCGGCGCGGCTCTTCTCTTGATCGGCAACGGCGGTGTCGCCTGGGCCGAGACGCGCCTCGAATCGGGGCTCGCAGCGCTGATGGTGGCGATCATCCCGCTCTGGGTGGCGCTTATGGATCGTGTCTTCTTCGGCCGGCGGCTCTCGCCGGTGGCGATCGCCGGCCTCTTCGTCGGCTTCGCCGGTGTGGCTCTGCTCGTCAGGCCCGGAGGCGGCGGTGACGTCGTGGCCATGCTCGCCCTCGTCGGGACCACGGCGGCGTGGGCCGGCGGATCCCTCTACGCCCGCGGTGCGGCCCTACCCGAAAGCCCGCTGCTCTCGGCTTCGATGCAGATGCTCGCCGCCGCCGTCTTCCTGGGCGTGGCCGGTCTCGCGTCCGGCGAGACGAGCGGAATCCATGCCGACACGTTCTCGACGAAGCCGGTGATCGCGTTCGTCTACCTGGTGGTCGTCGGTTCGCTGATCGCCTTCTCCGCCTACGCCTGGCTGCTGAAGAACGTCCGGATCTCGATCGTCTCGACGTACGCGTTCGTCAACCCGGTCGTCGCCGTCGCGCTCGGCACGGTCTTCCTCAACGAGACCATCGGCTGGACGACGGTCATCGCAGGCGCCGCGATCATCGTCGCGGTCGTCTCGATCGTCACGGCACGTGCGCCGAGGCAGAAGCCTGTGGTCGGCGAGGTCCCTGAGCCGCTCAAAGCGGCTGCCTGACCCGCGGTACCCTGGGCTCCATGAGGAGCTTCAATCTGCGACAGGTCAAGCTCCGGCCTGGGGAGGAGCATCGCGAGGAGATCGAGCTGGAGCTCGAACCGTTCGAGCTCGGCGGCGAGCGCTATCTCCCGGTGCCGGGCACGCTGCCGGCGCTGCTCGCGATCACGAAGGCGACGAGCGGCCTGGTCTTCGACCTGCGCTTCACCACCCGGCTCCACGGGCCTTGTTATCGCTGCCTCGGGGACGCCGTGCTCGAGGTTCCGGTCGACGCCCGCGAATACCAGGCAGCGTCGAATCCGGAGGACGTCGAGGAGCTGCGCATGGCCTACCTGGAAGACGACAACCTCGATCTCGGGACGTGGGCGCGCGATGCAATCGCCCTCGAGCTCCCCGACAAGATCCTCTGCCGCCCCGACTGCGCGGGGCTCTGCCCGGTCTGTGGCAAGAACCTGAACGACGAGCCCCACGAGCACCCGGAGGAGACCGGCGACACCCGCTGGTCGGCCCTCGAGAGCTTGCGTGAGCAGCTCTAGCTACACTCCGCCGTTCCCATGGCCGTCCCCAAGAAAAAAACCTCGAAGGCACGGAGAGACAAGCGCCGCGCGCAGCACAAGATCGAGTCGCCGCGGCTGAACCTCTGCCCGCAGTGCGGTCAGCCCAAGCGGCCCCATCGCGTCTGCCCGACGTGCGAGACCTACCGCGGCCGCGAGATCGAGCCGCTTCGCACGCGCGTCCCGTAGCCCAATGATCCGCGTTGCCGTGGACGCCATGGGCGGCGACCGCGGGCCGGAGGAGATCGTCGCCGGCGCACTCGACGCGGCCACGGACAACGTCAAGCCGATCCTCCTCGGGCCGAACGACCTCGACACCCACGGGCTGGAGCTGATCGAGGCGCCCGACGTGATCGCAATGGACGAGAAGCCGACCGACGCGGTGCGGTCCAAGCCCAACAGCTCGCTCGTGACCGCATGCCGCGCGGTGGCGGAGCGAAGGGCCGATGCGGTCGTGTCGGCGGGCAACACCGGCGCAATGCTCGCGGCCTGCCTGCTCGAGCTTCGCCGTATCCACGGAGTCCGGCGGCCCGCGATCGCCGTGACGATCCCCGCCAGGGAGGGGCCATCGGTGCTGCTCGACGCCGGCGCGAACGCCGACGCGCGACCTGACGACCTCGTCCAGTTCGCGCACATGGGAGTCGTCTTCGCCGAGCAGGTCCTGGGCGTCGCGAGGCCGCGAGTCCGGCTGCTCTCGATCGGCGAGGAGCCGGAGAAGGGGAACCACTTGACACTGCAGGCGCATGCGCTCCTCGCCGCGAGCGACCTCCCCTTCGCAGGCAACACGGAAGGCCGCGATTTCCTGACCGCAGGCGGGGAGGTCGTCGTGACCGACGGCTTCACCGGCAACGTCGCCCTCAAGCTCCTCGAGGGAACGATCACGGGCCTGCTGGGAGCCCTGCGCGAGGAGATCACCGCGACTGCGCTGGGAAAGCTCGGCGGCCTGCTGATCAGGCCGGGGGCGAGGAAGCTCCGCGACCGCCTCGACCCGGACGCGTACGGGGGCGCCTACCTGCTCGGCCTGCGAGGGCTCGCCGTGATCGCCCACGGAAACTCCTCCCGGCGCGCGATCACGAACGCGATCCGGCTCGCGGCCCGCGGTGTCGAGAACGACGTCGTCGGCCGACTCACTGAGAATCTGGGCGGGAGCGTGTTAGCATCCGGCCCCTCTGCAACCCCGACCCCAACGTGAGGTGAAATGGCAGCGTCGCGCGAGGAAGTGTACGAGCGGGTCAAGGAAGTT
>DATMZV010000204.1:0-23494 GCA_035573355.1 Gaiellaceae bacterium | reverse complement strand
GAGAGATCGCGCTCCCGACGCAGCCGGTCGAGGAGCCGGAGGATTCCTGCCTGAACCGTGACGTCGAGTGCCGTCGTCGGTTCGTCGGCGATCAGCAGGCGCGGGCCACAGGCCAGCGCGATCGCAATCGCGATGCGCTGGCGCATCCCGCCGGAGAACTGGTGCGGGTAGGCGTGCAGCGCGCTCCGCGGGCCCGGGATGCGCACCTGGTCGAGCAACTCGACAGCGCGATCGTCGGCCGCGCGGCGGCTGAGCCCGAGGTGGCGGCGCATGTGCTCGGTCAGTTGCTGCCCGATGGTGAGCATCGGATGAAGGGACGTCATCGGGTCCTGGAAGACCATCCCGATGTCGCGTCCCGAGACAGCGCGCAGATCGCTGCTCTTCAGGCGCAGCAAATCCTGTCCTCCGAACGCCGCGCGTCCCTCGACGACCGCGCCGGGTGGCAGCAGGCCGAGCAGTGCGAGCATCGACATCGTCTTGCCGCTGCCGCTCTCACCCGCCACGCCGAAGACCTGTGCGGGCTCGACGTGGTAGTCGATGCCGTCGACGACGGTCGCGAAGCCCCTCGGCGTCGGGAGTCGGACTCGCAAGCCCTCGACCTCCAACAGAGCGGTCAGCGTTCGTCACCGCCCCACGAGGTCTGGGGATCGAAGAAGTCACGGAGACTGTCGCCCAGGAAGTTGAACGCGAGCACAGCGGTGAAGATCGCGAGCCCTGGGAAGGTGCCGATCCACCACCACTGGAAGTACTGGGCACCATCGGCGACCATCGAGCCCCACTCGGGCTGGGGCGGCTGAGCGCCGAGGCCGAGGAACGAGAGGCCCGCGAGCAACAGGATCGCGTTCGCAAGGTCGAGTGTTGCGAGCACGAACACCGGTCCGGCGACATTCGGCAGCACGTCCCGGAAGAGCGTACGGCGAGCCGAGGCGCCGAGCAGGCGCGCCGACTCCACGTACTCCGTGTCACCGACAGACAGCACGAGGCCCCGCACGACCCGCGCATACGAGGGCCAGGCGACCACGACGATCGCGAGTGCAGCGTTCCGAAGCCCGCGCCCGAGGACCGCGGCGACGACCATCGCGAGGATGATCGCCGGGAACGCAAAAAAGAGATCGACCACGCGCATCGAAAACCCGTCGACGATGCCGCGGAAGTAGCCGGCGAGCGCGCCCACCAGGCCGCCGATCATGGCGGCGAGCGAGACGAGCAACAGCGCGATCGGCACCGACACCCGGGAGCCGTAGATGACACGGCTGAGGACGTCACGTCCGAGCTCGTCGGTCCCGAAGAGATGCGCGCTGCTCGGGCTTTGCGCGGCCACGAACGTCTGGGCGAGCGGATCGTACGGTGCGATGAACGGCGCGAAGATCGCCACGACGAGCCACGCGACCGCGATCACGCCTCCGGCGACGGCGAGTGGCTGCCGCCAGGCCGGGCGCGTTCGTCCGCCACGTCTACGAGCGCGCGTCCGGAAGGCAAGAGTGCTCACCTGACGCGGATCCTCGGATCGATCAGGCCGTAGAGGATGTCCACGATGAAATTGACCGTGATGTAGACGACCGCGACGAAGAGGCTCACTCCCGCGATGGCCGGGACGTCGAGGTTGACGGCAGCCTGGTACGCGTACTGGCCGATGCCCGGCCAGGAAAAGATCTTCTCCACCAGCACCGCACCGGTCAGCACGTTCGCGAAGACGAGGCCGAGAACGGTGATGACCGCCGGCAGCGCGGCGCGAAGGATGTACCGCCTGACGACGACCCGTTCGGGAAGTCCTTTCGCACGCGCGGCGCGCACGTAGTCGTTGCCGACGACCTCGAGCACCGCCGAGCGTGTGTAACGGGTGAGCAGGCTGACGTTGAACGCGGCGAGCACGAGCGCCGGGAGAACGAGGTGGTGCAGCGCCTGCACGAAGAGCGCCCACTGCCCGGCGAGGAGCGCGTCGATCGTGTACAGCCCGGTCTTGTGCGGAGGTGGCAGGACTCCGGGATCGAGGCGGTCGGCGCCCGGGAACCAGCCGAGCTTGAAGAAGCCGAGGTAGAGCGCGACCAGCGCGATCCAGAACGTCGGCATGGAAATGCCGCCGAGTGAGACCACACGAAGGACATGGTCGGTGGGACGGTTCCGGCGCATGGCGGCGATCACGCCGAACGTGATCCCGAAGAAGGCCGCGATCACGATCGAGTACAGCGCGAGCTCCGCCGTAGCCGGGATGAACTGGCCGAGATCGTGCGTCACGGCGTCGTGAGTGAGCGACGATTGCCCGAGATCGCCCTGGACTAGGTGCTGGAGGTAGAGCCAGTAGCGGACGGGCAGCGGCTTGTCGAGGCCGTAGTGCGCCTTGAAGGCTGCAACGGCAGCGGGATCGGCCGACGCCTGCTCGCCGAGGTTGGTCGCCACAGCGTTGCTCGGCACGAGCTGGGTGAGCACGAAGACGACGAGTGTGATGCCGACGGCGAGCAGAACGAGCGCGGCCATGCGTCGAAGCACGAAGCGCACGAAGCTCGCGGACGGACGGGGTCTACGCCGAGCCCTCGGCGCGTCGACCATGGCGGTGGGCGCCGTCGTCAAGGGCCAACGATCGTACAGCGCCGCACGCTTGACCCGCTTCAGGTGTTGTGTGAGGCTTCACAGGTGACGACGTTCGCACCTGTCCGGGTCGCTGCAGTCCAGGCGACTCCGGTGATGCTCGATCTGGATGCGAGCGTGGAGAAGGCGATCGAGCTGACCCGCGACGCCGCCGCACAAGGCGCGAAGCTGATCGTGCTACCGGAGTGCTTCCTCTCGTTCTATCCCTCGGCCTCGATCACCCAGTCGCGCTACGACGAAGGGATGACGGATCTCTTCGAGCGGATGTGGCTGAGCGGGGTCGACGTCCCCGGCCCGGTGGTCGACCGGCTCACGCGCGTCTGTTTCGAACTCGGCGTCCACCTCGCGATCGGCGTCAACGAACGCGAGAGCAATCGCCCGGGAACGCTCTACAACACACTCTTGATCATCGGGCCGAGCGGCTTGCTGCTCAAGCACCGCAAGCTGATGCCGACGCATCACGAGCGGCTCTTCCATGGGATCGGCCAGGGCAACGACCTGGCAGTCGCGGATACGACCGTCGGACGCGTCGGCGGCCTGATCTGCTGGGAGCACCGCATGCCGGTCGCGCGCTACGCGATCTACCGCGGCGGTCCGCAGATCTGGGTGGCGCCGACGATGGACGACAGTGACGTCTGGCTCTCGCTGATGCGAACGATCGCCTTCGAGTCCGGTGCCTGGGTGATCAGTGTCTGCCAGTACATTCACGGCGAGCAGTTTCCCGATGACTTCCCGTTCGAGATTCCTGGCGGCCGAGACCGGGAGCTTTCACGCGGAGCGTCCGCGATCATCTCCGGTGCCACACGCGAGGTCGTCGCCGGTCCGCTCGTCGGCGAGGAGGGAATCCTCGTCGCCGACTGCGATCTCCGTGAAAGCCTCCGCGGCAAACAGTGGTTCGATGCTGTCGGGCACTACAGCCGCGAGGACGTCCTCCTCGGCGTGCTCGGCGCCGAAGGCGCAGGGAATGGTCGGGCAGACGGAACGTCGTCGCCGCCGAGCGTCGGCATCGAACCGGCGGCGTCGCCGAACTGACTCTCTGACGAGGAAGGGCGGGCGATCGGCCCACCCTTCCTCAGACAGGACGGACCTAGGCCGTCGACGCCGAAGGCGCTTCGGGCGCCTGTTCGGAGTACACCTCTCCCTCCGGCGCCTGTAGGTGCGCAGGCTTGGTGCGCTGCACCAGGACGTAGTAGACCGCGCCGATCAGCGAGATGACGATCACCACCGTCCAGAAGATCGGCCGGTCGTTCAGCCAGTTCCAGTGGAAGTTCAGGAGCTTCCCCGTCTCATTCGGAGTCGGGTTCGTGGCGACACGAGGCCAGGCGATGTTCACGAGCATCCCGGCACCCCACAGTAGCCCAACGGCTGTGATCGGAATTCCCCATTTGCCCAGCGAGAACGGTGCCGCCGTTCGAGGCCAGCCACGGAGCCTGGCCCGCATCACGGCGACATTGCAGATGAGATAGCTCAGATAGATCATGCCGGTGGCCGCGATCGCCACGATCGCCGCCCCTGTGTACTGGAGCATCGGGATGAACGCGAAGATCCCGACCGCGAGGCATGAGCCGACCGGCGTGTGCCAGTTCGGGTTCACCTTGCGGAGCAAAGACGATCCGGGTAGTTGCTCGTCGCGGGCCATGCCGAAGCAGAGCCGGATCGTCGAGGCCTGGATCGCGAGGCAGCAGACGAAGATCGCCGCGGACACGACGAGCAGATAGACCGTCGCGAACGCGTTCGAGAAGTTCGCATCGATGATCTGGGCCGGCCCGAACGCGCCCTTGATCGCTACGCCCATGTTCGGGACCGCCATCAGGGTCGCCCAGAGGAACACCGCTCCTACCAGGAACGCGCCGACGACCGACGCGAGGACCGCCTTGGGCGCCTCGCGACGCGGGTCCCTAGTCTCCTCGGCGAGCGTCGAGGCCGTATCGAAGCCGTAGATCACGTAGAGGCTCATGAACATGGCCACGAGAAACGTGCTGACCGTCAACGACTGGCCGCCCGTGTCGAAAATCACTCCGACGCCCTGATGGTTGTGGAAGATCGCGAGGATGAACGCGAAGACGACCATCCCGAGGATCTCGAAGATGACGCCCGTGTTGTTGATCAAGGCGACCAGATTGACCCCGAAGATGTTCAGAAGCGTGATCAAGGCCAGAGTGGCCACCGCGATGATCCGCTGATTGTGAAGGCTGCTTGCAAGATTCCACCCCATCCCGTTGAACGCCGGAATGAGCGCGAGCGGCAACGTGACGCACACGGAGGCGACCGTGAGGATGCCGGCGAACAGATAGATCCAGCCGGTGAACCAGGAGTACGTTTTTCCGGACAAGTACTTGGTCCATTGGAACACCGAGCCCGCGACCGGATAGTGGCTCGAGAGCTCCGCGAAGGTCAGGGCGATGATGAACTGGCCCAGCGCCACGATCGGCCAGCTCCAGAAGAAGACGCCGCCGATGGTCGTCAGGCCGAGGAAGAAGAGCGCGAAGATGCCGGTCGACGGCGAGATGTAGCTGAAAGCGACGGCGAACGAGCTGAAAACGCCGAGGGTGCGCTTCAACTCTTGCTTGTAGCCGAAGCGGGCGAGATCGTCCTCGTCGCGAGACGCCTCGGCGGGCGTCTCGTCGTGGATGTCCACCATGCGTTGCCCTCCAAGTTAGGGGTTCGGGCGATTTAGACACGACGCCGGGGTACGTGTCAATGCGGGACAAGTTGCGCTCGAACCCGTGCGTACTCGTGTCCACTGAGGCGCGCGTTCGGTTAGGCCGTTTGAAGAGCGTCGAGAAAACGCGGCTCCACCGAGGTCCGGGCGAGCCGCTCGAAGTGTTCCGCGGCGTAGGTCTCGAAGTCGAAGTCGAGCTCAGAGATAGCGAGCTGCACGACCCCCCACATCGCCTCCCGGAAGTCAGACATGAATCGCATCAGCACGAGAGCCCGACTGTCGTTGCTGCCGTAGGCAGCCAGCAGCTCACTCTCGCCACTTTCGTCGAGCTCGTGGTTGACGGAGAAATTGCCGAGGTCGAAGAACGCGTCCCCCATGCCTGCGTACTCCCAGTCGACGAGCCAGGTGCGCGTGCCGTCGCCGATGAAGTTCGCGTTCAGCAGATCGTTGTGACACGGTTGGATCGGGGCGCCGAAGCGTTGGCGCTCGATCCCGTCGGCGATTTCCTTCAAGCGTCCGTACACGACCGGAACGGTGATCCCGTGCTTGCGGGCGGTGGCGCGGTACTCCTCGACGACGCGAAAGCTGTCGAAGCGCCCAGGCAGAGCGGGCCCGTTGTGCAGCCGGCGAAGCGCCTCACCGACCCACCCGACATCGACCTTGCCGACTTCGCCGTCGACGTAGCGCGTGACGAGATAGCCCTCCGGCTCGACGAAAGCGACGACCTCGGGTCCGAGCCCGAGCTCAGCCGCAATGCGCGACGCGACGTGTTCGGCCGCGCGATCGATCCCGAGGAGCTCAGTGTCCTTGCCGCCGACCCGCAGGACGAACTGTTGTCCGTCGACCTGAACTCTGAAGTTGCGGTTCGTGATTCCGCCGCCGAGGGGCTCGATCGTCGCATGTTGTCCCGGCCAGATCCGTTCGGCCAGCTGCCCGGCATCCACCGGCCGATCCTAAACTTGAGTCGTGAGGCCGGCGGCGTTGCTCTTCGACTTCAACGGCACGCTCTCGGACGACGAGCACATCCAGTGCGAGATCTACCAGGAGATCTTCGCCGAGGCCGGCAAGCCGCTCGCCGCGACCGAATACTTCCAGCAGCTCGCCGGGCTGTCGGACCCCGAGATCGTGCGAACCTGGCTCGGTGAGGATCGCCCAGAGCTCGTAGCGGAGCGCGTGCGCCGCTACCAGTCGCGCGCCGGTGACGGCTCGACCGTGAAGCCGTCCACGCGGAAAGCTGTGCGCTACGCGGTACGGCGAGCTGAGCTCGCCGTCGTCTCGGGCGCCGCACGAACTGAGATCGAGTCGGTGCTCGCCGCGGCCGAGTTGACGCCGTTCGTTTCGCTCGTCGTCGCCACCGAGGACGTCGCGGATGGCAAGCCAGATCCGGCCGGGTACATCCGCGCGCTCGAGCTGCTCGGCTGTCGCGCCGACGAGGCGCTCGCTTTCGAAGATTCCGAGGCCGGCGTTGCTGCCGCGAAGGCGGCCGGCCTCTTTTGCATCGCGCTCGAAGGGACCACCGAGATCGAGCGACTCGGCGCGGCGGACGAGGTCGTTGGCACGCTGGACGTAGGGCTCATGCAGCGTCTGCTCGGTTGACCGGGCACTACGCGCGGATGCGCTCCCCTTTCGCGTCGAAGAGCGGCTCCTCGGCGACGGCTCCTTCTACCCATCCGCCGAAGATCTCCGCCTCGACCCTCGTGCCCGGCGTCGCCGACGAAGCCGGCAGGTAGGCGTACGCGATCGAGCGCTCGACCGTGTAGCCGTAGCCACCGCTGGTAACGCGCCCGACGATCTCACCGTCGACGCGAACCGGTTCGGACCCGAGGGCGACCGAGCGGGGATCGTCGAGCACGAGGCAGGCAAGACGGCGGGTCGGTTCTGGGGCGGCGAGCAGGGCTTCCCGGCCGATGAAGTCCTCCTTGTCGAGCTTGACGGCGAAACCGAGACCTGCCTCGAACGGCGTGTCTTCCGGCGTGATGTCCGAGCCCCAGACGCGATAGCCCTTCTCGAGCCGAAGTGAGTCGATCGCCTTGTAGCCACCGGCCGCGAGCCCGTGGACCTGCCCCGCCTCCCAGATCGTGTCCCAGAGCTCGAGCCCGGATTCCGTCGGGCAATAGAGCTCCCAGCCGAGCTCCCCGACATAGGTGACCCGCAACGCGAGACACGGGACGCGGCCGACCGTGAGCTCGCGCGCGCGCATGTACGGGAACGTGAGCTCCTCCGTCGCGAGCGGCTGGAGGATCGTGCGGGAGGCAGGCCCCCAGAGCCCGAGGCACGCGTACTTCGAGGTCACGTCCTCGACCTTGACGTCGTCGGACGCGTGAAGCCGGATCCAGGCGAGGTCGTGCCGGCCGAACGCCGTGCCGGTCACGATCCGAAAGCGATCCTCGGCGAGCCGCGTGACAGTGAAATCGCACTCGATCCCGCCGCGCTCGTTGAGCATCTGCGTATAGGTGATCGCACCGACGTCGCGGCCCACCCTGTTGTCACACAAGTGTTCGAGAAAGTTGTCCGCTCTCTCGCCCGAGATTTCGATCTTGGCGAAGGACGTCTCGTCGAACAGAGCGGCGGTCGTGCGGCACGCGAGATGCTCCGCCCCGATTGCAGGCGACCAGAGACGACCGGCCCAGCCGCGCGGTCTCAACGCCTCATCGCCCGAACCCGCGTTCGGCTCGAACCAGTTCACGCGTTCCCAACCGGACTTCTCGCCGAAGACCGCCCCGAGCTCTTTGGTCCGAACGTATGTGGGCGAGACCAGCAGGGGCCGGCCCGCCTGGCGTTCGTGGCCGGGATACTTGACGTCGTAGTACGTCGAGTAGATCTCGACCGTGCGCGCAAGTGTGTACTCGCGACTTTCGTAGTTGCCGCCGAATCGCCGCGAGTCCATCTCCCAGACATCGAGGCTCGGGATGCCCTCGATGATCCATTCGGCTACGAGCTGTCCCATTCCCCCCGCTCCCGCGAGCCCATGCGCGCAGAAGCCGGCCGCGACCCAGAAACCGCGAACGTCGGACGGGCCGAGGATGAACTCGCCGTCTGGTGTAAACGCCTCGGGACCGTTGATCAACTGGATGACCTCCGCATCCCCGATCTCCGGCACCCGCACGAGCGCGCCTTCCATCAGCTCTTCGAAGCGCGGCCAATCCTCGGCGAGCAGCTTTGCGTTGAAATCGGCCGGGATCCCGTCGAGGGACCACGGCGCCGGCTGCCGTTCGTAGCCGCCCATCACGAGTCCACCGGACTCCCCGCGGAAGTAGACGAGGAGGGACGGGTCGCGCATGGTCGGCACGTCGAGCGGAACATCGTGAGGCTTCGTGATCAGGTATTCGTGCGCCATCGGGATCACGGGAACGTTGACCCCGGCGAGGCGGCCGATCTCATGCGCGAAGATCCCGCCCGCGTTCACGACGATGTCGGTCTGGATGTTCCCCCGATCCGTGACGACTCCGGTGACCCGGTTGCGATCGACCTCGACCGAGGTGACGCGCGTGTTGGTGTAGACCTCTGCGCCGCGCCGTCGCGCTCCTTCGGCCAGCGCGTAGGTCAACTGGCTCGGGTCGACGTAACCGTCGGTCGGCAGGTAAGCGGCGCCGAGGACGCCTTCGGTCGACATCGGGGGAAAGAGCTGCTGCGCGTCGTCGGCCGAGACGAGCTCGAAGGGCAGGCCGAATGTCTTGGCCCACCCGGCCTGCCGCGCAAGCTCTTCCATCCGCTCCTGTGACGACGCGAGCCGGAGCGACCCGACTTCATGCCACCCGGTCTCGAGCCCGACCTCCTCGCCGAGCGATCGATAGAGCTCGACCGAGCTCATCATCATCTTGGTCAAGCTGAGTGAGCCACGGAGCTGGCCGACGAGACCGGCCGAGTGGAAGGTCGACCCGCTGGTGAGGTCGGCGCGCTCGCAAAGGACGACGTCCTCCCACCCGAGCCGTGTGAGCCAGTAGAGGATCGCGCAACCGCCGACGCCGCCGCCGATGATCACCGCGCGCGCAGCGTCTTTCACGCGCAGACCCTATGGGACGAATCGCCGCGGAAGCGGGGAGACCCGGCTTCGACACCACATTCCCCCTTTGCGATTTGCCCCTTTGCGATTGGGATCGCAGGTCGACCCGTTCGTAGGCCAGTTACGAGCGATGCAGGTACCGGTTGCTCCCTCGGTCGAGGGACGCCCCGAGAGGCGTGAAAGGCCGATGCATCTTGCAGCCCCCTGCGGTGGCACCAATGGAGATCAAGCGGCGACAATTCACCCTTGCCTCGACGGCTTCGAGGCTTCTCTCGGCGATCGAGTCCGCCGGGCTCGCCAGCACGGCGACGTTCGCGAGCGCCCTCTGGCTCGGCCTAGCGCTCCCCGGGCTGCCGCTCCTCCCCGGACTGGGCGCAGGCGGGAACAGCAACGTCGCGATCTCACTCAGCAGCGCTGTCCTCGGCGTTCAAGAGAGCCAGACCTTCAAGTCGCCGAACAACGCGACGGGCCGGCAGGCGCGGCTCCTCTCGCTCCTGCTTCCGGCCGACGCGCTGGCGAACGACCTTGCGACTGCGTCGCCGCGTTCGGCCGAGTCCCTCGCCAAGTCGCTGATCGTCGCGCTTCCGGATCCACCTGCCGCGGAGAATCCCGAGAGTGGCCCGAACTCGACCGACCAGCCGCAGCGGCAGGTCGCGTCTGCACCGGTCCAGCAGTCGCAGCCCGCGCCACAACCGCCTGCACCCGCACCACCTTCACCTCACCCGGCGACGCCTGCAGCGCCGCGTCAGCAGCCTGACCCGAACCCCCCGGCGCCTGGGCCCTCCACTCCTTCGACTCCACCCCCGTCGTCCGACGCCGGAGAGCCGGAGGTTGCCCCGCCGGCCGCCGACGGCGGCGAAGGGCCGTTGCCGGCCGATCCGGGCGCTCCCGAGAGCCCGGAGTCGCCTGATCCCGCAGGGGATCCTGGCAACGGCAATCCCGACGCCGGTGGCGCCACGACGAACCCGGGCGGAAACGGAAACGGGAACGGCAATGGCAACGGCAGTGCGGGCGGGAACAATCCCAACGCCGGCGGCAACAACCCGAACGCAGGCGGCAACAACGCCGGCGGCAACGGAAACGGGAATGGCAACGCCGGCGGCAACAATCCCAACGCGGGCGGGAACAATCCCAACGCCGGTGGCAACAATCCGAACGCTGGCGGCAACAACGCCGGCGGCAACGGAAACGGGAATGGCAACGCGGGCGGGAACAACCCGAACGCCGGAGGCAACAATCCGAACGCTGGCGGCAACAACGCCGGCGGCAACGGAAACGGCAACGGCAACGCGGGTGGAAACAACCCGACCGCAGGGGGCGCGAACGCTGGGGGTAACGGGAACGGCAACGGAGCCGCCAAGGGCGGCTCGAAAAAGGGGCCCTAGATGGAAGGCCGTTTTCGCTCCCGCTACGGGCGGGTCGCGGTCGCACGGGCCGCACTTGTCGTCTTTCTGCTCTTCTGCGCGCTGATCGCGGGGATCGTCTTCACGCTCGATCTCAGCGCTCGCCGCTCGAACAGCCAGCAGGCGGCGACCGAGCTCGCCGGCACCGCGCGGGTCGCGGCGTCGACCTTCTCGACGATGCACGCCAATCTTCGAGCTCGCGTGGGCGAGCTTGCCGCGTCGAACTCTTTGCAGCAGGCGCTTCTCCACCGAGACGGCTCCCAGCTCCGCGCTCTCGCGGCCTCGCACGACGCACGCGTGCTGATCCGCGGACGCGCCTACGGAAAGCTTCCGAGCGGCCCTAGGATCACCGCGACTGCGACGATCACTCGTGACGGCCGCGCAGTTGCCCGGGTGACGATGGCCGTGCCGATGGATTCGTCCCTACTCGCCGTTCTGCAACGAGCAACCCCGATGCCGAAGCATGCGGCGCTCGTGTTGGCCCAGCACGGCCAGGTAACAGCCGGTGGTCCGGCAGGCGCATCAGCGAACGTCGAGAAGGATCACATCGAGCTCGGCAAGGTGTCGTTCCTCGCAAAGGACACGAAGCTCGACTCGGGCGGCGCCTCGCTCGTCGCCGTCGAGCCCGTATCGGCGGTGCAGGCGCGCCTCAGCGCCTACAGGCGACGTCTTCTGTTCGCGGCAGCGATCACCCTGGCACTTGCTGCCGGTCTTGCCACTCGCCTGGCTCGTCCGGTCGCCCGAATCTTCGCCGACCTCGCCCACCTGACACTCGCGGCCGAGACCGACTCGCTGACGAACATCGCGAATCGCCGAGCGCTCGACCAGCGTCTCGACGAGGAGGTCGACCACGCACGGCGGCTCGGCACGAACGTCGCCTTCGTGATCGCCGACATCGACAACTTCAAGTCGGTCAACGACCGGTTCGGACACCAGGCCGGGGACGAGGTCCTGCGGCGGGTCGCTGCGGTCTTCACTGACGCGGTCCGCGAGCTCGACCTACCGGGACGCTACGGCGGCGAGGAGATCGCAGTGGTCGGTCCGGGCACGAATCTGACCGGTGCACGCGGGCTCGCCGAAAAGATCCGCGCGCGGATCGAGGAGCTCGAGCTGACGACTCCGGACGGGGATCCGCTGAAGGTGACGGCGAGCTTCGGCGCGGCGTGCTTCCCGGCGCAGACGAGCGTCGAGGACTTGGTCGCAGCCGCGGACGCTGCGCTCTACGAGGCGAAGCGGAACGGCAAGAACCGCGTCGTCACGGCGACCGCGAAGCGAAAGACGCGCAAGCAGGCGACCGCAGAAGAAGCTCCGGCCTCCGCGTCCGCCTGAGCATCTTTCCCGGCGCAACCCGGCCGCTGTGGGATCATGGTGCGATGCGCCGCGGGGGTCTGTGCATGTTTGCCGTCGTGCTCGCCCTGGCGGGGGCCGGCGCGGTGCGAGGCGACGTCTGGGAACAGGTTCACGTCCGTGTCGTCACGATCCACTACACGACGCACAACGGTCTCCACCGTGCGGCGTACGTGGTCGTGCCCGACTGGTACGGGCCCGGCAACAATCCCCCGATTCCGCTGATCATCTCTCCACACGGTCGCGGAGTCTCCGCAGAAGAGAACGTCGACCGGTGGGGAGACCTCCCCTCGATTGGGTCGTTCGCCGTCGTGAATCCCGAAGGGCAGGGCCGCAGGTTCGCGCGCTTTTCGTGGGGGTTCGCCGGGCAGATCGACGATCTCGCGCGCATGCCCCGGATCCTGCGGGCCACCATTCCTTGGCTGCGGATCGAGCCGCGTCGGGTCTACGCGTTCGGAACGAGCATGGGCGGCCAGGAGACGCTGCTACTCGTTGCCCGCCATCCCAAGCTCCTCGCCGGCGCCGCAGCATTCGATCCTGTCACCAACATGGCCTCGCGTTACCGCGACTTCTCGAGGCTTCGCTGCAACCGCGGCTGTCTGCGTCGATGGGGTGATCCGATCGGCTTCGGGCTGCGCAGACTCGCGCGGGAGGAGATCGGCGGCACGCCAAAGAGCCTGCCGCGGGCCTACGCGCGCCGCAGCCCGATCACCTACGCGCGCGCGATCGCAAAGTCCGGCGTGCCACTGCAGCTCTGGTGGAGCAAGCGGGACCACGTCGTCAGGTCACAGGATCAGTCCGCTGCACTCGCGCGCAAGTTGCGTCGCCTGAATCCCGCTGCGCCGCTCCACACGTTCGTCGGCTCGTGGCCGCACTCCGCGGACATGCGCCCGTACTTCATGCTCATTCCGGCCCTGAAGAAGTTCAATCTCCTCCCCACGCGAGCTCCGTCATCGGTGCGCAGCACGCAGTCGCGCCCAGTCCATCCCTTGCTGCCCTGGCACCACGCGGTGCGCGACGGGAACGGGAAGCTGTTGCCCTGGTACCGGCCAAACGCCGGCCTTGGCTACGACCGCGTTCTTCGGCTCGGCTGGAACTTCATCGAGCGTGGCGTTCCACGCGATCCGCGGACACGGTCGAAGGTGTACCTCAACTATGCGGTGTTCGACGGACAGTCGCTGCGAGGCATCTACTGGCAGCACGATCCGGCGTTTCTCAACGCTGCGTTCGTCGACTCGCTGGTCTCCTGGTATCCGTATTCGGCCGACCGGCGGGCGATCGCGGTGGTGCGCGAGATGCTCGACTACCAGCTCGTCCACGGAACGTCGCCGGCCGGCTGGGCGTGGCCACAGGTTCCGTTCAGCACGGCCTGCGCGGGTGAGCGAACGTACGGGCGCTGCCTCGCCGGGCTCCCGCGGCGGTTCTACGGCGGCGTTGAAACCGACAAGGTGGGGCTGCTCGGCCTCGGGTACCTGCAGTTCTACGAGCTGACCGGCGAACGGCGGTTCCTTCGCGCTGCGATCGCAGCCGGGAACGCGCTCGCAAGACACGTTCGCCCGGGTGACGCGACACATACACCGTGGCCGTTTCGCGTCAACGCAAGGACGGGCGCCGTTCTCGACGGTGCGCAATTCGGAGGGCTCGTCGTCGGACCGGTGCGCCTGCTCGACGAGCTCGTCGAAGTGGGCGCGGGCAACACGAGCTCGTACAAGCACGCTCGTGATGTCGCCTGGGCGTGGATGCTGAAGTACCAGTTGAACCGCGACAGCCCGGCGTGGAATCGCTGGAGCGGCTTTTACGAGGACGTCCCGTACAACCCGCGCAGCCTCAATCAGGCGACCCCGACGCTGACGGCGCAGTACCTGCTCAACCACCCTGCCCCGGAGTCGGTCGATCCGTCGTGGGACGAGCACGCTGCGGCGCTGCTCCGCTGGGTGCAGAAGTCATTCGGCCGCGGCCCGTTCCTCGGGGCCTGGGGAATCGACGAGCAACGGGCACCCGGTAAGCCCGGCTGCTGCTCACGCGTCGGGCTCGGCAGCACGACCTCACGCTGGGCGGCGACGAATGCGCTGCTTTATGCGCGCACGGGAGACGAACGTGCGCGGGAGCTCGCCGTCCGCTCACTGAACTACGCCACGTACTTCGCCGCAAGCGACGGGCGGGTCTCGTGTTGTGGCCAGCGGTCGACGAACACGTTCTGGTTTAGCGACGGCTACGCCGACTACCTGCGGAGCTTCAACTGGGCGATGGCGGCGATGCCAGAGCTCGCTCCGAAGCGACGCAGCCACCTGCTCGGCTCCAGCTCCGTCGTGCAATCCGTGGCGTACGGCCGGCGGCGGCTGACGTATCGCACCTTCGACGCGAGTGGCACCGAGGTCCTCCGACTCGGCTTCCGGCCACGTCGGATTCTCGCCGGCGGGAGTGCGCTCACCGAGCGCGGCGACCTGTCGGCCGAGGGGTACGTCGTCCAGGCGCTCGGCGGCGGCGACTTCGCAGTCCGGATCCGCCACGATGGTGCGCGCCGAATCGCACTCGACGGCTAACGATTCCGGCGAAGAGGATTTCCCTGCTCGGAGCGGCCAAATCCGCCTCGAAGCGCGCTACGCTCTAGGTAATGGAGTCAAGGGGGGATTCCTGGGAGTCGACCGGCTGGGACGCAGCCTGGCAGCAGCCTGAGGAGAAGGCGGACCGAGACGAGGTTCTCCAGCTGGCTCGACGGCTCGCGGAGGCGCGCCAGCGCCAGAGTGCGGAGGCTCTCGTCCAGGTCGAGGATCTGAAGCGCGCCCTACGAGAGCGCGCGGCGGATGTCGCACGACGGGAGCTCGAGGTCGAGCAGCGGACGAAGAGGCTCGACGACGAGGAGGAGGCCCGCACACACGAAGGCAGACGGCTTCGGCTTCGACGCCCGGAGCGCGACGCCGATCGCGCGTATGCAGAGGAGCTGCTCGCCCGTCGCGAGGCAGAGTTGCAGCAGCGCCTCGATGCACTCGCCCCACGCGAGCGCGAGACGACGGAGCGTGAGACTGCTCTTCGCGCGCGCGAGCTCGAGGTCGAGGAGTCGGAGACGGCGTTGAAGGCGCACGAGCAGGAGCTCGCGGAGAGCAGAGCCTCGCTCGACCGCCGGAAGAACGAGCTCGAGAGTTCCTACGCGCGCCTGCGTGAGCAGGAGGCGTCATTTGCGGCGCGAGAGGCGGAGCTCGCCGATCAGGGGCGTGCGCTCGAGTCTTCTATCGGCGAGGCGGCGAGGGCGACCGACGAGCTCGTCGAGCGGACGGCGACCATCGAGGCAGCGGCGCAGGAGCTCGACGCCGAGCGCGCCCGGCTCGACGAGGTTGCCCGAGAGCTCGAGGCGCGGGCCGATGCTGCTCGAGCCGACGAGGAACGGAGCACAGGCGAGCAGGAGCTCCGCTTCGCCGAGCAAGCGCGCGCGCTCGAGGAACGGGCGCGGGCCGTCGACGAGCTCGAACGAGAGCTGACGACCCGCGAGCGCAAGGCCGCTGCGGTCGAGCAGCGCACCGAAGCCGAAGGTGAGCGCAGGCTTGGAGAGCTCCGGTCACAGCTTGCCGCGCGCGAGTCGGACCTTGCAGCCCGCGAGGCCGAGCTACTGAAGCTTCAAGCTGGCCTGGCGACGCAGCAGGAGAGCATTCGGCGCCGCGAGCGTGCGCTCGACGACGCCGAGCGACTGCAGGAGCGCGAGCGAGCCGTGCCTGCAGCGCCGTACGTCAGCTTCAGCGACGGCCTGGACGCCTTCACGGGCGGCCGGCCGCGGTCCGGCTAGAAGCTCTCCTCGAGAACGCGCTTGCAGACCTCGACGACCTCGGGGTCGAACTGCGTTCCTGCCCCTTCGTCGAGGCGTCGCAGTGCTTCCTCTCTCGGGAGCCGCTTGCGATACGGACGATCGGTGGTCATGGCGTGATAGGCGTCGCAGACGAGAATGATCCGTGACTCGATCGGAATGTCATCCGCACTCTTGCGGTCGGGGTAACCGGTGCCGTCGAAGCGCTCGTGACAGTGGCGCACGATCGGTCGGACCTCTTCGAGCCGGTCGATCGGCGCGATGATCCGCTCGCCGAGCTCCGGATGCTTCTCGACGAGCTTCCGCTCCTCGGCTGTCAGCGGTCCCGGCTTCGACAGGATCGCTTCCGGAATCCCGATCTTGCCGATGTCGTGGAACAGCGCGCCGAGCTCGAGACGCTTGAGCGCACGCGTATCGAGGCCGAGTCCGCCGCCCACCTTGAGCGAGAGGTCGGTAATCCACCGGGCGTGTGACGAGGTGTACTCGTCGTTCGCCTCCAACGCGTTCGCGAGTGCCTCGACCGTCTCGAGGAACGTCTTCTCGAGACTGCGGAAGTTGCCCGCGTTGGTCAGAGCAAGCTTTGCCTGGTGGGCGACGCCTGCGAGCAGTCGGAGCTGCCGTTCGGTGAAGTCGCTGTCCTCGGCTGCCGCGACGGCAATGCACCCGAGGCGCCCGCCGTCGAGTGTCAACGGCGCGACCGCGAAGGTCTTGCCGATCCCGACGTCCCCTGACCCGGTGATGGCTTCTCGCTGCTCGTCCGTGACCACGAAGGGCTCCTTGACCGAGAAGAACGCCTCGGCGGCCTCGTGGTCGAAGTGCATCCGCGCCAGGCGCTCGCGGTCCAGGTCGCTGTAACCGTGGGTCGCCCGCACTCGAATCTCGCCTCGTGAAGCCTCCTGGAACCAGACCGATGCACGAGGCGAGCCGAGGGTGCGGGCCGACAGCTCGACGATCCGGTCGACGACCGCATCCATGCCTTCGGCGCTCGACAGCTGACGGCTGAATTCGAGCAGCGCGGTCGCGCGCTCGGCCTCGCGTCGGGCGGATTCGTAGAGACCGGCGTTCTCGAGTGCGACAGCGGCGTGGCCGGCGAGCACTTCGAGCAGGCGCATGTCGTCCTCGTCGAACTGATTGAGGCCGAGCTTCGAGATCACGATCACGCCGACGACACGCGTCCCGTAGGTCAGGGGCACGACGACCTGTGACTCGTCGATGGCGTCCGTGCCGGGAAGCACGCGCGCGAACTCGCAGTTGGCTGCGTCGGCGATCAGCAGCGACTCGCCGGTGGCCGCGACGCGGCCGGTGATCCCCTGGCCAACCTTGCAGGCGAGGATCTCGAGCGGCTCCTGAGTTTCCGAGGTGAACTGGCCGACGAACGCAATCGGGATCACGTCTTCGCCGTCGACGATCGACACACGGCAGTTGTGGTAGTCGATGAGCGAGCGGAGCTCCGTAGCGATGACGTGACCGATCTGGCGCACGTCGTTGAGCCGGTTGAGCTTGCCTCCGAGACTCTGCAGCATCTTCATGTGCGCAACCGAGCGGACGTCTCGCGTCGACGGAACCTCTTCCCCTTCCGGGCGCTCGAGCTCGGCGTCGTCGTAGAGGACGATCTGGTTCTTGCCACGCGCCTTCGCAGTCATCATCGCCGCCTCTGCACACGCGATCAGCTCGCGTGGGTTCATCGCATGCTCGGGGCCGCGCGCAAGCCCGACGGAAATGGTGATGCGTCCTGCCGGATTGAACTCGGTGGTCTCGACGCGCTCGACGAGCCGGCTCGCAAGCTGCTCCGCGCTTTCCGGCGAGCGTGAGGCGATCACGATCGCGAACTCCTCGCCGCCAAGCCGGTAGACGACGTCGGAAGCGCGCACCGCCTCCTTCAGCGTGTCGGCGAGGCTGCGCAGGATCTCGTCGCCGGCGCCGTGGCCATAGACGTCGTTGACGCGCTTGAAGTCGTCGATGTCGAGCATGAGGAGCGAAATCACGTCGTGCGAGCGGCTGGCCTCCGCCAACGCCTGCCTGAGTCGCTCGTGGAAGGCCCGGTGGTTGAAGAGGCCGGTGAGCGGGTCGGTCTGGGCCTGATGCTCGAGGCGTGCTCGAATCTGCGCGTTGTCGAGCGCGAGCGCAGCGGCGTCCCCGAAGCGCTTTGCCAGCTCGAACTCGTCGTCGTCGAATGACGCATCGTCACCGAGCCGGTAGATGTTCAGAGCGCCCTTGATCGAGTCTCGCGCAATGAGCGGGATCGTGATCAGCGCCTCCGGCTCGTCCTCGGGCGTGCCGGGGACCGTTGACGTGCGCGGATCGCGGTGAGCCTGGTTGACGCGGACCGACTCGCGATGCTCGACACCCCAACCTGTAAGGCCGACACCGAACGGGCAGCTGTCCGCAAGAATCTTGTCCGCCCACTTGTCGCGCGCCCACACAGGAAGCAGGACGCGTCGCAACTCGTCGGCTTCGTAGATCGTCAGCGAGTCATGTGGGACGAGCTCGGCGAGTGCGTCGGCGATCCGGTCGAGCAGCGCGTCGAGGCTCTGCTCTGCGAGCACGTCGTGGAAGACGTCCGCAAGACGCCTGTACGACTCGACGAGGGCAGCCCCACGCGACGGGTCGCCAAGGACGTTCTCGTCGAGGAGCCGGAGTGGAAGCGCGTGATCGCTCATCCGCGTTGGTCGGTATGTCGTTGCAGCCGCAGGTGAAGCCCCTTTTTCGTGAACCGACCCAAAGCAAAGCGAGGCGTGAACCCGCTCGTATCCCCCGGTCGAGGGGTTCCTCCTGGCCGCGAGCGGTCATACCCAGGACGTGGGCCGGGCCAAGGAGACGGGATCGGCGGCAGATTTCCTCCCCGAGGAGCGTTCGCTGTCCGCTCTGAAGGAGGCCGCGGCCGGCTGCCGGGGGTGCTCGCTGTGGGAGCTCGGAACGCAGACCGTGTTCGGTGAGGGAGCGGAGACCGCCCGGCTGATACTCGTCGGAGAGCAGCCGGGCGACCAGGAAGACCGGGCTGGAAGGCCGTTCGTCGGGCCGGCGGGCCGACTCCTCGACGAGGCGCTCGAGGACGCGGGGATCGACCGGGCAGACACCTACGTCACGAATGCCGTGAAGCACTTCAAGTGGCAGGCACGTGGGAAGCGCCGGATTCACCAGAAGCCGAGCTGGGCGGAGACCACGGCCTGCGGCCCCTGGCTCGGGGCCGAGCTCGAGGCCGTTCAGCCTGAGGTGCTCGTGCTACTCGGCGCGGTCGCGGCGCAGTCCCTGCTCGGCCGCCAGTTCCGGGTGACCCAGAACCGGCGCCGGCTCGTCGAATCCAACCTCGCGCCGGCCGTCACGGCGACGATCCACCCCTCGTCCATCCTCCGCGGGGATCCGGACCGGCGAAAGGAAGAGCTCGCCGCCTTCGTCGGCGATCTCCGCTTCGCCGCCGCCTTGCTCTAGCCCGCGGAGGTCTCTTCCGCGGTCTGAGCGCCTTCGGCCTCGCGTGCCCGCTGCGCCAGATCTTGGCTCAGATCCTCGGGGTCGTTGTCCGTCTCGTCCCAAGACGGCTGCGGCTGCGGCGCGGCGAACCACTCGCGCAGCGCGTAGGCAATGCCGGCCGCCAACCCGACCCCCAGCAACACTCGCTTCATCTCAAGCCTCCCCGCGTCGGTTCCGGAGCGACCTACCTTAAGGGCTAGTCGCCCCAGTCGAAGTCGCGGCTGCGGCCCCAGAGGCCTTCTTCGGACTCGGGAGCAGTCTGCTCGGCGGTCTCCTCACCCGGCCACGCCAGGACGGGATGCTCGGCGGTCGCTGCGGACTCCTCGCCGTCCATGGTTTCCTCGAGACGCGCCTGCTCCTCGGTCTTGAACAGTGGATGGTTGTCGAACGGATCGGCTGTCTTGTAGTGGCCGAGAGGCATCGATTCCTCGAGCTTCGCGTTCCGCTCCTTCAACTCGAGGTGATCCTGGATCGTCTTGGCGAACATCGACGGCATTTCAACGGTCATGGAGGGCTCCTGGGTCGGGGGCTAGGCCGAGGCTGGGCAGGATTGTAGCCCTTCATGCACCCGTTTCCAGGGAAAGTGCCGGAACCGACCCCCTTGGACTAGGTCTGGCGGACCGGGTCCGGAGCCGTCTCGACCCGGTTCTTGCCTGCCCGCTTGGCCTCGTACATGGCCGCATCTGCGGCCGCAAAGAGCTCCGAGGCCGTGCGGAGCGGCGGGGTCGCGGCGACTCCGAAGCTCGCGGTGACCGGGATCGGCGTGCCGTCGGCGGTGAGGACGATCCGCCCCGCCAGGGAGACCCGGATCCGCTCGGCCACCCTCGCGCCGCCGGCGAGATCCGTGCCCGGCAAGACCATCAGGAACTCCTCTCCGCCCCAGCGGCCGGCGATGTCCACATCGCGAAGGGTCTCATGGAGGAGGGTCGCGAAATCGTGTAGCACCGTGTCTCCCGCCGGATGGCCGTAGCGGTCGTTGACGTCCTTGAACCAGTCAAGGTCGGCGACGACCACGGACAGGGAGCCGCCGAAGCGCTCGACGCGCGCGAGCTCGTCCGCGAGCGATTCCTCGCACTGACGCCGGTTGGCGAGGCCGGTGAGGCCGTCGACGAGGGCCTGCCGCTCGACGATCCGGTGGAGCCGGACGTTGTCGAGGGCAACGACGGCGTGCGACGCGAGGGAGGCCGCGGTCATCCGGTCCTCGTCGGTGAAATCGTCGCCGAAGAGGAGCAGCGAGCCGAAGTCCATGGTCCCCGCACGAAGCGGCACCTCGATCTTGTCGTCGCCCTTGTCGGGATAGCCGACCTGCACGAGCTCACCGTTCGCACCGACGAAGACGCCGCCGGACGCGCTCGTCGCCTCGATCGCGGTCTCGACGATCAACCGCATGAGCTGGTCGCTGTCGTGAGTGGCGCCGAGCGCCTCGCCGAAGCGCGAGATGACGTCCCGCAGGCGCCCGCGCTCCGCCTGCAGCTCGTCGAGACGGGTCTGCAGCTGGAATGCCATCTGGTTGAACGTCCGCCCGAGGAGCGCAAACTCGTCACGGCCCTGTACGGGCACGCGTTGCTTGAGGTCACCCCGAGCGATCGCGCGTGCCGCGTCGACGAGCCGGCGAATCGTTCGGACGATGGCACGACCTTCCACGTATGCAACACATGCGACGAAGAGGAGTGCGGCGAGGAGCCCGACGAGCAGACGGTTTCTGGCGTCGCGGTTGGTCGCGTCGATGCGCGCCTGCGGGCTGATCACGCCGAGCGTCGCGTTGGGGCGCTCCCCGATCGTGCCGGCGACGAGGCTGCGGTAGCTCGTGTTGTCGAGCGAGATCGTCCGTGTCTTACCGGAGTGGACGTCCACGCCTCCGCTCACGCCCGGCGGCCCAGCGACGATGCGGCCGTTCTGGATCAGGACGACATGGTCGTAGTTCTCGAGGCCAGAGCGGGTCTCGAGGCTCCTGACGAGCGCGTCGTTCAACGGCAGCGAGGCCACGACCGACCCGTGAGTGCCGTTCGCGCCGACAACCTCAACCTGCCGCGTCACGGCCATCGGGTCGCGCCTACCGACGTGGAAGCCGCCGGGAGCCTCCACTGAAAGATGCGGCTCCCCGCGGAGCATCCGTTCGAGGGCCGCGCGATTCCGGGCGAGCAGTGCGCGTTGGAAAGCGGGCTTGTGCGCGAGTTGCCCGGCCGCTGCGTCAGCGGAGCCCAGAGCCTCCTGGTAAGCAGCTAGGGTGGCGCGCAGACCAGCCTGAAGGCGTGCGTCGACCCGCCGGGTCTCGCTCCGCGCCGCCACCGTCGAAAAACCCCAGAAGGCGGCGGCCAGAGGGAGCAGGGACAGCAGCAGGAAATAGGCGACGAGCTTGACTTTGAAACTACCCATGACTTCCCTTCAAGTCCTACACCCCCGGAGCCGATACATCCCTGGAACGGGGTATCGACAACGTAGGGGAGAAGCATGAGGGAAAAAAGCGCGCGCGTTCTAGCCGCCGCGCTGTTGACGGGAGCCATCGCCTTCGCAACGGCCATGCCGGCGCTGTTCGGCCCACCTCGTGAAGCCGGGCAATCGCTGACTGCGCCGCCGTCTTCACGTCAGCGCTCCGTGCACGCGGTTCCCTCAGCCTCGTCGTCGCTGCCCGCTGGCGCCGAGCGGCTGGCAGATCTCCGGTCACCCGTGGCGACGAACCTCGCTCGACTCGTCTCGAGTCGAGGTGTGGGCTCGGACCAGAGGCTTCGTCCTGCGAGCGCAGGACACTCGAAGGCCGGTGGGACGCCGAAGCCCGGTGGGACGCCGAAGCCGGCTCCCACTCCTCGCCCAACGCCAACGCCAACGCCCACGCCGACGCCCACGCCCACTCCGACGCCGGCCCCTGCGCCTGCCACGCCTCCTGACACGCGCGAGCTCGCCGCTGCGCCTGCCGCTCCGACGCCCGCCACCCCCACCCCCGATCCGGCACCGCCGCAGCAGAGCAAGGGCAAGGGGCACGGAAAAGAAAAGGTGAAAGCCAAGCCAGACAAGGACAAGAGCGGAGAGGACAAGGGCGCCTGTCCACCGGCCGCACAGACGCCGGTCGCCGTCCCGCCGGTGACTCCGGCGATACCGCAGCCCTCAGCGCCGGCGCAGGAGCAGCCGGACGCCGACCAGGGCCATGGAGATGAGCGCGGTGACGGGAGCGACAAGGCTAAGGCGAGAGACAAAGAGCGCGACGACGGGCACGACAAATAGTGCCTATGCGAGGATAAGCCCGTGCCCCGCCTCAGCAAACGTCTGGGACCCGTGACTGTTGCGCTCACCGCGTGGGACATCTGGCGGCGCCTGCCACCGAGGCAGCGCCAGCAGGTCTTGAACGCGGCGCGGAAGCACGGACCAAAGGTCGCCTCGAAGGTGATGAAGGCGACCGCCAAATCGAAGTCGCGACGACCTCCTAAGTAGCTCCGAGCGCAGCCCGAACGATGCGGTCCTGCTCACGCAGGTGCGCCGTCGGATAACCCTCGCTCGGGCTCGCTCGCCACGGCCTCCCGACATAGCTGAGCGGGAGGCCCGCCTCCCGAACGGGCGCCTCGAGGCGGTGGCGGATCGTGCGCCAGGCACCCATGTTCTGCGGTTCCTCCTGCGCCCAGACGACCTCTACGAGCTGGGGATAGCTCGCGATGAGCCGGGCGTAGGCATCGACGGGGAACGGGTAGAGCTGCTCGAGCCGCGCGACTCCCACCTGGCTCGCCCCGGCGCGCAGCTCGTGCCCGGCGATGTCGTAGTAGACCTTGCCCGAGCAGACGACGAGCCGTCTCACCTGCTCGCGATCCGCCGCCGGGTCGTCGATCACCTGCCGGAACGAGCCCTCCGCGAGGTCGGCCAACGTCGAGGAGGCCTGCTTCAACCGCAGCAGTCCCTTCGGCGTCATCACCACGAGCGGCCGGCCCGCGGCGTCGAGGGCCTGGCGCCGGAGCAGGTGGAAGTGCTGGCTCGAGGTCGAGGGGTTTGCGACCCGGATGTTCTCCTGCGCGGCGAGCTGGAGAAAGCGCTCCAGGCGAGCGCTCGAGTGCTCGGGGCCGTTGCCTTCGTAGCCGTGCGGCAGCAGAAGCGTCAGGCGTGTGGTCTCACGCCACTTCGAGAGGCCCGCGACGATGAACTGGTCGATCACGATCTGCGCGCCGTTGACGAAGTCACCGAATTGGGCTTCCCACAGAACGAGCGCCTCAGGTGCTGCAACCGAGTAGCCGTACTCGAACCCGAGG
>DATMZV010000203.1:0-4096 GCA_035573355.1 Gaiellaceae bacterium | reverse complement strand
AGAACAGAGCCACGTCGAGCGAGGACTCGCGCAAGCGAACGCTCGCCCGGATCGAGAAGGAGGGCATCGAGTTCGTCCTCCTCTGGTTCACGGACATCGAGGGTCACCTCAAGAGCTTCGCCGTCACACCAAGCGAGATCGGGGAAGCGCTCGACGACGGGATGGGCTTCGACGGCTCCTCTATCACCGGCTTCAATGCGATCGAGGAGTCGGACATGGTCGCGATTCCCGATCCCGAGACTTTCCAGCTGATGCCGTGGAAGGAGGGCGAGACGAAGGTCGCGCGGATGATCTGCGACATCGTCACGCCCGACGGCAAACCGTACGAAGGCGATCCCCGCTACGTCCTGCGCCGCGCGCTCGACCGTATGGCCTCCCTCGGCTTCGACACCTTCAACGTCGGCCCCGAGCTCGAGTACTTCCTCTTCCGCGACGACAAGGGAACGGAGACGCTCGACGAGGGCGGCTACTTCGCGATGACGACGCTGGACGCAGCGAGTGAGCTGCGCCAGGAGACCGTCCGCGCACTCGAGGGAATGGGAATCCCGATCGAGTACGTGCACCACGAGGTCGGGCCGTCGCAGCACGAGATCGACATGCGGTTCTCGGAGGCGCTCTCGATGGCGGACCACACGGTCACGTACCGCCTGATCGTCAAGGAGATCGCGAAGAAGGCGGGCTACCACGCGACCTTCATGCCGAAGCCGATCTTCGGCGAGAACGGGTCCGGGATGCACACCCACCAGTCGCTCTTCAAGGACGGACGGAACGCGTTCTTCAACGGAGAAGACGAGTGGAATCTCTCCGACGCGGGAAAGGCGTTCATCGCCGGCCAGCTTCGCCACGCGCGGGAGATCAGCGCGGTCTTCGCGCAGTGGGTGAACTCCTACAAGCGCCTCGTGCCCGGATACGAAGCTCCCGTGTACGTCGCCTGGTCGCGGCGGAATCGCTCGGCCCTGATCCGGATCCCGCTCTACAAGCCCGGCGCCGAGCAGGCAACACGGGCGGAGATCCGCTGTCCCGATCCGGCCTGCAACCCGTACCTCACGTTCGCAACCCTTCTGCACGCCGGCCTCGAGGGGATCGAGCAGGGGTACGAGCTTCCGGATCCGATGGAGACGAACCTCTATCACCTGACCCCGGAGCAGCGGAAGGAGCGGGGCATCGTCTCGCTCCCGGAGACCCTGGGCGAGGCGATCGACGCGCTGGCCGAGTCGGACCTGGCGCGAAAGGCCCTCGGACCTCACATCTTCGACCGCTACGTCGAGCTGAAGCGAGGCGAGTGGGACGACTACCGCGTCCAGCTGACGGACTGGGAGCTCAAGAAGTACCTCGCCGTCCTCTAGCCGATAAGAAACTTGTGGCGACTTCGAGAAAGAGAGACAATGACGGCTGATCTCGTGAGCTCTGCGGCCTACGAGATCCAACTGACGGCCGACTGCGAGCTGCTGCATTCATGCGCAGCTCGTGGTCGTAAAACGGGGGAAAAGATCACGGGGGAAACCATGTTTCCCCCGTGGGCCCCCTTCTTGGGGCGGTGAAGCGAGCGGTTCGTAGCGCTCCCGGCGTGACGCGGTCACGCCTCCGCGCGCGGGTCGGCGCGTCACCCAGGCGGTGAGACCGGGTTTAGAGGAAGCGGCGGATGGTCTCGCGGGCTACGCGGAGGCCGACGACTTTGCTCGCGCGGTCGACGTCGGCGATCGTGTCGGCGGGGACCAGGCGGCGATGGCGCGAGAAGAAGCCTGCGCGGACCGAGAGTGCGTCGGGCACGTCCGGCAGCGTCCCGTACATCGGACACTCGACCTTGCCGATGACGCGGCCGCGGTTGTCGGCCACGAGGAAACCCGCCGTGTCCACGAGATTCAGAGGGATTGCGGACATGGTCTGAACGTATTCCCCGTCTGCAAGGAAAATCCCCTCTGCGGCGTAAGGGTTGTGTAAAGGGCCGTCAATCCGGTTTCGTGGTCATCGCCCACATCGCGACGAACAGGGCGATCAGGTAGAGCCCTGAGATCACCGCAACGGCCCTAACAGGCCAGCGGCGCTCCGGCCGGCGGACGCCCCACCACGCGATCAGCGCCATGACTACGAGAAGGACGAGGCCGGCGTCGCCGACGATGAACCCGACTCCCAGCCAGGCCGGGTCGCCCGGGACGTTTTCTCGAGAGTCGATCCACTGCCCGGCAAAGCGCATCAAGACCCACGCTGGAAGCACGAGAAAGCCGATCGTCCGAACGAGGAGTCTCCGCAAGGCTGGAGCGCGAACGGCGATCAGGACGGTCGCAGCGATCGCGCCCACGAGCACGGTGGCGCCGAGCACATGCAGGAAGAGCGGCAGGTTCCAGCTGTCGGGCCGGACGAGTGCGACCATCATGTTCCCGGCTTCCAGATCATCAGCGCGAGGATCACGAGGATCACGATGCCGCTGCCCCAGCTGAGCCCGAGCCACACCGGATCGCGGAGGCGCGCCGTCAGCTCTGCGCTGGGCGCATCGCCCTCGGCGGCAAGTCGCTCTGCGAGCTCCCGCGTCTTCTTTTCGCGGCTGCCGCCGATCCCGCCGAGCGCATTCGCGAGGACCCAGAGGACGAGTGCCAGCACGATCCACGTCTGACCCCACCCGTAGCCGACATGGTGGACAAGCCAGAGCCCGAACACGATGGTGAGCACCATTCCGATTCCGATCGACACCACGCCCACCCGCGCGAACTTGAAGAGCATGGCGATCTCGCTCGGACGCTCCCGGCGCAGGGCCGCGAAGTTGAAGACTCCGGCCAACACGGCGCCGCCCAGGACGAGGAACGCCCCGAGCACATGGAGGAACAGCAGCCAGTCGTAGGTGTCCACCGCCAGTAGCCTAAGAGTCCCTGTGGACGTACGAGCGCGTCACCTGCGCCTCCTCACCGAGACGATCGCCGCCGTCAACTCGACGCTCGACCTCGAAGAGGTACTCGACCTCGTCGCTCGCAAGGTCGCCGACGCTCTCCGCACCGAGGCCTGCTTCGTCTACCTCTACGACGAGCGGGCCAACGAGCTCATCCTGCGCGCCACGTACGGGACGCGAGTCGAGGAGATGACGAAGCGGCCCCGTCTGCGGCCCGGCGAAGGGATCACCGGCACCGCTGCGGCGGACCGGGCCCCGGTGATGATCCCCTCGCAGGCCCACCTCGACCCGCGCTTCAAGCAGTTCACGAATCTCCCCGAGGACGACTACGAGTCGATCCTCGCGGTGCCGATCCTCGCGCGCGAGCAACTCGCGGGCGCGCTCAACGTGCGCACACTCGAGCCGCGCGAGTTCACCCAGGACGAGATCGAGCTGCTGGTGGCGATCGCGGACCAGGTCGCGCAGACGATCCAGCACGCCCAGCTCTACGCACAGGCCCAGAGCCGGGTCGCCGAGCTGGAGGCGCTCGCGAAGATCTCCGAGGCGGTCTCCGAGTCGCTCTATCTCGAAGAGTCGCTCGAGGCGATCGTGAAGACGACGATGGAAGCGGTGGGCGCGACCGGCGCGGCGCTCGTGCTCGAGGACGGCAACATCGCGTGGCCCGAGGGTCGGCCGGGAGCGCACAACGTCCGCCTGCCGCTGCGCTGGAAGCGGCGTCAGATCGGCGAGCTCGTCTGCGACCGCGACACACCGTTCACCGACGAGGAGCGCGCGTTGCTCGTGTCGATCGCACATCACGCCGCGGTCGCGCTGGAGCACGGGCGCGCGGTGATGCGCGGCGTCCTCGCGCAAGAGATCCACCATCGCGTCAAGAACAATCTCCAAACGGTTGCATCGCTCCTCCGCTTGCAAGCCCGCGCTCCTGGCACCGACCCCCGGAAGGCGCTCGAGGACTCCGTGAACCGCATACTTGCCATCGCTGCAGTGCATGAGGTCTTGACGGAGCAGCGCGAAGAGGTTGTCGAGCTGCGCGAGCTACTCGAGCGGCTGCGCGCAATGCTCGTGCAGGGGCTCGCCGCCGGAAAAGAAGTCCATGCAGAGCTCGACTCGGTCTCGATCGCAGGCAACCGTGCAACCGCCCTGGCGCTGGTCTTCAGCGAGCTCCTCCAAAATGCCCTGGAACACGGCGGCAACAGCGTGAGGATCGAGCTCGCA
>DATMZV010000202.1:0-3023 GCA_035573355.1 Gaiellaceae bacterium | reverse complement strand
GCAGTGCGCGTTGCGAGCGCCTGCGTCGTGAGCGTGGGATTGGGGCCACCGAGCGCGTTGGGTAGCGCGGAGTTGTCCGCGACGAACAGGCGCTTGACCCAGCGTGACTCGGCATCGGAGTCGAGGACGGAGTCTGCCACGCTCGTGCCCATGCGCATGGAGCTGTGGAGGTGCAGGAAAAGCCCGGGGAAGTTCACGCGGACGACCTCGCGGGCGCCCGCAGCGCGCAGGAGCTCGACTGCGCGGGCGGCGAGGTACTCGCGATTCTTCAACGTTCTCGGAGAGCGTTGCCTGATCTCGAGCCTCGCGATCGGCCCGTGCGCGTCCGGAGCCATCACCGTGGAGAGCGTCACTCGGTTCTGCGGCATGACGTCGTCGTCGGTGATCAGCGCAACCCCGATCAGCCGGTCGACGTTGCCCATGAATCGCTTCAGACGCCCGCCGACGAACCGGCCGACCGCGTCGGCACCCCACCCGCCCACAGGACCGCCGTTGTCATAGAAGCCGGCGATACCCGAATCGCTGGAGGTGAGCGCCTGGCCCTGCAGTCCCGGCGACACGCCGGCCTGCTCGAGCCCACCGAAACCGGGGAAGTCGAGTCGCGCCGCCGACGTCGGCCCCTTGCTCGAGCCGGTGTACGTCGTGAACCTGCCCACGAGATAGTCCAGGTAGTGATCGGTGAGGCCGCGGCCGACCTGATCGTTGGGATTGGGGAGGCCGCTGTTCAGCCATAGCCGCGGCGTCTCGACCGGGCCGGCGGCGAGCACGACGACCTTCGCCTGCTCGGTCGTCAACGCACCGCTCCGAGTGTTCCGCCAGGTCACGCCGGCCGCATTCGCACCATCGGTCTCGACGCGCACCGCGAAGGAGTCCGGCAGCAACGTGATCGCCTTACCACGCGTCCAGCGATCGGCGGTGAGCGCCATCGGCACGTAGCTGGCGTGCGTAGACCGCTTCGCGCGCAGGTTGCGCGGCGACTTCACGGGCTCAATGCAGCCTTGCGGACAGTGGCCGCAGAATGTGCAGCCCTTCGCCGCGGGGTACGTGAGCTTCTTGCGATCGTTCGTCCGCCCGGCGGTTCCCTGCGGCTGGAGGATCGCGTTCTCCTGCGGCCGGTACGCCGCAACGGTGATGTCCTTGGACGTCTGGTGCGGCAAACCGAGCTTGGCCGCGCCGCGGAGGAACCGCTCCTCCTTCGTCCCCATTGCCGCTGTCTGTACGGGCAGCGTGTGCTCGACCCATTCGTAGTACGGGATCAGCTCGCGGTAGCCGAACGGCGCGGCGTGCGCCCGGTCGTAGTCGCCGGCGTCAGGCCCCGTGTAGTCCGAGAAGGCTCCCGGCATCGCGCGCGGTGAGTTGGCGAAGTAATGGACCGTCGAGCCGCCGACACCTGCCGTCTGCCAGAGGAAACAGTTCTGCGGCAGGTCACGGGCCCAAGGTGGTTGTGTGCGGTCGCCGGGGCCGAACCGGAAGACGCCGGTCGCCGGATTGTTCGCCTCGTTCTCGAAGTGCGACCACTCGCGCTCGCTGTGCTCGAAGCCGGTGCCGGCCTCGAGCAGCAGGACGTCGAGACCACGTGCGGCGAGCTCCTTGGCCACGACCGGGCCACCGCCGCCTGCACCGACGACGATCACGTCATGCACTCGGGTCGGCTGCCTTCCGGTCTTGCCAATACCCCTTCAATTCCTTGCGCCCGTCCGCAACCCCCAGGTAACGCGTCAGCCGCCAGCCGAGGGGGCGGGCGCGCAGGCGACGTCGGTTCGCATCGAAGACGCCCGCCTCGGAATAGGCGAGGAACGCGACGAGATCCGGCAGGTTGCCGGCAAGGAAGCGGATCGATCCTGCGCTCTCGGCCGGGAGGCTCTCGATCGTCTGAAAGACACGAGCCTTCTTTGCGAAGGAGAGGTTCGCGAACGGAGAGGCAAACGTCCCGTTACGGGAGGCCGGGTCGACCTGGGCCGCGAACTCGTTCAGGATCGTCGCCGCCGTCGCCGAGAGCGGCAAAGGCCCAGGCAGAAAACGATCGAGGGTGCGCGTTAGCACCGCAGTGGTCCCTGCCTCGATCCCGCCGGGCGTCTTCGACCTCGTTCCCTGCGCACGCGAGTACCGATCGCGGCCGGGAACGATGAAGGCGACAAGCCCGTTCAGCGTCTGCGCGACCACGTTCGGCCCGGCCGCGTAGGCGTCCTCGAGCCAACATTGCAGCCGAAGGGCGTGCGGCAGCCGGTCGAGCACGGTTGCGCCCGCGACGAGAGCGGTCGCACGAGTGAGGAGCTCGCGTCGCGAGACTCCGGACGCCGGCGTCACCCGCGCGGGATGACCTCGCGCGACGGATCGTTGGCCGGATCGTTTTCCGGTAGGACGTCGTGTGCCCACTCACTCTGCTTCCACTGCGGCACCGGCGTCTCGCACTCCCTCTTCGGCACGAACCGCGATCGCTTGACGAGCTTGTACTCGTGGATGTAGCGCGGGCAGTTCGGGAAAACCTCGGTCGCAGTGACGCGAACGATCATCTGCGCCTCGGGAAACTCCGCGAGCAGCGGATCGTCGTCTGCGACCGACGCGACGCCGTTCAGCCGCATGCGTTTTCGACCCTCGAAGTCGATGAAGAGCAAGCCGACCTTCTTCGTCGTCATGAGATTGCCCGCAGTCAGGTACATACCGTTACCGTCGTAGAGCGGGAAGGCGATCGTCTTCTCGTCGAGCACACGCACGAATCCCGGTTCGCCGCCCTTGTACGAAGATTGCGGCTGGCCGTCCTCGTCCGTTGTGGCGATGAAGAACATGTCGCGTGCCTCGATGAACGCCCGGTCGCCGTCGTCGATCTCGTCGTGCACGATCCGCTCCTCGATCCGGTCGGCAAGTCGCCTGGTGTCGAAGCGGTCCTGGAGCTCACGGCTTCCGTCGTGGTAAAGGCCCACGTGCTGATTTTCTCAGGGATCGCTCACGATCACCAAACAATCGGGGGTCAGGATGCGAGTTGTCGCTAGTGAATGGGGCCGCTGTGGGGAGCGGCCCTTTTC
>DATMZV010000201.1:0-4057 GCA_035573355.1 Gaiellaceae bacterium | reverse complement strand
TGGGACCAAAAAAATTCGCCGGGCCAGTTTCACTTTCGTCCACCGTTTCCACTGACTTTCGCCTTCCGGCTACTGCCTTTGGACTCGGTTTCGACCTACTCGCGCTCTGTGCCCGGCGCAAGAGGCAATCTAGCGATTTGGCCAACCGGGTCAAGGGGTCGAAAAAGAACGTGGCCGCAATTTGCGAAGTTTTCCTTTTTCAATATTTCCACAGCGAATCTTCCAACTTGTGGAGACGTCTGTGGAAAGGATGAACGGCGATCGGAAAATCTTCGAGAGACGCCGCAGCTGCGTCGGTCAACCGTCCGCCGACACTAACGCATTCGCCATACTCGCGCGCAGTGCGTCGGAGGGAAATACTCATCGCGGTCGCCGCGGCTGCCTTCGTGCTCGCGCTCGTCCTCGCGGCGTTGCGAGTAGGGGAGACCCCGGGCCGGCTCTCGGGCTGGCAGGCGCTCGTGCTCGGAATCACCCAGGGCGCGACCGAGTTGCTCCCGGTCTCCTCGTCGGGCCACTTGATTCTCGTGCCCTGGGCCTTTGGCTGGCACTACCTGCAGGACAACCCGGACTTCAACAAGACGTTCGACGTAGCGCTCCACCTCGGGACGCTGATCGCCGTCGTCATCTACTTCTGGCGCGATCTCGGCCGGTTGATCCGGGCCTTCGTCCAGAGCGTCGGCCGGCGGCGGATCGAGACTGCGGATGAGCGCATCGCCTGGTACGTCGTGATCGCGACGGTCCCGGCCGCGCTCGCCGGTGCAGCGGGGGAGAGCTTCATCGAGAAGAAGCTCGGCAACCCATGGCAGATCGCGATCCTCCTGGCCGTGTTCGCGATCCTCCTCTGGATCGCGGACCGGGTTCCGCCGGGGCGCTCGATCGAGGACCTCGGGTTCGTCAAGGCATTCGGCGTCGGGCTCGCCCAGTGCCTTGCCCTGATGCCGGGCACTTCGCGCTCGGGGGTCACGATCACCGCGGGTCGTTTCCTGAAGCTCAACCGCGACGACGCGGCGCGACTCTCGTTTCTTCTTCTCGTCCCGATCGTGTTCGGCGCTGCGCTTCTGAAGGGCGCCAAGGTGGCGGCCAACGGGCTGCCTGCCGGATCAGCCGGTCCATTCGTCGTCGGCATGCTCGCCGCCGCGGTCGTCGGGCTCCTGGCAATCTGGGGGCTGCTCGGTTACGTCCGGAAGCACACCTACACGATCTTCGTCGTCTACCGGCTCGTGCTCTCCGCGGCGATCCTGATCACGATCGGCGCCGGCTGGCGCGGCAAGAACTTCTAGCTGGCCGCGCTGCCGACGGGGACGCCCGGCAGGAAGCCGAACGGGATTCCCGTTCCCGGATCGACGTAGACCGCGCGGTAGAGCGCAGTCGGGTCGAGGCCGTCCGCCTTGAAGGATCCGTCGGCGCCGATCGGCAGCGTCGAGACGAGCTGACGTGGAGCGCGGGGGAGCTCCCGGTAGAGCTCGACCGTGCCGCTCGTCACGCCGGGAACGCTGCCGTCGACGTGGCCTGTCTCGTCGACCTTGCCCATTCCGATCCGAACCGGCGGAAGCGCGGCCGGCGACCGGAACCATTCGAGCGCGCCCTCGCGCGAGAGGAGCAGCTGTCTCGTGCCGAGCGTGCCAATCGTGAATCCCTCGAGCCGCCCGTCGAACTGCCAGGCCTCGGAGCCCGTCCCCTGTAGGACGAGCCCGGCGTACTCGAACCAGTTCTCGTCGAGAGCGACCCAGTCGTAGGCGCCGATCTCCGGCTGCTCCTCGTCGCCGCGCGCAATCGACACGAAGATGCCGTGGGTCAGGGTGGACGTGACCTGTGTCGACGCGCTCGAGTTCAGGAGGACGACGATGTCCCCGGGCTCTGCCTGCGGGTACACCTGGGTCCAGGCCGACCAGAGAGTGGAGGGGAGGCTCACGGCCCCGACCCGTCCCTGAGGGGAGCCCAGACGGCTGAAGAAGAGGTACTGCCCTTCCCAACCGCCGTGGCCGGTCGGGCCCCAGTCGATCGCGGCGGAGGTGTAGGTCTCGACAACGTGGAGGCGTCCGCCGACAAGGACGGGCGCGGCGCCGGGGGGCAGGTCGCTCTTCGGGAAGCCCTTGAGGGTGATCGGGCGCGTCTGCCGGCTGCCGTCCGCCCGGAAGGTGACCAGCCGGAGGAAGGTCTGCCCCGTTTTCCGCTGAACGGCATAGGCGATCGCCGGCCGGCCGCCTGCGTCGAGAGTGAGGCCGGCCGGACCGAAACTGCTCCCCTTCGCCGCCCGCGCGATTGTCGTCAGACGGCTGCCGCGGGCGAGGACGATCCAGCGGCCCTGCCCTTCCTCGACGAGAACGTTCACGTGACGATGCGGACGTTCTCCGATCTGGATCCCCGCGAGCGTGATCCCGCTGTTGGCAGGCAGGCGGCCGAGGCGGATCGCCGTCCAGCGGCCCTGGCTGCCACGGAGCGACGCGTAGAGGGCTCGCCCGACCGTATACGCCACCCAGGGCGATCCGTCAGCCGCTACGGCAAGCACGCCCCGATCGGCCTTCTGGGTGACGAGCTCGGCCTGGGCAGGGGAGGCGAGCGCCAGCAGGGCCAGGAGCCCGATCCACGTCGACTTGACATAACGCAGGTTTCCGTGCATTCGCATGAGAGTGTCGATCTGGGTCGGCCGGTTACGTCCTACAGGTAAGGCTGATACCAAAACGACGAAGGGAGCGGACGATGAAGTTCTTGATGCTGGTGTGCTGGGACGCGGAAAAGATGGACGCACAGACCGAGCCGGAATCGTCGAATGACGCTGCGGACGACGAGAGCTTTCCGTGGCTCGACGATCTCCAGGCCCGCGGAATCTGGGTGACCGGCGACCAGCTGGCTCCGCCGCGCCGAGCCCGCACCGTCCGCGTCCGTGACGGGAAGACGATCGTCACCGACGGCCCGTTCGCCGAGACCAAGGAGGTCGTCGGCGGCTTCGACATCCTCGAGTGCGGCAGCCTCGAGGAAGCGGTCGAAATCGCGGCCGGGCACCCTGTGGCCCAGATGGGCACGATCGAGGTCAGGCCGCTCCAGGGGAGCTGAGCGGCCGTTTTCAGCGGGGATTGGGGGTGGCGAGTTGACGCGGACGGCCTCGACTGAGAGCGTGCGTGTTTGGCATCGCGGGCCGAGTGGCATCAACCCCCTAGGAGATGACGGTCGAGATCGAGTCGATCCTCCAGCACGAGGACGTCCAAGGACTGCTGGAGAACGCTGAGAGCACGGGCTCGGTTCGCCAGCCCGACGTTGCTGACCTCATAGAGGCGCATCAGCTCGACGCTCTCGAGACCGACGCGATCTGGAACGAGCTCGAGCGCCGTGGAATCGAGATCACGGACACGACGGAGGAGCTCGAGAAGGAGGAAAAGAAGGAGAAGGAGCCTGCGCCTCCCCCACTCTCGGTTTCGTACGAGACGACGACCGACGCGCTGCAGCTCTTCCTCCGGGAAGCCGGCCGGCACGCGCTGCTCACTGCAGCGCAGGAGGTGGAGCTCGCGAAGCGCATCGAGCGCGGCGACCTCGGTGCCAAGTCCCACATGATCCAGGCGAACCTGCGCCTCGTCGTCTCGATCGCGAAGAACTACAGAAACCAAGGCCTCCCCTTCCTCGACCTGATCCAGGAAGGAACGCTCGGCCTGATCCGGGCCGTCGAGAAGTTCGACTGGCGGCGCGGCTACAAGTTCTCGACCTACGCGACCTGGTGGATCCGCCAGGCGGTCGCGCGTGCGCTCGCCGACAAGGCGCGCACGATCCGCATGCCCGTCCACATCGTCGAGCGCCTGCAGAAGATGAACCGCGCCGAGCGCACGCTCTGGACACAGCTCGGCCGCGAACCAACCCTCGAGGAGATCGCCGAGGAGGCGAGCCTCCCGATCCAGCAGGCGCATGAGGTGCGAGCGGCCGCCCGTGCGTCGGCTTCGCTCGACCAGCCCGTCGGCGAAGCAGAGGACGCGGTCTTCGGCGACTTCGTCGCGGGGGACGATCCGCTGCCGGAGGAAGAGGTCGAAGTGTCGCTGCGCTCGCAGGCGCTCAGCGCTGCGCTGCTGTC
>DATMZV010000200.1:0-5779 GCA_035573355.1 Gaiellaceae bacterium | reverse complement strand
GAGAGAGCGCGATCCGCGCGAGCTCGAGGGGTGCGTCGGTGAAGACGCCGATGCGCGTGCCGCCTGCACGCAGGTGGCGTAGCGTCGCGCTGACGTCTCCGTCCCTTCTGAAGTAGACAGGCGCGCGTTCTTCCGCGAAGCGCTCCAGCAGCTGCCGCCAGTTCGGCAGCTCTTCGTCGAGCGCGCCGACGTCGACACGAAAGCGCCGGTGTGCGTCCTCGAGCCAGTCGTTCCAGAGTGGATCCGGGTCCCCGAGTGCAGAGAGATCGATCACGACGGCCTTCATCGCTCGCGCAACCGGAGCCAGACGAGCATCCCGAGCGCCAGACCGACCGCGTCGATCGCGACGTCGACCGGCGAGGAATGACGGCCGTGCACGAAACGCTGGTGGAACTCGTCGGTCGCTGCGTAAGCGATCCCCGCGGCGAGCGCAAGCGCCTCACGGCCGAGCGCCCGGTAGAGGAGCGCGCCGAGGACCGCGTACTCGGCGATGTGTGCGCCCTTGCGCAGGACGGTGTCCCACGTCCCGAGCCCGGTCGAGAGACTGGGAATCGAAGAGAAGGCGAAGATCACCGCCGCCCACGCGAACACGGGCAGCCAGACGGTGAGGACGCGCGATCGAGTCATCGCGGCCCGATGCTAGTCTCCGGCTCACAACCGGCGAGCGGCAAGGGAATCCGGTGCGAATCCGGAACGGTCCCGCCGCTGTAAGGGGAGAAGCTCCCGCGTCACGTGCCACTGGCCTCAGGGCTGGGAAGGCGACGTAGGGAGGGCGCCCCGAGTCAGAAGACCTCCGCCGCCGGCAAATTCGAACCCCTCGCGGAAGGAGGATTCGTGTTTCACCGACTCTCGCTGGTCGTGGCGGTGCTCGTCACGGCTCTGCTCGTTGTTCCCGCGGCACTCGCGGTCAAGGTCCATGTTCGTGTCGAAGGCAAGGAACGGACGATCTTCGGTGCGACCGCGCCGCTCATCGACGTCACCTCGCCGCGCGCCGACGCGCTTCCGGAGAACGCGCTGGACGCGCTCGAGTCGGCGAGCGTGCTCGGCGAGTTCTACTACCACGTGACGCCCACGAGCTTCGGGCCCTATATCGACCAGGTGGGCCGCTATCCGGCAGTGGGACAGACCGGGTGGGTGTTCAAGCTGAACGGCGTGTCGCCGCCTGTGGGCGCGAACGAGGCCCGTCTGAAGGACGGTGACACCGTGCTCTGGTACTGGGCGCAGTTCGGAGTCGCCGGTGGGCCGAAGACGCTCGTTCTACAACGCCGGGGCCGGTGTTACACGGTGTTGCAGCAGGACGACGCCGGTGCAACGTCACGCGCGAACGGTGCAGAGCTTCAGATCGGATCGAAGCGGACGGTGCAGACACGAAACGGGCGGGCGTGCATCGGCCCGCACAAGGGTCTCCTCGTGCGAGGACTGCTCGGTGGAGCAGTCCGCTCGAATGCTCTTGCATGAGGCGGTTCGCTCTCGTCCTCGCCGTCGCGGCCCTCGCGGGCTGCGGCGGCGGAGAGCACGGCACCGCGACGGTCTGGATCACCCGTGACCAGGGCACGCACGTCTTGCTGAGCCGTTCGGTACCTGCCGGGTTGACGGCGATGCAGGCGCTCGACCGCGTCGCCGACATCAAGACGCGGTATGCGGGGCGATTCGTCCAGTCGATCGACGGGATCGACGGCTCGGTGACGGCGAGGCGCGACTGGTTCTACTTCGTCAACGGTTACGAGGGAGATCGCAGCGCGGCGGAATACCGTCTGCACGATGGCGATGTGGAGTGGTGGGACTTCCGTTCGTGGGCGGAGCAGATGCACGTGCCGGTGGTGGTCGGAGCGTTTCCGGAGCCGTTTCTCCACGGCTTCGGCGGCAAGACTCTGCCGGCTCGAGTGCTCTACGCCGAGCCCGCTCAGCGCGCCGTCGCGGAGCGGGTGGCGAAGTTGGTTCGCGGACGGGCGATCTACGCGCGGTCCCTTCTACGCGACGTAACGGCCAACACGCTGGTTCTCGAGGACCCGTCGAAGCAACCGTCGCTCACCGCCGTTGCGAGCCAGAGCTCCCGGCCGGGTAGCGCTGTGGTCTTCGTCTACCGTGGCGATCCCGGACTGCTTCTGAAAGCCCCGCCGATCGGGCGGTACCGGTACGAGGTGCGACCGTGAGGCCCGCGGCGGCGGTCGCCCTGCTCGCCGCGCTCGCGGCGGCGGCTCTCCTCGCCGAACAGGTCTGGTCGGTAGGAGTGATCGCACTCGTGCTGATCCTCGTCTGCCTGCGCGCTCCGCGTTCGCGTCGGCGCTTCTACCTGATCGGGACACTGCTTTCCGCTGGCGCGCTGTTCGTGGTGACGCCCTTCGTCGAGACGATCGGTTCGCATCCGGTCTGGACCGGTCCGATCATCCCGGTTCTGGGCCAGCTCGACATCACGCGCGAGGAGCTCAGTAGCGCTGCGCTGAATGCGCTGAGACTCGCTGCGGTGGGTTTCGCATTCGCGGCCTACGCTCTGCTGCTCGATCACGACCGGATCCTGCGCTCTGTCCGCTTCGCGCGAACGGCAGCCCTTGCAACGCGCCTGTTGCCGACACTCGAGCGGGATGCGACCGGGTTCGTCGAGTCTCTCCGCGGCAGGGGAATCGCGGTCACTGGCGTGCGGGGTCACGCGGCGCTCCTCTCACCTCTGCTCGCAAGCTCGCTCGAGCGAGGGCTGAACCTCGCGGAGGCGATGGAGGCGCGTGGCTACGGCAGGGTAGGGCGGACCAGCGTTCCCCGGCCGCCCTGGCGCGCGCGGGATACCGCTGCGGTCGCGCTGGCGGTGTCGATCGTGATCATGGGGTCGTTGTGGCTCTAGCCCACGTGGAACGGCTGACGTTCACGTATCCCGACGCCGGTTCCCCGGCTCTGCACGACGTCTCGATCGAGATCGAAGAGGGGGAGCTGGTCGCCGTCTTCGGCACGTCCGGGTCGGGCAAGTCGACGTTGTTGCGGGCACTGTCTGGGCTCGTTCCCCACTTCCACGGTGGCCGCTTCGAAGGTCGCGTAGAGGTCTCCGGCAGTGATACGCGCACGGTCAAGCCGGCCGAGCTCACCGGAACCGTCGCGACCGTCTTTCAGGATCCCGAGGAGCAGATCGTGCTCACGCACGTCGCACGCGAGGTGGCTTTCGGGCTGGAGAATCTCGGCACTCCTCCGAACGAGATCCTGCCGCGGGCGCACCAGGCACTCGCGGCCGTCGGTGCGCTGCCGCTCGTCGATCGTCCGGTGTCGGAGCTTTCGGGCGGCGAGTTGCAGCGCGTTGCCCTGGCCTCGGCGCTTGCGTTGCGACCGCGGTTGCTCTTGCTGGACGAGCCGACCTCGCAGCTCGACCCCGCGGCCGCAGAGTCGTTCCTCGAGCTCGTTGTGGAGCTGGGCATCGCCGTCGTGATTGCGGAGCAGCGTCCGCGTCGCGTGCTCGAACACGCGGACCGGGTGCTGTTCCTCGAAAACGGCCGGGTGCTCTTCGACGCAGCCGCTTCCGAGGCAGAGGAGTGGCTCGCAGATCACCGCCCGCACTGGCTCGGCCTCGGAGAGCACCGTCACGCAACGACGGCAGGGAAAGAGATCTGCCGTTTGCGTGACCTCAGCTTCTCGTATCAGCCGGAGCGCCGTGTCGTCGACGGGGTGAGCCTCGAGCTGCGCCGTGGCGAGATCGTCGCGCTCGCAGGTCCGAACGGCTCTGGAAAGACGACCGTGGCCAAGCTCGCCTCGGGACTGCTGCAGCCCGACGCCGGCGTCGTCGAGCTGCGCGGCCGCGCGGCGATGCTCCTGCAGGACCCCGGCCGCTATTGCCTGTCCGAGCGGGCCGGCGATGAGGTCGCCCGCGGGGTCAAGGGCGATCTCGCCCGGGCTCGGCGCGCACTCCGATCCGTCGGTCTCGAAGGATTCGAAGCGCGTCACCCTCGTGATCTCTCGAGCGGCGAGCGCGAGCGGCTCGCTCTCGCCTCTGTCCTCGTCGTCGAGCCGGACCTGCTCGTCCTCGACGAGCCGACCCGTGGTGTCGATCCGAAACGCAAAGCCCAGCTCGCAGCGCTCCTCCGCGCTGAAGCCGAGGCGCGTGCAACGCTGATCGTGACGCACGACGAGGAGTTCGCGGCGGCGGTTGCGGATCGTGTCGTCGTGATGGGCAAGGAGCCGGTTCTTGTCTAGAGCCACACTCTTCACAGCCGGCACGGTCGCGTTCGCGGCGGCTGTCTGGGCCGCTCTCGACAGCTCGCATGACGGGCTCTCACTTCTGCTGGTCGCCTTCGCGTTGCTGGCCATCGGCGCTTCGTGGCTCGAACGAAGGCCGGACTCGGCGAAAGAGGTGGCGCTGATCGCGACGCTCGCCGCCGCCGCCGCCGCCGGTCGCGTGCTGTTCGCTGCGATCCCCGGTGTGCAGCCGGTGACGGTGATCACGGTCGTCGCCGGAGCGGCTCTCGGTGCGCGGAGCGGATTCGCCGTTGGTGCAATCGCAGCCTTCGTCTCGAACTTCTTCCTCGGCCAGGGTGTCTGGACGCCCTGGCAGATGCTCGCCTGGGGTGCATGCGGTGTCGCCGGGGCGCTCGCGGCGGGAGTGATCAGGCGCCGTGTCCCGCTCGCGCTCTTCTGCTTCGTCCTCGGCATGGGCTTCAGCGCCTTCATGGACGTCTGGAACTGGCTCGCCTTCTACGACGAGCACACCTGGCAGACGTTCGCAGCGGTGCACGCGCGCGGCCTTCCGTTCGATCTGGCGCATGCGCTTGGCAATGTCGTGATCGCTCTCGCCGCCGGGCCGGAGCTGCGGCGCCTCCTCGACCGTTACCGGCGCCGGCTGCATACGGAGATCGTGTGGGCATAGCGGTTCTCCTTGCCGCTGCCGCGATCGCCGCGAGCCCTGCGTCGTACGTCCAGTCGCGACAGCAGGCCGACGGTGGATTCGCGGAAGCCGGCGGCGTGCCAGGCCCGGAGCTCACCGCGTGGGCCGCTCTCGGCCTGCGCGCGGGCGGAGCGGAAACCGGAAACGCCCTGTCGTATCTCGTCGCCCACGAGCGTGAGCTCTCGAGCCCGACCTCGATTGCGCTCGTCGCACTGGCGGAGGGCGCGATCGGTCACGATCCGGGCGGTCTGCTGGCGCGGCTGCCGGCGCGCCCGCGGGCGGTCAATGAGGCGATCTGGGACATCCTCGCCCTGCGACAGGCCCATCGTCCCCTGCCGAGGCCCGTCGTCACCTACCTTGTGGGCTCGCAGGCCTCGAGCGGCGGCTTCGCGTGGGCACGCGGTGTGCGTCCTGACTCCAATGACACGGCATTCGCGATCCAGGCCCTGCGCGCCGCCGGCGTACGGGGCAAGCCGATCACCCGCGCAGTCGCCTTTCTGCGGAGGTTCCAGCGTCGAGACGGCGGCTTCGAGCTGTCGAAGGGAAGGGGATCCGACGCTCAGTCGACCGCGGTGGCAATCCAGGGCCTGGTCGCTGCCGGCTCGAAGCCTCCGCCTGCGGCATTCCGCTATCTCGCGAAGCTCCGGCGTACCGACGGCAGCTATCGCTACAGCGTTCGTTACGCCGCGACGCCGCTCTGGGTTACCTCGCAGGCGCTCCTGGCACTCGCTCGTCAGCCGTTTCCGCTCCGGTAGCATCCGGCGCGGCGCATTGCGCCGTTCTATGAGGGCCTAGGCGAGACACACACCCTTCGTTCCGCCTTTCAGAGGAGGTCCTCTCTTGCAACTCACGGGTGGCACTCTCGCCGCCGCCAACATCACGAAGCACCACGCCGCGCAACTCGTCCTGCACGACGTCACG
>DATMZV010000199.1:0-2562 GCA_035573355.1 Gaiellaceae bacterium | reverse complement strand
CGCGTGGAGGGATTCCATTTCAGCACCGAGGTGTCGGTGAGGTTCGCCGAGACCGACGCGCAGGGGGTCGCGCACAACTCGAACTACCTCGTGTGGTTCGAAGTGGCCCGTGTCGCCTACCTGGCTGAATTCGCCGGGGGCTACTCGGCGATCCGCGACCAGGGGGTCGAGTCCTTCGTCCTCGAGTCCCACGTCCGCTACCTCCAGCCGGCGCATTTCGACGACCACCTGACGGTCCATGCCCGGGTCGGCGAGCTCCGCGGCGCCCGCTTTCGTTTCGAGTACGAGATCACCCGCAGCGGTGAGGTGATCGCAGACGGCTGGACGTCCCACGCCTGCGTCGACGCGAAGACGCTGCGGCCCATACGGATCCCGCAGAACCTGGCGGACGCGATCGCTAGGGCCGAGGCGTCGTCGTAGTCTTCGTCGTGTTGGTCTTCGTTGTGGTGGTCGTCGTCGTCCCGGTCGTGGTCGTCTCGGTCTGATCGGGGTTCGGCTTCGTTCCGACCCGGATCAGCCTGACCTCGCCGCGATACGACGAGTAGAACCTCGTGTCGTAGAGGAGCTTTCCGTCTGCGTCGTAGACCTTGCGCTCGACGCTCGTAGAGCGGGCGGGCGACCCGCTCTCCTCGACCGCGGTCTGCCCTTTTAGGAGACTCGGATCCGGGACCTTCTTCACCGGCGGCGGCCCCGTCACGACGAGCGGCGCAACCTCGCTCACGACCCGGCGATGCACCGGCGTGCCGTAGAGCGCCACGGTCAGGGACGAGGAGCCGACCCACGTACGCAGCAGGAGCCAGTGACCCGTGTCGTTCGTGAACTTGAGGTCGGTGTCGGGGTAGTTGACCGTCGCGTCGCGGCCCTGCGGGTAGTGGCTGATGTAGAGGGCGTGGTTCGTACGGGAGACGATCGGTAGCCCTGCTTCGTAGGCGGCGTTGAAGACGGTCGTCGAGACCTGGCAGACGCCCCCGCCGAGCCCGGTCTGGAGCTCGCCGTTGATGATCACGGGCGCTTCCCTGAAGCCCTTGTCCGCCGTGCGCGCCCCGGTCGCCCCGTTGAACGAGAACGTCTCACCGGGTGCGATCAGGTGCTTGTCGACCAGGTGAGACACGAGCTGCACGTTGTGGATGCGATTCGCCTCCCCGCCGTAGAACGTCTGGTAGCTCGCGACGAGCCCCTTGATGTTCATCGCCTTCGCCTCGGCGGTCGTCCGGTCGGCGTCGCTCCGCTCGACGATCAGCTTGGCCGAGCGCAGCGTGGGCTCGGTGACGAGTGCGGCCAGCAACACGGCGTGTGCGCTTCGGGGAACGTCGAGCGCGTAGCCCGGGCGGTCGGGGATGACGCGGGCGCCGCCCTTCGAGTTGATCGCCCAGCCGGCGTCCGTTGCGGGACGATCCACCCGCTTCGCCAGCGCTGTGAACCAGGCACTGGCGCCGGAACCGCCGATCTGAAGCTCGCTCCGCCCGTCGGCGGGCAGCTGCAAGATGCGGGCGATCCGCGGCGGGCGGAGGTTCCAGCGCGTCGCGCCGAGCGTGAGGTGCAGCGACGACGCAAGCGCGGCGCGTACCTGTGCCTGCGGAACCCTGAGGTCGTTCGCCTTCACCTTCGGTGCGTCGACCTCGATCGGAAGCCCGACCGGCTCGCGCTTCAGGCTTGCGAGCGCGCGCACGATCGTCCCCGCCGCCGCCTGCCGGTCGAGAACGTGACCCGTCCTGCTCGGCACGATCTGGGGCGTGAGCCCGCGGAGCACGATCGCCGCCTCACGGTGAGGGACGTTCACGGCGGTTGAGATCTCGTCGAGCTTCTGCCGGAGCGCGGCGTCGTACACCTGAGTCGGAGGCGCGACGTCCGCGCCGAAGAAGCGCAGGTCGAGGCGGCGAAAGCCGCGCAGAGGGCCGAAGCCTTCCCCCTGACGACGGACCGCGTCGACGGCGGCGCCCCAGTCCACCTGAATTCCGAGGTGCCGGGGCTGGAGCTGCCACGTACGTGAGCCGACGCGGAAGGTCACCGGGACGGCGGCCAGCTCCGCAGAGCGGCGCTCGAGGGTAACGCGGGCCTGGCGGACCGTCTTGCCGCCCACGTCCACGCCTGCGATCCGCACGCCGTTGGCCAGCCGGCTGGGAGAGCCGGCGAAAACGAGTCCGAGAACCACCGCGGCCAGGGCGGTGAGGGTGGCGAGGATCGCCGTCCGCTGGACGAGCACCCGGCGCTGGGCCTGCGTCCTCGGACGCCGCCTTCTGGGCCGGACCAGCGTGTATTTCCGCCTCCGAGGCAAGCTGCCCAGTGTAGCCCCGGATCTGGAGGGCTTTCAGGCTGCCTACGTAGTCCTTAGAAGGTGAAAAGCTCGATGCCGCCGCTCACGTTCAACCCGACGCCGGTGATGTACGACGCGAGGTCCGAGCAGAGAAACGCGATCGCGTTGGCGACGTCCTGCGGCTCGCCGGCGCGGCGCATCGCAGTGCGCTGCACCATGCGCTCGTTCATCTTCGGATTCCCGAAGTTGAAGGCCTCCGTGCCGATGACGCCGGGCACGATCGCATTGCACGTGATCCCGTGCCTTGC
>DATMZV010000198.1:0-12551 GCA_035573355.1 Gaiellaceae bacterium | reverse complement strand
TCCCAGGAATCCGAGGACACGAGTAGCCTCCCGACCGTATGACCAAAGTCGACCTGATCGCGCTCGGCTTCGTCGCCTTGACGGCCTTCATCGGTTGGAAGAAGGGGCTCATCTCGACCGCCCTCTCGCTGGCCGGGATCGTCCTCGGCGCCTGGCTCGGCTCGCGGCTGGCCCCCGAGCTCCTTCAGGGCGGCAAGCACTCCCCCTACACGCCGCTCGCGGCTCTGGTGGGCGCGGCGGTCGGCGCGATCCTCCTCGAGACGCTCGGCACGCTGGCGGGGTCGGCGCTTCGCTCCCGCGTGCGCAGGCCGAAGCTCACCACCTTCGACGCGACCGGCGGTTTCGTGCTCGGGACGCTCAGCGGGCTTGCGATCGTCTGGGTGCTCGGGGCGGTCGCGCTGCTCTTGCCCGGACAGACCGACCTTCGCCGCGGTGCGCAGTCCTCGGCGCTCCTGCAGCGGCTGAACCAAGTGCTCTCGCCGACGGATGTGCTCGACGTGCTGGCGCGGATCGATCCGTTCCCGACCATTGCCGGCCCCGGCGGACCCGTCGCGCCGCCTGACCCTCGGCTTGCGCGCGCGATCGGAGTGCGTCGCGCGTCACCCAGTGTGGTGCGCGTGCTCGGAACGGCTTGCGACGTCGGAGTGGAGGGGACCGGCTGGGCCGCGCGGCCCGATCTCGTCGTGACTGCCGCCCACGTCGTCGCGGGTCAGCAGGACACCGTCATCGAGCTCCAGTCCGGCGGCCGGCTGCCGGCGGACGTGGTGGCGTTCGATCCTCGCAACGACGTCGCCGTCCTGCGAGTCGGGAATCTCGGATTGCGCGGCCTGCCACTCGCTACGGCCAGGGCCGGCACTCCTGTGGCCGTGCTCGGATTCCCCGAGAACGGCCCCTTCACTGTCACTCCCGCGCGGATCGGCCGCACGTCGGTCGTGCTCGCAGAGGATGCGTACGGATCCGGGCCGGTCACACGACCGATCACGGCGCTCCGCGGTGTCGTTCGCCATGGCGACTCCGGTGCGCCCGCCGTCAACTCGCGCGGTGCCGTCGAGGCGATGGTCTTCGCAGCGCGCATCGGCGCGGTCGGGGGTTACGGCGTTCCGATCGATGTCGTCAGAGCCGATCTCGATTCGGCCAATGCGGCGCCGGTCTCGACCGGCAAGTGCGCTCCCTAGCCCAACAGCTCCAGCACACGCAACGGGCGCCGGAACGGCGCGACGAGGTAGACGCCGGCGGCGCGCTCCCGCGACGCCTCGATCAGCTCGCGCGCGTGCTGAAAGCCGACGTCCCCGGCATCCGAGCCCGCGCGCTCCAATGCGTCCTGTAGCGACTCCGGGACGAGGATGCCGGGCACCTCATTGTGCAGCCGAAGCGCGAGCCGGTGGCTCGTGAGCGGAAAGACGCCGACAAGAACAGGGATCGGCCACTTGCCGCCCAGTTTCTCGACGAACGCGTCGAGGTAGTCGACGTCGAAGACGATCTGTGTCATCGCGAACTTTGCTCCGGCTTCGAGCTTCTTCTCGAACCGCTCGAGCTCGACGTCCATGTCGTCGGGCGTCGGGTTGACGGCCACGCCGGGGAAGAAGGACGTCGGCGCGTCGATCGGGCGACCGTTGAAGTCCTCGCCGCGATTGAGGTTCGTCATCAGCTGCGTCAGGCCGATCGAGTCGATCTCGTACACACCACGGGCTCCCGGATAGTCACCGACCTCCGGTGGATCGCCTGTGACGGCGAGCACGTTGCGAACACCCTCCGCGTGCGCGCCCAGCAACATTGACTCGAGCCCCATCACCGACCAGTCGCGCGTCGTCAGGTGCGGAATCGTCTCGATGTCCGCACGGCGCTCGATCGTCGCGGAGACCATCAGCGAGCTCATGCCTGCGCGCGCGGTCGCGTTGTCGTTGACGTCGACCCAGCCGACACGGCCTGACTCCTTCAGCGCCGTCGACACTTCGAGCAACCCAGCGCTGTTGCCACCGAGCGGCGGGTCGAGCTGGACCGAGACGACCCACTCGCCTGCACTGAACGCGCGCGAGAGCCCGGTCTCACGCTGCTCCTCGCCGAGCGCCACGACGAGCTCCGGCGTGTCGAACACGAGCGGCGCCCGGGGCTTGCGCTCGTCCTCGACCGCCGAGCGGATGGCCGTGATCTCTGCGGGCGTCGTCCCGCAGCAGCCGCCGATCACCTTCGCACCGAGGTTGCGCGCATGCGCGGCGAACTCGCCGAAGTACTCGGGTGTCGCATGTGGATAGATGACGCGGCCGCCGGTCATGCTCGCGAGCCCGACGTTCGGGAGCGCCGCGAGCGGCTTGTCGCTCTGACCCATCTGCTCGAGCGCGGCGAGCGCGGCAAGGAGGCCGGCGCCGTGATTCGCACCGATCGCGGCGACGTCGAGCTCCATCAGCCGAGCTGCCGCCTCGGCCGCCGTCACGCCCGCGAGTGTTTCGGCGCTTTCGTCGAACGTCAGGAGTGCAACGATCGGCAGGCTCGATACGCTCCGCACCGCCTCGATCGCGTCGACGACTTCCTCCAGGTCGTAGAACGTTTCGACCATGAAGACGTCGGCGCCGCGCCCGTCGAGCACAGCCGCCTGCTCCGCGAAGAGCTCGCGACGAACCCGTGACGTGGCCGGCTCACCCAGAGGGCCGATCGAGCCGCCGATGAACACGTCCCGGCCGGTCATCTCCCTCGCATCCCGCGCGAGCTTGACGCCCGCGGAGTTGATCGATTCGAGCTCGTCCTCGAGGAAATGGTGCGAGAGCTTGCGACGGTTCGCGCCGAACGTGTTCGTCTCGATCAGGTCCGAGCCGGCATTGATGAAGCTCACGTGGAGTGAGACGACCGCGTCGGGCGCCCGGAGATTCGCCTCCTCGGGGCTTCGCAAACGCGGCACGGCGGCCGAGAGCAGGGCGCCCATGCCGCCATCGGCCACGATGACCGGGCCCTGATCGAGGCGCTCCAGAAAACGGTTCCGAGTCTGTACTTCGGCGGGCACATCGTCTCCTTCCAACTCGCTCGACACATCCACCCGGGCTTCCGCCCGGCCGGGATTGGCACCTTGCCGCTGAGGCAGGTTGCCGAGGCTTCACAGGGCCGGATCCCTCAGCCTCTCTCGATGCGGAGCGGGACGGTGCCCGCTACCGAGACGAAGTGTAACTGCAGGGCCACCGGGGAACCTCCCGGTTCCCCCAGACCACTCCACTGGTCCGCTTCGCGGACAGACGGCTTCACCGTCTCTTGCGTGAAGTAGCCAAGTCAACCGAGAACGGGTGATGGATGAAGCGACCCCTCCTAGCGATAGTTGGAAGGCATACCGAGTGAGGCCCCGATGCGGCGGGGGCAACCTCGGAGAATCTCCTTCCAAGGAGACCCAGGAGGGGCCAGGCGGCGGCCCCTCTTGCGTTTTTCAGGCTTGGTTCAAGGTGGAAGGCCTCGCTGCCGATGCCCGTCTTGACTCCAGGGGCTCGGGACTGACGGCAATCACTCCTGCGGCCTGCGGAGCAATACGGCGGCGGACGAGGACTCCGCCGCCGCCTCTCTTCTAGGTGTCGTGGACTACTCGGCCTTCCATGCCGCCGGCGACCGTTACGACCTGGCCGGTGACATGGCCCGAAAGAACGGGTGAGGCGAGGACGACGACCTGCGCCGCAACGTCTTCGGGCTGCGCGACCTTCCGCAGAGCCATGGTGCGCGAGACGCGGCGCACCTGCTCCTCCGACACATGCCCGCGGGTCATCGGGGACTCGGTCCAGCCGGGAGCCACTGCGTTCACGCGCGCGAGCGGGTTCTTGCGCACGACCTCGTTCTTTAGGCTCAGCAGCAGCCCGCCGAGGATCGCCGACTTGGCCGCGGCGTAGTCCGCGTGCCCCGCCTCGCCGACAATGCCGGCGGTCGACCCGACGAGGATCAGCGAGCCGTCCCCTTCGAGCTGCTGGAGAAAGCCGCGGGCTGTGAGGAAGGTCGCCGTCAGGTTGGCGTCGAGCGTGGCGCGCCAACGCTCGAGCGGTAGCTCCCAGACGGGCAAGTCCTCGGGCGGCCACGCTCCCGCGACGGCCGCGCAGACGTCGAGCGCGCCCGACTCGGCGAACATCCGCTCGACCTCGGCCTCCTGGGTCAGGTCCGCTCCGACAACGCGCGTCGAGCCTCCCAACTCCGCCGCGAGCGCTTCGGCGCGGTCGCGGCCCTCGTGGAAGTGCACCACTAGCCGCGCACCTTCGGCGGCGAATGCGCGGGCGCACGCCGAGCCGATGCCACCCGAGCCCCCGGTCACGAGCACGCGCTTCCCCTTCAGCCCCGTTTCCATCTGTGGGATTCTCTCTGTTGTGGAGCGCGAACGGATGACGTGGGACGATCTCGGCAGCGCCGTCGAAGATCTAGCGAGCCAGATTCACGCCGACGGCTTCAGCCCCGATGCGGTGCTCGCGCTCGCCCGAGGCGGCCTGCCGTGCGCGGGCGCACTCGCGTATGCGCTCGGCGTGAAGAACATGGCGACGTTGAACGTCGAGTTCTACACCGGCGTCGACGAACGTCTGGACGAGCCGCTTCTGCTTCCACCCGTGCCCGACCTTGCGCTGCTGCGCGCCGAACGCCTGCTCGTCGTCGACGACGTCGCCGACACCGGCCGGACGCTGGCCCTTGCGCGCGACTTCTGCGCACAGCACGGTCTCGAGGTACGCACGGCCGTCCTGTACGAGAAGCCACAGAGCGTCGTGCGCTGCGACTTCGTCTGGCGCCGCACCGAGCGGTGGATCAACTTCCCGTGGAGTGCGGCCGCCCCGGTGCTCCAGTGAAGGTCTTCATCGTCAGCGACATGGAGGGCGTTGCCGGCATCGTGAAGTGGCAGCAGGTCGACGGTGGCAAGGAGAAACGCTCCTACCACGAGGGCCGCGAGCTCTACACCGAAGAGATCAACGCGGCGGTGCGCGGCGCAAAAGCCGCGGGCGCGACGGAGATCGTCGTCATGGACTGCCACGGCGCGGGCGAGGAGTGGACCTTCAACTCGCTCGTTCCGGACAAGCTCGATCCCGACTGCGAGTACGTCGTGCAAAACGACTGGACGGAGTACACGGAGCTGCTGGAGCAGGGCTGCGACGCGGCACTCTTCGTCGCGATGCATGCAAAGGCGGGAACGCCGGACGGCGTGCTGTCGCACACGGTCTCGGGCCAGGCTTGGCGGGATCTGCAGTTCAACGGCGTCTCCGTGGGCGAGACCGGCATCAACGCGGCGGTGTGCGGCCAGTGGGGCTGTCCCGTCGTGCTCGTCACCGGCGACGAGGCGGTGTGCAAGGAGGCGACCGAGCTGCTCGGCGCCGGTCTGACCACCGTTGCGGTCAAGAAAGGGCTCGGCCGTTTCAGCGCCCGGCAATTGACTCCGCTGAAAGCCCGCGAGTTGATCGAGGACGGTGCGAAGCGCTCGCTGAAGAATCTCTCGGCCGTGAAGCCGTACGACCCGGGCCGCCCGGCCGAGATCCGCATCGAGTTCACCACACCCGATCGCCTCATCGAGTACCGCAACCGCCGCGGAACGGAACAGGTCGACGACCTGACCCTCGTGTCGAAGGCCGACGACTGGTGGTCGGCCTGGTCGCAGTTCTACTTCTGACCCACACGCGCGTAACGCGTCACACTCCCGACACCATGTCCGACACCGGGCCGTGTCCGGAGTGGCAACGTAGGCTTAGGCCGTGCCTGCGGTGAGCCGGATCTCGATCGCGCCCGTCAAGGGGCTAGGCCTGCTCCATCCCGATGCGGTGATGCTCGAGGACACCGGCGTTCGCGAGAACCGCCGCTTTCACATCGTCGACGAAGACGGACGGCGCTTCAACCAGTTGCGGGACGGAACGCTCGTGCAGGTCAGGCCGGAGTACGACGCCGATACCGAGCGGCTTGCACTGCACTTTCCGGACGGAACGGTCGCCGAGGGCCACGTCACACTCGGCGAGGAGGTGACGACCGACTTCTACGACCGGCCCGTCCCAGGCAACACCGTCGAAGGCCCTTGGTCGGATGCGCTCTCCGCCTGGCTCGGCCGTCCGCTCCGACTGATCCAGTCGGACCCGGGCCTCGCCGTCGACCGTGGGCGGGGCCACGTTTCGCTCATCTCAACCGCGTCGCTCGAGGAGCTCGGCCGCCAGGGCGACCGGCACGAGCCCGTCGACGGCCGCCGCTTCCGGATGCTTTTCGAGCTCTCCGGGTGCGACCCGCACGAGGAGGACGGGTGGGTGAAGCGGCACCTGCGCATCGGCGAGGCGCTCGTGAGGATCCGCGGTGACGTGGGGCGCTGCGCGATCACGACTCAGAACCCGGAGACAGGTGAGCCCGACTTCGACACCTTGCGGACGATCTCGGGCTACCGCCCGTTCACCGAGAACGAGGCGGGTAGCAGGCACATCCCGTTCGGGATCTACGGCGAGGTCACCGAACCGGGTCGCGTGACAATTGGCGACGCCGTCGAGGTCGTCGAGCTGAGCCTGCTCGACCAAACCTCATCGCCCTGACACAATTCCACTATGGCTGCCGTCACAAGCTTCGTGGTCGAGGAAAACGACCTGGAGCCGTTCCGCGAGGACGGGGACACGGCAAGCGTTCGGATTGCCTTCGATGCCGCCAACGGCTGTGAGCGGCTGGAGCAGCGGCTGATCCGCTTCGGCCCGGGGCGCTCGACCGACCGGACGCTCGAAGGGCAGCAGGAGGTGCTCTTCGTGGTGGCCGGGCGAGGACAGCTCCATCTGGACGGGGGCACGCACGCTCTCGAGCCGGAAATGGGCGTGTTCATCGCCCCCGGAGAGACCTATGCGGTCGAGAACACGGGCCAGGAGGACTTGCACGTTCTCTCCGTTCTCGCTCCGGAGGACCGGGAGGCGGCGAGCGGCGAGCGCAAGGTGACGGTTCGCTTCGCCGACCAGCCCGAGCTCGACGCCTCGAGCGAGCGGACCTTCCGGTACCTCGTGAACGAGGACGCCGGCTGCTTTGACGTGACCCAGTTCATGGGCATCGTCCAGCCGAGCAAGGCGCCCTTCCATAGCCACAGCTACGACGAGGTGGGATACATCGTCTCGGGCGAGGGAACCGCGCACGTCGGCGGGCGTTCCATCCCGCTCCAGGCAGGATCTTGCTTCCACCTTCCGCCGGACGAGCTGCACTGCATCGAGAACAGCGGATCCGGGCCGATGCGGATCCTCGGGGTGTTCCATCCTGCGGGCAGTCCGGCGAATCGATCGTACCCCGACAACAAGTAGGCTCGAATGGCGTCACAAGTGGGGAAGACCGGGGTAGACACTCAAGGAGGAATCGAATGAGGAGAAGGGCATCTGCGACTGCGGCCTTGCTGGCGCTTGGAGCCGCACTCGCGATCGTGGCCGGGGCGTACGCAACCCCGGAGCGGGCTGCCGCACCGGCAGCGCAATCGGGTAGCGACGCAGCGTCGGTCAAGTGCGGCAAGACGCGCACGATCGGGTTCATGGTTCCGGTAACCGGACCCGCGGCGTCGATCGGCGTCCAGCAGCAGCATTGGGCGCAGTACTACGTCTCGACGTACAACAAGACGCACAAAGGGACGAAGTTCAAGCTTCAAACTGAGGACACGCAGCTTGGTGCTCCGACGGGTACTGCTGAGGCACTGAAGGGCGCGCAGGCACTCGCCGGCAGTCCTAACGTCCTCGGAGTGGTCGGTCCCGCCGGCAGCAACGAGATCGTCGGAGTGACGAAGACCTTGATGGACGGTGGTCTCGCATGGGTGTCCGGTTCATCCACCCGGACGACGCTCACGACGGACGGAACGCGCACCGGTTACATGTTCCGTACCGTGCCGCCGGACGCCGTCCAGAGCACGACGGTGGCGAACTACATCTCGAACAAGCTGAAGTACAAGCGCGTGTACATCATCGATGATCAGGAGACCTACAGCACCGGCTTGGCCGATGCTGTCCAGGCGAAACTGAGGGCAGCTGGTGCCACCGTCGGGCGAGACGGCGTCAGCCAGCAGCAGTCGGACTTCTCGTCACTGATTGCGAAGATCGCGCGTGACACGCAGATCGTCTACATCCCCTGGCAGTTGCCGCCTAAGGGTCAGGCGTTCGGCAACCAGATGAAGGCTGCCGGCAAGGGAAGCATCAAGTTGATGGGGTCGGACGGCCTCTTCGATTCGTCGTTCGCCAGTGTCGGAGCGCACGTCTACGACACGAACTTCCCGCTGAATCCGAAGTCCAAGATCATCGCGGGCTTCAAGAAGCAGCACGGCGGCGACGGCGAGTACTTCGGTGCACCGTCGTACGCGGCCACGCAGGTCGTTGCCACCGCGATCAACCGCGCGTGCAAGACGGGCACGACGACGCGGGCGAAGGTCCGGGCAGCGATCAGGACCACCGCTATCCCCGCCAAGGCCTCGCTGATCGGGGTTGCGCTTCGCTTCAACCGCAACGGTGATCTGTCGACGCTGCACGGGTTCGGCCTCTACAAGTCGAACGGGAAGGACTTCGTCCCGATCCCAGGCTAAGAGGAGAGAAGTTCCAGCTTGACCAGTGCGGCCCGTCTTCCGGCGGGCCGCACTCGTCTTGTGAGACATTTCGTTTCGTGAACTGGAGCCTGTTCTTCGACCTGACGGTCAGCGGGCTGACGCTCGGGAGCCTCTATGCGCTCATTGCGCTCGGCTACTCGATGGTCTACGGCATCCTCAAGCTGCTGAACTTCGCCCACGGTGACGTCTACATGATCGGCGCCTTCCTCGGCTGGTACACGCTCCATGCCCTTGGTGGGCCGCTGAACCCGACCATCAGCGGAGTCTTTGTCCTGTTCGTGATGTTCATCGTCTCGATGTTGGGCTGCGGCGTTCTCGGCGTCGCGATCGAGCGCTTCGCCTATCGACCGCTCAGGAACGCCCCGCGAATCGCGCCGCTGATCAGCGCCTTGGGCGTTTCCATCTTCCTCCAGAACAGCGCCTTGCTGATTTTCGGCGCGAGCTTCAGGGACTACGACACCTTCGATCTGATCGGCGTGAAGACCTTCAGCGTCGGCCAGCTTTTCTTTTCCGTCACCCAGCTTCTGACGGTCGTCCTTGCGGTCCTCTTGATGGTCGCGCTGACCATCTTCGTTGCGCGCTCGCGGCTGGGTAAGGCGATGCGCTCGACGTCGTTCGACCGAGAGGCTGCATCCATGATGGGCATCGATGTCGACCGCGTCATCGCGGTGACGTTCTTCATCGGGTCGGCGCTCGCGGGGGCAGCGGGCGTGATGTTCGGCCTGGTGTTCGGCCAGATCTACCACTACATGGGGTTCATCGCCGGTCTCAAGGGCTTCACCGCAGCCGTGCTCGGCGGAATCGGCAGTATTCCCGGCGCGATGGTCGGTGGGCTGATCGTCGGTCTTGCTGAGTCGTATGCAACGGGCTACCTCCCACAAGGTTCCACGTTTCAGAACCTCTATGTCTTCGCGCTCCTGATCGCGGTGATCCTCATTCGACCAAGCGGTCTGTTCGGCACGGCCGCGATCCAGAAGGTTTGATGGCGGCGGGCGGCGGCAGCGGCGTTCCTCCCGATCGTTCCGGGCCAGCGGATGCGCCGGACAGCCCGAGGATCGGCGTCGACGAGTGGGTCGCGAGCGTCGAGGGAAAGCGCGAGCGTTACACAGGTCTGCGCGGCAGGTTGACGCGGGAGTGGGACCACCTTCCGCCTCCGGCGCGGGTGTTGGTGTTTGCGATCCCGGCCGCCATTTTCCCGTTGGTCACGACCGAAGGGAACCTGTTCCGGTACGGACTGTTCACGCTCATATACGCGCTGTTGGCCCTCGGCCTCAACATCGTCGTCGGGTTTGCCGGTCTTCTCGACCTCGGCTACATCGCGTTCTTCGGCTGCGGCGCCTATCTCTACGCGATCCTGGCTTCGCCTCAGTTCGGCTACCACTGGCAGGCAGAGGCGGCGATCCCGGTGATCGTACTTGGTACGGCAATCGTGGGCCTGCTCGTCGGGCTGCCGTCGCGCCGTCTGTTCGGCGACTACCTCGCGATCTTGACTCTCTTCTTCGGCCAGGCTTTCGTCATCTTCGTCAACAACGCCAACCGGATCAGCTTCCCCTTTGTGGGTCATGCCGATCTCACGGGTGGATCGAATGGAATCGCGAACATCGACCCGTTCAACTTCTTCGGCTACAAGATCACCACGACCAGACAGCAGTACTACTTCCTGCTGATCGGAGTGTCGGTCTTTTTGGTCTTGCTCATGTTCGTCAACGACTCCCGGACCGGGCGTGCCTGGCGTGCGCTGCGAGAGGATCCTCTGGCCGCTGAGGTGATGAGCATCCCGGTCAATCGACTGAAGCTGCTTGCGTTTGTCTGCGGGGCGGCCGCGGCCGGATTTACTGGAGCGATCTACGGCACGATCGCCACAGCGGCGTTGCCGGGAGACTACGACGTCGGCCTGCTGATCACGATCTACGCGATCATGATCCTCGGCGGCTTCGGCAGCATCATGGGCATCGTCGTCGGCGCCATCATCGTCAGCAGCGTGCCCGAGTTGCTCCGCTCCTCGGCGAACGCCCGGCCCCTTTTCTACGGTGCGATCCTCCTTGCCCTACTCGTCAAGATTCGCCCGTGGCGTCTCCTCGCTGCCGAGCTCGGCGGCCTGGTCGCCTTCGGCTTCGTGGTTCACGCGATCGCTGAGGCGGCATACCCACGTCTTGTCGACGGGAAGGCGCTCGGTTCCGGCACCGTCGCACACGCCCTGGACCACTGGATGCTCTTACCGCAGCACCCCGTGAAGATCGCGGACTTCGCCTACATCTCCCTGGTGGCTGCGGTCGTGGTCTATCCCCAGCTCAGCCGTCTCTGGAGAGCATTGCTGCTTGCGCCGCTCTTATACCTGGTCATGTTCGTCTGGGAAAATCTGTTGCTCGTCCAGATTGGCGGAGCGACGAGACTCGTCCTGCTTGGAGCGCTCCTCGTTGCGCTGATGAACGTTCGGCCGCAGGGCCTCTTCGGCACCGCAACCGTCGAGATCGTTTGATGAGCGACGCAAAGCTGCTCGAGCTTCGAGAAGTCGATAAGTCCTTCGGTGGTCTCCGTGTCATCGCCGAGCTCGACCTCGTCGTGCGCGAGCAGGAGATCGTCAGCGTGATCGGCCCGAACGGCGCCGGCAAGACGACGCTCTTCAATCTCATCACAGGGATCTACCGCCCCGACTCGGGTGAGATCCGCTTCCAGGACAGGAATCTCGTCGGGCTCGCGCCGCACAAGATCACCGACCTCGGTATCGCCCGTACGTTCCAGACGCTTCGTCTCTTTCTCAACATGACCGTCAAAGAAAACGTCATGGCGGCGGAGTACGGCCGCACGAAGGTCGGCGTGGTCCGATCGATGCTGCGCACCCCCGGTGCGCGGCGTGAGGAAAAGGAGATCCATCGCGTGGCCGAGGAGAAGCTGTCGTTCTTCGGCGACAGGCTGATGGGATATCGCTGGGACCAGCCCGCCTACAGCCTCTCCTACGCGAACCGGAGACGACTCGAGATCGCACGGGCCATGGCGACACAGGCGCGCATCCTGCTGCTCGACGAGCCGGCTGCCGGCATGAACCCGCGGGAGACGCACGAGATCACGGAGCTGATCGGCAAGCTCCGAGATGACGGTGGGTACACGATCCTCGTGATCGAGCACGACATGCACGTCGTCGAAGGCATCTCGGACCGTGTCGTCGCTCTCGACCACGGCGTCAAGATCGCCGAAGGCTCGTTCGAAGCCGTTGCGACCGACCCGCGGGTCGTCGAGGCCTACCTCGGCCTGCGAAGGGCGGAGACGAAGTGAGCACGAACGGTGTCGCGGATCTCCTCAGGCTGAGGAACATCGACACGTACTACGGAGAGATCCACATCCTCGAGAGTCTGGACCTGAACGTGCGCGAAGGCGAGCTCGTGTCGCTCCTTGGCGGTAACGCTTCGGGAAAGTCCACGACGCTCAAGACGATCCTCGGACTTGTGCAGCCCCGCAACGGCTCCGTCGAGTTCCGCGGCGAAGAGGTGACCGGCCGCACGACGAGCTATCGGATCCAGAAGGGAATGGCGATCGTCCCGGAGAACCGCCGGCTCTTCGGACCGATGACGGTGCTCGAGAACCTCGAGATGGGCGCGTACCTCATTCGCGATACGAGGGGGCGGAAGGAAGACTTCGAGCGCGTCTACACACTCTTCCCGCTGCTCTACGAGCGACGGGCGCAGCTCGCGGGGACACTCTCCGGAGGAGAGCAGCAGATGGTCGCCATGGGTCGCGCGCTGATGGCGCGCCCGAAGCTGCTCCTCATGGACGAGCCGTCGATGGGGCTGGCGCCGATCCTCGTCGAGCGAAGCTTCGAGATCATCCAGCAGGTGCATCAGTCCGGCGTCGCGATGCTCGTCGTCGAGCAGAATGCGAACATGGCGCTTTCGATCGCGGACCGCGGCTACGTTCTCTCCACCGGGCGACTGGTGCTGGAGGGTCCCGCAAAGGACCTGCTTGCACACGAGGACCTGAGGAAGGCCTACCTTGGCCGTTGAGGCCGCGTCGCTCGCGGCTCGGTGCCGGCACCGGTTCC
>DATMZV010000197.1:0-4694 GCA_035573355.1 Gaiellaceae bacterium | reverse complement strand
TCACCGCGCGAGAACGACTTCGGCGCAACGAGATAGCGCACCGTCTCGGCATTCGCGAACACCCCGAACTGCGAGTCGCGCGTGAGCACGGTCGCGTCCTGGATCTCCAGACCGAAGCGGAGGTCGGGCTTGTCGGAGCCGTAGCGCAGCATCGCGTCGGCATACGACATGCGTGGGAACGGTCGTGACGGCGGCGTCCGGCCGAGCGCCTCGAACGACGCGACGACGACCTGCTCGAGCACGTCGAGCACCTCCTCGCGCGTCGGAAATGCGAGCTCGAGGTCGAGCTGGCGGAACTCGAATTGCCGGTCTGCACGGAGATCCTCGTCGCGCCAGCATGTCGCGATCTGGTAGTAGCGGTCGATGCCGCCGACCATGAAGAGCTGCTTGAAGAGCTGCGGCGACTGGGCGAGCGCATAGAACCGCCCCGGTTGTAGGCGCATCGGGATGAGAAAGTCGCGGGCGCCCTCCGGCGTGCCGAGCGTCATCGAGGGAGTCCACACGTCGATGAACCCCTGCTCTTCCATCGAGCGCCGGATCGCACCGATGACCGTTGCGGAGAGGCGCAGGTTGCGCTGCATGCGGTCTCGGCGCAGGTCGAGGTAGCGGTAGCGAAGGCGGATGGGCTCCTCGACGCCTTCGTCGTCGACCTGGAACGGCAACGGTTCCGAGCGCGAGACGATCTCGAGCTCGTTCACCTGCAGCTCGACCTCGCCCGTGGGGATGTTCGGGTTCACGGCGTCGGGCGCCCGGCGCACGACTTCGCCCTGCGCACGCACGACGAACTCGGAACGGATGTCGTGCGCGGTCTGCGCCGCCTCCGGGGCGCGTTCCGGGTTCACGACGAGCTGCACGATGCCCGTGTGGTCACGGAGGTCGATGAAGATGAGACCGCCGTGGTCTCGCCTGCGCGCGACCCACCCTGCCACGGTGAGCTCTTGCCCGACGTGATCGGGCCGGACGTCGCCGGCATACAGGTCGCGCCAGGCGCTCATCCGGAGATCCTGTCGACGAGCTCGTCGAGCGACGCGGTGAAGTCGGGACGGCCCGACTCGCGAACCGTTGCCCGGCCGCCGTTCACGATCACCGTCCAGCCGGCGCCGAGGCGACCGGCCTGGGTGAGCTGACCCTTGACCGACCGGCCGGCGTAGTCCATGTCCGCCCGGAGCCCACGCCGCCGTAGCTCGGCGAGCAGCGGCAGGACCCGGGCGCGGTCCGCGCCTTCCTCGAACACGAAGAAGACGTCGGCGTGCGCGGGCTCGGCGCGCTCCGCGCCGATCGACAGCAGCAGGCGCTCGATGCCGGCGCCGAAGCCGATCCCCGGCGTCGGCGGTCCGCCGATCGCCTCGATCAGCCCGTCGTAGCGTCCACCGCCGCAGATTGTGTCCTTCGCTCCGATTGCCTCGTCCTTGAACTCGAATGTCGTGCGTGTGTAGTAGTCGAGTCCACGGACCAGGGTCGGCGTGAGCTCGTAGCGGACACCGTAGGTGTCGAGGTACTCGCGCACACGCTCGAAGTGCTCACGGCAGGCAGCACAGAGCGACTCCCCAATCTTCGGCGCGCCCGCGAGCAACGCCTGAACGCGCTCGCTCTTCACGTCGAAGACCCGGAGCGGCGACGTTGCGCGCTTCGCGCGCGCCTCGTCGTCGAGTTCCTGCTCATGCTCGTCGAGCCATGTCGCCAGCTGCTCGATGTAGGCCGGACGGCAGTTCTGGTCGCCGATCGAGTTGAGCTCGAGCACGTAATCGGTGACGCCGACGCGGCGCAGAAGCTCTGCATAGAGCTGAATCACCTCCGCGTCGATCGCAGGGTCGTCGGTACCGATCGCCTCGATCGAGAGCTGCCAGTGCTCGCGGTAGCGGCCGCGCTGCGGCCGGTCGTACCGCCACATCGGCCCGATCGTGTACAGCTTCTGCGGCTGGGGCTCGCGTTGTAGTCCGTGCTGCAGGTATGCCCGGCAGATCGGCGCCGTTGCTTCAGGGCGCAACGTCAGGGATCGGTCGCCTCGGTCGGTGAACGTGTACGTCTCCTTTTGCACGACGTCGGAGCCCCCGCCAGACGTCCGGACGATCAGATCCGTGTCCTCGAAGCCGGGTGTGTCGATGCGCCCATAGCCGTAGAGGGACGCAACGTCCTTCATCTCCCCCGTCACCCATTCCCAGAGCGGCTGCTCGGACGGGAGAATGTCGTGGGTGCCGCGCGGCGCCTCGAAGCGCGTCACGCGCGCAGCTCCGCGAGGAACGGATTCCGGTCGAGCTCGGCGCCGATCGTCGTCTCCGGTCCGTGACCCGAGTAGACGATCGTGTCCCGCGGGTACCGGTCCGCAAGCGTCCGGATCGACTCGACGAGCGTGTCCCAGTCTGCCCCGGGCAGGTCCGTGCGGCCGACCGAGCCGGCAAAGAGGAGGTCTCCGGAGAAGACCGCACCCTCGGTGTAGTAGGCGAGATGCGCCGGCGAATGACCCGGAACACGCAACGTCTCGAACGACATGCCGGCAAGCTCGAGCACCTCATCGCCCTTCAGCGCCACATCGGGCGAGTAAGGCTGGAGCTCGACTCCCGGCGGAGTGAAGCTGTTGACGTCCTCGAGCAGGAGCCGCTCGTCGTCTGCCATGTAGACGGGTGCGCCGGTGGCCTGGGCCAGCCCCGCCACTCCACCGAGGTGATCCCAGTGACCATGGGTGATCAGAATCGCCGCGCAAGTGCTCTCGAGGGCCGCCAGCTCCTCGAGAATCCTCGGCGCGTCCGCACCGGGATCGACGACGACTGCCTCGTGCGCGCGGTCGTGAGCACGGACGACGTAGCAGTTCGTCCCGATCGGGCCGAGCTCGTATCGGTTCACTGCGAGGCTCACGGGCGTTTGAGTCTAACGGCGCCCTGTCGCCGCCCTTAAGATCCTCACGATGCAGAGCTGGAACCTTCGCGAGATCGACACTCCCGACGGAACCCGCTCGCCGGTGGTCCTCCGCTCGGACGCCGCCGCGCGGGCCGTGCTGATCTCGCTCCAACCGGGGCAGGCGCTCGGCGATCACCAGGTGAAGGAACGCGCGCTCGTTTCGGTCGTCGACGGTTCGGTGCGAGTCGAGGCCGGTGACGAGACGATCGACGCCGACGCCGGGTGCTTCTTCTCGTTCGACGCGGACGAGCGGCGCTCGATCTCGACCGAGTCGGGCGCACGCATCTTGCTCGTCCTCGCCCCCTGGCCAGGCGAGGGGCACTACCGCGGCGACGCGAAGAAGGACTAGCGCGTCTTCGGAGCGTCGCGCCGCGCGAGGCGCTTCTGAAACATGCGGTAGGTCAGCGAGTCGGTGAAGTAGCTGAACGGGATGAAGAAGGCAATCAAAAAGACCGCCGGAAAGACCTGCTGCACGAACGGCTGGTTTCGGTTGAGCAGAATCATCGCCACGATCAGGATCGGCCCGAAGAGCGCCGCTCGGCGAATCGACCGCCGCCAGGAGGGGGGTTCGACCGTGCGCCGCCCCGTCGTGCGGGCGGCCGGCTTTCCCTGCTGCGGTTTCCGCGGCTTCGCCTCACGCTGCCCGTTCTTCTCGGTGCGAAGCTCGCCCTGGTCGGCGGGGACCTCGTTCCCCTCGTCGTCGACGTAGACGTACTCGTACTCGTGGCGCCGCGCCTTCGCCTCGCGCCGTCGCTGCTTTCTGGTCGGCATCGCGGAACTAGCCTAACTCGGCGAGCTCACCCCGGAGAACGACGTTGGTCACGAGGTTCCCGCCGAGGTGGTAGGCGAGATACCGCCAGTCAGGGGCGTCGAGCAGCACGATGTCGGCGTCGTAGCCCGAAGCGAGGCGCCCGAGCCGCTTGGAACGACCCAGGACGTGCGCCGCGTTGACGGTGCAGGCCGCAAGGGCCTCCGCCGGCGACAGCTTGAGCTGAGTCGCCGCCAGCGAGCACACGAGCGGGAGGCTTTCGCAGAATGCGCTGCCCGGATTGAAGTCGGTCGCGAGCGCGACGCTCGCGCCGGCTTCGACGAGCGCCCGCGCCGGTGGCATCGGCCGGGCGAGGAAGAGCGCGCTCGCCGGGAGCAGCACCGCCGCGACATCGCTTGCTCCCAACGCAGCGACCCCCTCGGCGCCCGTTGCCTCGAGGTGGTCGACCGACCTTGCGCCGAGCTCGATTGCGAGCGGGACGGCGCCCTGCTCGGTGAACTGATCGGCGTGCAGACGGAGCGCGAGACCCGCGTCGGCGCAGGCACTCAGATAGCGCCGCGCCTGCCCGGCGTCGAAGGCGCCGCGCTCGACGAACACGTCTGCGGCTTCCGCGAGCCCGGCGGCATCCGGGAGCACCTGCGTCAGGATGAAGTCGAGGTAGGCATCCGCGTCGTCGTACTCGGGCGGCACTGCGTGTGCCCCGAGCCAGGTGGGGATCCCGCCCTCGTCTCGGATCGCCTGCATCGAGCCGAGCTCGGCGTCGTGGTCGAGGCCGTAGCCGGACTTCGACTCGAACGTCGTCGTTCCCGCGCGCAGCATCCAGCTGCGGTGTGTGCGCACGGCGGCGGCGAGCTCTTCCTGGCCGGCTGCGCGCGTCGCCCGGACGGTGGACATGATTCCGCCTCCCGCTGCGTGGAGCTCCTCGTAGGACGCACCGGACGCGCGGAGCGCGAACTCCTCCACGCGGTCGCCGGCAAAGCAGGCGTGCGTGTGGCAGTCGACGAGCCCGGGGATCGCGCAGAGCCCACGC
>DATMZV010000196.1:0-2558 GCA_035573355.1 Gaiellaceae bacterium | reverse complement strand
TACGCCGCTGCAGGTTCGAAACGAGGGCAGCGAGGAGCTTGTGCTCTACATCTACGGCGCTCCGCCCGAGCAAGAGGGCGCCGACTTCTTCGACGACCCCGGCGACCTCTAGGTCGCTGGCTTTTCCCAGACGCCGACGAGTTTCTCGCTCACGCTCGTGAACGGCTCACGTTTCCAACCGCTCCAGCGCTCGCGCGGCGTCAGGCCCGCGATCCGCGCCATCAGGTCGAGCTCCGACGGCCAGACGTAGCGGAAAGGCCCCCACGAGTAGTCAAACGCGCCCACGCGCTTCGTGTAGTGGTGCGAGATCAGGCCCTGGCGTGCGATGTCATACTCGTCGATGCCGACGTGCTTGTCGCTGAAGTCGAAGATGCGTAGCTTCTCGCCCTTCAGATCCGGTAGTCCGACCTCGATCAGGAAGCAGCCGCCTGGCTCCAGATGGGCGGCGACGTTCTGGAAGCAGGCGACCTGTGCGTCCTGCGTCGTCAGGTTCATGATCGTGTTGCAGACGAGGTACACGAGCGTGAAGGTGCGGTCGACCGCCGTCGTCGCGAAGTCCCCGATCGTCACGCCGATCTGCTCCGCACCGGGCTTCGTACGAAGCCTCGCAACCATCTCGTCGGAGAGGTCGATACCGTGGACGGGCACGCCTCGCTGGGCCAGGGGAATGGCGACGCGCCCCGTTCCGATGCCGAGCTCGAGCGCTGCGCCACCATTCGCGAGCTCCACGAGAAAGTCGACGGTGGGATTCAGAACAGCCGGTTCAAACCCTTCGGTCTCTTCGTCGTACCGAGCGGCGACGTTCTCGCCGAAGTAATTTTCCGGCACGTCAGACGGCCGCAGGCGTGCGCGCGTCCGTCTTCTCGAACACGAGCTCGCCGTCGCGCGCGTCGACACGAACCGCGTCGCCCTCGCCGAAGTCGCCCTCGAGGAGTCGCAATGCCAGCGGGTTCTCGATCAGCCGCTGGATCGCGCGCTTGAGCGGCCGGGCCCCGTAGGTCGGATCCCAACCGGCTTCAGCAAGAACGTGCTTCGCCTCGTCGGTGAGCTCGAGTTCGATGCCGCGCTCCGCGAGCCTGACGCGGAGACGCTCCAACTGCAGTTCGACGATCTCCCCGAGTTGATCCTTCGTCAGCGGCTTGAACTCCACGATCTCGTCGATCCTGTTCAGGAACTCGGGCCGGAAGACCTCGCGCATCTGCTCCAGCGAGCGCAGGTTCGAGGTCATGATCAGAACGGTGTTGCGGAAGTCGACGGTGCGACCCTGGCCGTCGGTGAGGCGACCGTCGTCGAGAATCTGAAGGAGCACGTCGAAGACCTCGTTATGCGCCTTCTCGATCTCGTCGAGGAGGATCACGGAGTACGGCCGCCGGCGCACGGCTTCGGTGAGCTGACCGCCTTCCTCGTACCCCACGTAGCCGGGCGGCGCGCCGATCAGCCGTGCGACGGTGTGCCGCTCCTGGTACTCCGACATGTCGAGCCGCACGATGGCCCGTTCGTCGTCGAACATGAACTCCGCAAGCGCGCGGGCGAGCTCGGTCTTGCCGACGCCAGTCGGGCCGAGGAACACGAACGAGCCGATCGGCCGGTTCGGGTCCTGCAGGCCCGTGCGCGAACGGCGGAGCGCGTTGGCGACGGCCTCGACGGCTTCGTCCTGGCCGACGACGCGCTGGTGCAATCGCTCCTCCATGTGGATCAGCTTTTCCGTTTCGCCCTCGAGCAGACGGTCGACCGGGATTCCCGTCCAGCGTGCGACCACCATCGCGACGTCGTCCTCGTCCACCTCTTCCTTGACCATCGTGTTCTCAGGCTGAGCGCCGTCGCGTTCGGCGAGCTCGCGTTCCAACGCCGGCAGCTCGCCGTGGCGAATCTCCGCGGCACGGTTGAAGTCGCCGCCCCGCTCCGCGCGTTCGTACTCCATCCGCAGCGCGTCGATTCGCTGGGTGACGTCCTTGACGCGGTCGAGCGCCTCCTTCTCCTGCGACCAGCGTGCGGCCAGGCCGGCGTGGCGCTCCTTCGCTTCCGCGAGCTCGCGCTCGACCGGCTCGCGCACGTCCTTCGACTCCTTCTGCATCGCGGCGAGCTCGATTTCGAGCTGGCGCACGCGGCGATCCGCTTCGTCGAGCTCGATCGGGCTCGAGTCGATCTCCATGCGCAGTCGTGACGCGGCTTCGTCGACAAGGTCAATCGCCTTGTCCGGAAGAAACCGGTCGGTGATGTAGCGGTCGGAGAGAACCGCGGCCGCGACGAGCGCCGCATCTCGGATGCGCACGCCGTGATGCGCTTCGTAACGTTCCTTCAGTCCGCGCAGGATCGCGATCGTGTCGGTGACCGACGGCTCGCCCACGAAGATCGGCTGGAAGCGGCGTTCGAGCGCGGCGTCCTTCTCGATCTGCTTGCGGTACTCGTCGAGCGTGGTTGCTCCCACGGCGCGCAGCTCGCCGCGGGCGAGCATCGGCTTGAGGAGGTTGCCCGCGCTGACGGCGCCTTCGGCGGCACCAGCACCGACGATCGTGTGCAGCTCGTCGATGAAGAGGATGATCCGGCCTTCCGCGGAC
>DATMZV010000195.1:0-2190 GCA_035573355.1 Gaiellaceae bacterium | reverse complement strand
CGCCATCGCCACCACGCCCTTGGTGTACAGCGAGTTTGACGGCGGAATGTCTTTCACCGTGTAGCCGGGGCCGCCTCGGCCGGTCGCCGTCGGATCGCCGCCCTGGATCACGAATCCCGGCACGATCCGGTGGAAGCGCGTGCCGTCGAAGAACTTCTTGCGCACGAGCGCTGCGAACGAGGAGGTGGTGCAGGGCGAGTCCTCGACGTCGAGTCTGATGTCGAACGAGCCGAGGTTCGTCAGCACGTCGACCGTGTACGGCTTCGACTTCGAGAGCAGCGGGAACGTGACCTGCTTGCCCGTGGTCGGGCACGGCGTGCTCTTGGCGGTCTCCTTGCCGCCTCCACCGCAGGCGGAGAGCGCCAGGACGGCGAGGACTAACGGCAGCCGTGTGAGGTACGCCAATGCGCGGTCACGTTAGCGACGTAGCGGACCCGTTTCGCTCCCTAACCGGTGGGTTCCGCTACCTCCGCGAGCGCGCGGCGCACGAGGGCGCCGGCGATCTCGACCTTGTAGGCCGTGCCGGGAAGAGGCGTGGCGTCCTCGAGAGCCGCTGCCGGGTCGAGCGTCCAGGGGATCGGAGCCACCCCGGCCAGCGCAATTCGAACCTCGCCGGAAAATCGGGCGGCTGCGACGCCGACGATCGGGAACGCCCATTTCCGCCGGTCCATCGCCTTCAGATAGGTCGACGCTTCCGGCTGCGGGACGTCGAGCTCGAGAATCAGCTCGTCCGGCGCAAGTGTCGTGACGTCGCGGTTCTCCGCGGTCGGTAACCGGTAAAGATCCGCAACCGCAAGCTCTCGCTGCGTCGTGTGCAAGGTTGCGCCGAGAGCGACGAGCGCGGCGGCGATGTCGGACGGATGCGCTGATGCGCACTGGTCGTTGCCGAAGACCGCGTGCTCGCGGTGCGCACCGTCCTTCGCGAAGCAGCGCTCGCCGCCGTGGAGCCAGCAGTCGAAGCCCAGCCGCCAGTACCAGCAACGCGTCGCCTGCAGGAGGTTTCCGCCGATCGTCCCCATCGAGCGCAGCTGCGGCGACGCCGCCTTGGTGGCGGCCTCACGGAGAACCTGCGGGATCTGGGTAGCCACCTCGAGCTCCGCCAGCGTCGTCCCGGCGCCGATCCGATTTCCGTCGATCCCGCTCGGGACGACGTGTCTGATGTGCACGAGCGTCTCGGCTTTCACGAGCCCGTCACGGAGGAGCGGCACGAGCTCCGTCCCTCCCGCGAGGGCGCGCGAGCCGTTTCCGAGCGCGCCGGTCGCCTCTTCGGTGCTAGACGGCTGCAGGAGCTCCACGACGCTCCTTCTCGCGAGCCTCGGCTTCGTGCAGCGCGCGCAGCATCTCTTCGCGTGTGATCGGGAGTGACCGGATCTCGGCGCCGGTGGCATCGCGGATCGCATTCGCGATTGCGGCTGCGGTCGGGATGATCGGCGGCTCGCCGAGGCCCTTGGAGCCGAGGTTCGTCAGGTGCGGGTCCGGCACGTCGACGAGGTCGGTGACGATCTCGGGGACGTCTGCGATCGTCGGCATCCGGTACGAGTCGAGAGTCTGCGTGAGAATCGAGCCCGTGGCCGGGTCGACGATGCGTTCCTCAGAGAGCGTGTGTCCGATCCCCTGGATGATCCCGCCCTCGACCTGGCTCTGCGCTCCCAGTGCGTTGATCACTCGGCCAACGTCGTGGATTGCGACGACCTTGTCGACGCGAACCTCGCCGGTCTCGACGTCGACCGCGACCTCGGCAACCTGAACACCGAACGTCAGCACCTGCATACCCGCGGGATTCGGCCCGCGCGCGCCCTTGCCGAGAATCTGGCCGCTCTCCAGCAGGCCGGTGACCTCGGTGAGCGGCCACGAACCTCCGTCCGTCGAGACGATCTGCCCGTCGCGTAGATCGAGCACCCGTTCCTCGAGATGGAACCGCTGCGCGGCGATCTCGAGGATCTGCCGCTTGGCGTCCGCTGCCGCGGACCGAACCGCAGGCCCCATCGACGGAACCGTCGACGAGCCCGCGGAGATCGAGGCGAACGGGCCGCGGGCGGAATCGCCGAGCGAGACCTGCACGTGGTCGAACGGAATCCCCAGCTCTTCGGCTGCGATCTGCGCCATTGCCGTGCGCGTGCCGGTGCCGATGTCCTGCATGGCCGTGACGACCTGCGCATGACCGTGAGAGCTGACGCGAATCCACGCGTA
>DATMZV010000194.1:0-4727 GCA_035573355.1 Gaiellaceae bacterium | reverse complement strand
GATCTCGCTCCTGCAGGCGTACGACTCGGCGATCGTCTCCACGAAGCTGCACATCCAGACGGCGACCTCGGTCACCTACTGCGTGGACAGCACCGTCGGCGGCAAGACCTGGAACAAGAACGGCCCAGGCGCCGACATCGTGACCGACCCCTGCACGTAGGCAAAAGGCTGTACCTGAAAGTCGAAGGGCGCGGGAGACCGCGCCCTTCGTGTTTTCAAGTCACCCGTTTCGACTGCCGATAGAGATTCCATGACTTTCACGCTCTCGCCCCCCATCCGCTACGCCGCCCTGTGCGCTCTCCTGGCCTCAGTCGTGATCGGCGGAGGGCTGATGATGCTCGGGCACAAGAGCGGGGGCGCCGTCGCGACGCCGCATGTGATCAACAAGCACCCGTTCGGCGTGAAGAAGCATGCGATAACGACGCCGACGAAGAAGACGACCAAGCGGGCCGCCACGGCGAAGCCCAAGCCTCAACCCGTCCAGGCCACGCCCGCCAAAGCTCCCGAGCAGCCTTCAGCCATGATCGCCGCTCTCGCGGCCGGCATGCCCGCGCCGATCGCGAAGGCGCTCGGCAAGAACCCGATCGTCGTCGTGTCGCTGTACAACCCGTACTCCGAGGTCGACGGCATCGCCTTTGCCGAGGCCCGCGCCGGCGCCCAGATGGCGAAGGTCGGATTCCTGCCTCTCAGCGTCCTGAGCCAGGCTCAGGTCGGCAAGCTGACCGAGCAGCTGGGCCTGCTGCCTGATCCCGGTCTCCTCGTCTACGCCAGGCCCGGAACCCTCGTCGCGAGAATCAGCGGCTTTGCCGACAAGGAGACCGTCGCGCAGGCTGCCCAGAACGCCGCCCGCGGCACGTGAGCGAACCAGCCGCCGCGGGTACGGCGAAAGAGCTCTTCGTCCGGCACGCACGTCGCGACGGACGATCCGTCGCAATCCTCAGAGCCGTCGACTACGGGGACTCCTGCGTCATCGAAGCGGAGGTCTACCCCGCCGGCGGGCGCAGCGCCGAGCCCTCGAGGCCGGGCCCGTACACCTTCGCCGACGTCCACCAGGCAACGGCTTTCATGACGGAAGCAATCGAGGCCCTGATGGTCCTCGGCTGTGACGTTCACGCCCAGTAGCCCGGGCGACCTAGGGAGTGCAGCCTGTGGTGGCCGGCTCGCTCTGAACCAGCTGGCCGTTGACCTCTTCGACCACCACGGAAGAGGCGCCCCACGTGCAAGCGTCTGCCTGCTTCGCCGGATGTGCGGCTCGCTTCGCCGGAGCGGAACTGGCCGCCATGGTCAGAACGAGCGCTAGACAGGCGAAAACCACGAGAAGACCCCTCTTCATATGGTTTCAACGCCATACGGCTTGAAAGAGATACGGGCTCCCGTCCCCACTCCTCTCAAGACGCACAGGGGGACGGGATCTTCCTCTAGATCGAAACGCGGGCGAGCTCTTCGATCGACGTGAGGCCGGCGGCCACCTTTGCGAGGCCGTCATCCCACAGGGTTCCCATGCCTTCGCCGATTGCGGCCCGTTCGATGTCCTCGCGGCTCGCCTTCGTGACGGCGAGGGACTCGAGCTGCTCGCTCATCGCGAGCAGCTGGTAGATGCCGATCCGGCCTTTGTAGCCGGTCTGGTTGCACCTGGGGCACCCCTTCTTGCGGTAGAAGACCATCCCGTCGCTGGCCGCTGCGACCTCCGGGGAGACGCGCGCCTTCACCAGCTCGTCGACCGACGGGGTGTACATCTCACAGCAGTGCGTGCAGAGCTTTCGCGCCAGTCGCTGGGCGACGACGGCCGAGACCGCGGCGCCGATCAGGAAGGGCTCCACGCCCATCTCGCCGAGGCGCGTCAGGGCCTGCGGCGCGTCGTTCGTATGGAGAGTCGAGAGCACGAGGTGACCCGTGAGCGCCGCCTCGATCGAGATCTTGGCGGTCTCGCCGTCTCTGATCTCACCCACCATCACTACGTCGGGGTCGGAACGAAGGATCGAGCGCAAAGCGGTCGCGAACGTGAGGCCCGCCTTCTGGTTGATCTGCACCTGGTTGACGCCGCCGAGCCGGTACTCCACGGGATCCTCGACGGTGATGATGTTGATCTCAGGCCGGTTGATCTCCGTGAGCGCCGCGTAGAGGGTGGTCGACTTACCGGAACCGGTAGGCCCTGTGACGAGCAGCGCGCCGGTGGGCTTGCGAATCAGCACTTCGAGTGATGCCCGCATCTGGTCGGACATCCCGAGCTCCTGCAACGTCGGCGCCTTCTTCGACTTGTCGAGCAGACGCATGACGATCGACTCGCCTTCGACGGTCGGCAGCGTTGCGACACGAACGTCGAGCGTGCGGCCGGCAGCGGCGGCGTTGAGGGAGATGCGGCCGTCCTGCGGCTTGCGGCGCTCTGCGATGTCGAGCTTCGCGAGGACCTTCAGCCGGGTCAGCACTCCGGGCATCATCCGCTTCGGGATCCGTTGAACCTCGTGGAGCACGCCGTCCACGCGGAAGCGGACGAGCAGTGCGTCCTCCTGCGGCTCGAAGTGGACGTCGGAGGCGCCATCCTCGGCCGCCTGGAAGATCACCGAGTTGACGAGGCGAACGAGCGGCGCGTCCGAGATGCCGTCGTCGACCTCGAGGTCGTCGGCCTCCTCTTCTTCTGCCTCCGCCTCCAACTCATCTGCGACGGCGGCTCGGGCGCCGAAGGCCTCCGACGCGCGGGCGAGGCGGCGGATCTCGGCGAGGATGTCGTCGCGCGCGGCGACACCGATGTCGAGCGGATGGCGAGTGGCGAGCCGAAGCTCGTCGATGCCCTGGATGTTGCCGGGATCGGCGACAGCGATTCTCAGCGTTCCATCGTCGAGGGCGTACGGGATCGCGACGACGCGCTCGAGGACGTGGATCGCGATCTCGCCGCTCGCGTCGTCCGAGACGCCGGTGAGGGCGAGGTCGACGAGCGGCATCTGGAAGCGTGCCGCGAGCGTTCGGGCCAGGCCCTCGCTCGAAGCCACGTTCTGATCGACGAGAGCAGCGGCGAACGAGCCCATGCCGGCGGCGCTGCGGACACCGGCCAGCTTGTCGGCCGGTACGAGGCCCGTGGCGGCGATCAGATCCGCGACGAGCTCCGCTAGCGCGTTGATCGGCGGTGGAGGGCCGCCGATACCACTGCCGCCGGGCGGCGTGGCGGCTCCGGGCTCGGTGCCCGGAGTGCGAAGTTTGGGACGGTCGGTGTCCATATATCCCTCGTTCGAGGTATCGGCAGGAGCCGCCCTTGCCTTGATCCCGCCCCGCCTCAACCTCACCCCTCCAGAGGCCGATATCGCCCTGTGTGAGGGACTTTCTGCGTTCGTCCGTCGCCCGCGTCTGGGTACCGGTTCTCGGCCTCGCGGCCGGCCGCGCCTACCTCGATCGAGGGACGGATCCGGGCGACCTCATCTACTTCGTCCACAAAGGCGAGCAGCTGCTTTCCGGAGGCTGGGCGAACACGTTCTCCGACCCGATGCTCCAGTCCGGTCCGCTGCAGCTGGTGGTCTTCGGGGCGGTTCGCAACCTCGCGGCCCTCGCGTTCGTACTCGACCTGACGGTCGCCGCCCTGCTGCTCTACGTGCTCGGGAAGGTGCAGGTTGGCGATCGCATCAGGCTGCTCGTCGGCGTCCTCGCCGTGGCCGCCGGTCTGACGCAGGGGGCATTCGTCGACGGACATCCGGCGGAGGCAATCGTGCCGCTGCTGTGGGTGCTGGCCGGCCTCTACGCCCGCGAGGATCGCGTGCTCCGGGCGGGAGCGCTCATCGGCGTCTCCGCCGGCCTCGAGCTCTGGGGGGTGCTCGGCGCGGTCGTGCTCCTACTGGCCCCGCGGCTGAAGCGCGCCTTCGTCGGGGGGCTCGTCGAGACAGGTGTGGTGGTCGCGATGCTTGCGCCGTTCGCACTCGCGGGGAGCTTCCGAATGTTCGACCACCAATGGCGCGTCGCAACGGGAACGATCCTCGGTCTCGTCGTCGAGCCCGGCACGCACTTCGACTGGAAGTTGCGGCTGCTGCAGTCTGCGCTCGCACTCGCGGTCGGCGCCGCGATCGCGACCGGACTTCGACGCAGCGTGCATGCGCTCTGGCTCGCGCCGCTCGGCCTGGTGATCGTCCGCCTCGTTCTCGATCCGCTGTCCTTTGGTTGGTACTTCCTCGAGCCCGAGGCCCTCGTGCTCGTCGGCGCAGCGTTGGTGCTCAAGGAATTGCCGACCCGATTTCCTCAAGCTCGGTTTCGCTTAATCGCAGATCAGCCGCGCCGGGAAGCTGATCCGCCTCTCCTTCGCTCCTGATCCCGACGATCGCACCTGCGATCGCCGACTGACTCAGGACCCAGGCGAGAGCAACCTGCGCAGCGCTGCGTTGGTGATGCGCACCGATCGAGGCGAGCGTCGACCTGAGCAGGCCGAGGTCGAGCGTCGCGAACGGATGGGTTCGCCGGAAGTCGTCGGCGTCGAGCGAGTCGGGACCGAAGTCGTCTGCGACGAAGCCGGCCGCGAGCGGCGACCAGGTCAGCACGCCGATCCCTCGCTTGCGCGCGAATGGAATCACGTCCCGTTCGTGGACACGATGCAGAAGGCTGTACTGGTACTGCAGTGCGCCGACAGGGCCGACCGCGAGCGCCCGCTCGATCAGATCGACCGGGTGATTGGAGATTCCGCAATGGCGGACCTTTCCTTCTTCGACCAATCGCAGTAGCTCGCCCCAGGTCTCTTCGATGGGCGTCGACGG